>JAQXHC010000001.1 GCA_029007035.1 Oscillospiraceae bacterium
ATATGTTCTGCGTATTCAACTAACGATTTCTGCTCTTCTATTTTAGCTTCAAGTGCTTTCTTTTCCTCATATTCTTCTGCCCAACGTCTTGCTCTTGCAGCAGGGTCTTCAATTGTATAACTATCAGGTCTATTTTGAATATAATAAAATATCCCTCCAAGGTCGCCATGAATCGGGGCGTCCTTTTTTTCTTCATCTACATGAAGGTTGTACCAAAATGGGTAAAGTCCGCTTTCGTTGATAACAGTCTGATTTGGATTTCCTTTTCCGTCACGAATCGTTACGGTATTCTTATCTTCATCATCAACGTGTGCTGTAATTGCGTGGTCTGGTCTACTGTACCCGAGAATCTCAGCCACGTCCTTACCTACAAAGTAAGGCTCACCGTCAACGGTCTGTGTTCTGACCTCACCCGTCAATTCGCCGGGGCAGAATTATACACTCCCCTTAATTCGGGGTATATGTTCAAAGGGGGGTGTCCAAAATAGGCACCCCTGAATCCGCCGTTTTCTGAATTTTTAGATAACGTTACCGTCGCAATTTGCGACGGTATCTCTCAGATGTCATTATTTCGGTACCGATTCAAAGGGTGTCACATTTTGCTACTCCCTTTTTGAACGATAGACACAGTGACATTTCCAAAAATCCCCCTGAATTGAGGCATCGCTTTATATCTCGGGTACCGTTTCGGTACCTTTTCAGATGGTGTCACGTTTTGTTACTCCATGTCTATCTTCTTAATCACAGCAACAGCCGCACAATGCCCTGAGGCTTCTCAGACAAGCCATTAATGCCCCTCTGCACTCTCAGCAGTATAACTTGTCTGCTCAGCACATACCCCCTCTTAAAACGCCTTTAAAACGCTGGCGGAGATTTTCCTTTGAGTTTTACTCAGAATTGAGTAAAAGCTCCGCTATTACCGCCAAACCTTTTGGACAAATTCGTCTATTAGGATTTTATTCTCTGTGAAGCCACTCTCCCATAGCAGAAAACAAGTCCGCCTGCCGCTGACCGTAGGAAAGCTGTTGCTCTTTGGCACGCTGAATCACAGCATAATACTCCGGCGAATACTGAAACCTTGCAAGCTGTAACCAGTTGTAATGCTGTTTCTGTTCAGTCCAGAGCTGCCGGAGCTGCCTGTCCTGTCTCAATATCCGGAGTGCTTTGCGATAAAGCTGACCTGTTCTGCTTGTGGAGTATCCGTTTTTTTCGCCAATAGCCGTTAAGGTCATGCCCTCAAAGAAATGCGCCTTAATAATGCCCCTGTAAGGCTCTGAGAGCGTGTCCACAATTGCCCTGACTGTTTCCGCTTCGCAGTTTCTTTCTGCTTTCTCTGTGAAATCAAGAGATGCACTGTCCTCTATAATCTCATACAAAGAGCAGGAATCCCCGTCACTTTGCTCTATGGGCTTGTCAAGACTGCCGCAATTATTCAGCGGCTCTTGCTTTGAAGTACGAATTCCCAGAAGCTCACGGAGGGTATTCTTAAAGGGATATTTTATATAAGCCGTGAATTTATTGCCGCTATCCGGTTTATACGCCTTTACAGCTTCGAGAAATGCCACATAGCTCGCTTGTTTTATGTCCCATGCCTCAATACCTGAGCTGTCGCAGGTGTCCTTATTAAGCCTGTAGAACCTGTCAGACATTGCATATAATAGCTTGCGGACTTTCTCCCACAGTATGGGGATAAGCTCATCATTTCCGCCCCGCTGGATAAACTGTGCAAGCATTTCATTTGTCATTGACTTGACCGCCCTTTCATGTTATAATAAAAGTGTGATATATGGTAATTTCAATTGCTTTCCCCACCTGCTCAGAGTGGGGATTTTTTATGCATAGAAAATGAATATTTAGAATTATGCGTTTGCTTTACTGGGCAATCGGTATATTTTGGAAATGCAAAAACATTTTCTGTTACCCCCTGCGTGCGTAACGATGTCACAAATCCCCACATTACTCAACAAATACTAATTTTTACTACCTCTGAGAGGTTTACTTCGAGCTTTGCTCGGGCTTCGACAGTTCCTCGACAGTTCCTCACACATTCTCGGCGTTCGCTCGGCGTTGGCTCTCAAGCATAGAGAAGTTTTCTCTTGCTTCACTTTCGCTTCAATGGTAATTATCGACAGCAGTTCTCACGGCTTCCTCACCGCTTCATCTGCTCCGAATGGTAATTCTTTGATGTGAGTTCTCGGAGTTCGCTCGGAGTTCAATTCTGTCAGCCAGCCCGAATGAAAGCTCACGGCTTCCTCTCGGCTTCATAATTCGAGAACCTCAGCAACTGCTTTGATTATCTCCTCATATTGTCCGGCGGTAAGGTCAAGGTCACTGAGCTTTCGTTTGAGCTGCTCGTACTTCTGATAAGGGTTGGGAATAATATTCCTTTCAATTTTGTTATCTACGTCATATATATCTGCCCCGTTCTCAATAGCTTTTATAATCTGATTAAGAGCCAGTCCGGCATTAAATCCGGAATCATACTTTGAAATAATTGTCTCTGTAGTCTCTGTGAAAGCCAGTAACTGCCATTCATAACCTGATTGGCTATGCTGTCTTTTAATCTTTACCCCAATGATGTTATCGGCGTTTATGAAGCTGTTAAATTGTGAATGGATATACATTGTTTTTACCTCCTGAAAGCTATGTAATTTTGTTCCCTGTGCATTTTGTGCATTTTTCATGGGAGCCTTTCAGCTTCTATAGTCCTCGCGAACCTCACATAAAAAATGCACATTTTGCACAAACGGCTATATTCCGCAGTTTATGAATATGAAAGCTTATAATCGGCAATAACATTTCTGATAGTTTTTCCTGATATTGTAACAGTTGACCTGAGTAAATTCTTCCCCCTCAGAAGCTCCATAAACTTCTGCTTGCCCTCTGCAAAATATCCGCAGTCACTGCACCATAAAATATTTATCAGAGTTTCCAGAAGATAATTATTTCACTTCTGTTCTTGAACAGCTTATTTTAGGTTTAGACCATTCTATTTTATTTTTAGTTGAGGATTATCACATCACTAACTACAAAATTTCAAAGTACGAAGAATGCTTAATAAAAAAATATTGCGAATATAAAAAACTTGATATTTCAGACAGAGAAATCGAAGAAAAAGGACTATATGCTATTAATGATTTATCCAAGCAAGCAGAGGCATACCTCTGCAACTCTGCTTTTATATGGAGGTGTGAATGTCCGTCAGGTTCAGGAACGCCTCGGACACGGTAACTTAAAGACAACTAATATTTATCTTCACTGCATCGCAGAGGCAGACGAAGAAGCGGCTAAGACAATTTACTATTCTACACACGATGTTCGCTTTATTCGGCGTGTTCGGGAAGCCTTTGAAAGTAAGTATGAGGCCTACAGTAGTAAAAAACCGCCAAGTTCAATTGACATACTGCCATTGAATGAAGAAAAAAAGTTGTTACAAACTATAAGGGTACATGGATTAATGCTTATCATGGCATTTTTCAGTTATACGGAGAACCTGAGCATCTTCAGTTTATGTATGATGTTGGACTTGGGGCAAAGACATCTCAGGGATTTGGAATGTTTGAGGTGATTGAGTAAATAATATAGATTTTTGTCTGTCAAAGTTTATTGAACCCAAGCATAGGTGATGCTTTCATATGTTTTGCTCATTGCATTATCACCATGAGAGATTGAAACTTTTGAAAACCTCTGTATATGACATGAGGTCAAACTATGAGCAGTTAGTACAGGATATAATAAAAACGTTCACATTGTAACCTTACCGAAAAGGACTTAAAGCACTTCTCCATCAAGATATGACGTCCTGTATTGTGTGACTTTACCATGAGGTATTGAAACATGCTTGGCATAGGACCTCACATTGCAAACTGTAGGTCAGATAATCACATCTTATTCCCAACCACGCCGTCATTGATAAGCAGCAGCATCATTAATACAGTATAGTTGATTTGCACCCCCACCATTTTCAATCATCAACGATAGCTTTTACCCCAACAAAAAATGCACCCTTCCAAAATCAGAAGGGTGCATTGTATTAAAATTGCAGTCTTTAGCCAATGAAAATAACGTAAAATAAGCGTTCGCTCTAATATTAGGCGGCGCTTATTTTTTATCAGTGGCAAAACGAATAATTGACAGCATATGCTATTGCCGCACATCTGCCCTGACATTATGCCGAACAAAAAGCTCCATTTAAATGCGGCGGTGATAATATTTCTCCTTAAAAATTCGCCGGAGAAAACAAAAAATAATATTGACTAATCTGAAATTATGGGTTATTATAATAAAAGAATAAAATAGTCTCATAGCAGCAGGCGGACTTTGGGACGGACAGGAGAAAAGATGAACTTTAAGAAACCTCTCACGGCAATAACGGCAGCAGTGATTCTGACAGCGGCATCAGGCTGTGAAATCAAGGACGGAAGCAAAAAGGCTTCTGTTTCATATGAGTGGAGTAATGTGGCAATCGGAGGAGGAGGCTATATAACGGGTATAGTCTATAATCCGACGGAGGAGGGGCTTGCCTATGTGAGGACGGACATAGGTGGAGCCTACAGATTTGACAAGACCGCAGATAAATGGGTTCCCATAACCGACTTTCTCGGCTCGGAGGAGTGGAACCTGATAGGCATCGAGAGCATTGCAACAGACCCGGTCGAGCCAAACCGCGTATATGCTGAGTGCGGAACATATACCTCTGATAACGGAGCGATTCTCTCCTCTGACGACTATGGCAAAACATGGAAAAAATACGATGCTGAATTTCCGTGCGGAGCTAATCAGCAGGGACGCGGAACAGGCGAGCGGCTTGCTGTAAATCCTCATAATAACAAAGAGATCTACTGCGGAACAAGAAATGCCGGACTCTGGAAATCCTCTGACTACGGCGAAACGTGGAGCAGACTCGAAGCATTCCCGACCCGCGGAGACTACAGTCAGCAGGGAAACAGCGTCGGTATTATGTGGGTGGAGTTCGACCCGAATTCCGATGACGTCTATGCGGGAGCGGCAGTTCTGAACGGAGAGTGCATCTATAAATCTTCCGACGGCGGAGCGACGTGGGAGACTCTTCCAGCAAATGCAGCCGGAATGTTTCCTCTGCGTGCCGAGATTTCTCCCAACGGCAATATGTATCTTGCATATTCCGACACAGCAGGTCCTAATGTTGATCCGAAAAACGGTGCTGTATATGCCCTTAACCTTGCAGCTCAGACTTTTACCGATATCACTCCCGATGTGAACGACGGTCATTATGGGGGTTATGGCGCAATTTCTCTTGACGCTTCCGATCCCGATACCTTTGTTGTGACCTCCCTTGCATTCTGGCATGATAACGGAGACAATATCTACCGCACAACTGACGGCGGAAAAACATGGAATGCTCTGTACACCAAGGAAGAGAAGAATTATGTCATGGATACCTCTGATGCACAGTGGCTCGACTGGGGACGTGACGAGGCTAAAACCGGCTGGTGGACTGCGGCGGCGGCTATAAATCCGTTCAATCCCGATGAGGTGACCTACGGTACAGGTGCTACGGTCTTTTCTACGGTGAATATGACCAAGCTCGGAAGCGGAAATCCCGTTACCATAAAATTCGACGCAAAGGGAATTGAGGAAACTGCCGTATACGACATGATTTCTCCTCCGACCGACGGAAGCTCGCCTCAGCTCTATTCAATAATGGGAGACCTTACGGGATTTTCACATCTTGATGTTGAGAAGTGTCCGGACGATAATCATTTTATGAAAAACGGCAATCCCGACGACCTCGATGTTGCCTGGAACAACGGCAATGTGGCTGTTTATACCAGTGAATCGGGAAAAGCACTCAACTATACCACCGACGGCGGCGAAACATGGGAGATAATCAAGGTTCTTCCGGAAAGGGCAAAGGGAGGAAAAGTCGCGATTTCCTGTGACGGAAGTACTATTATGTGGCGTTCTTCGTCAATCAGCGGAAAGACCTATGTGACTCCCGATTTCGGAAAATCATGGTATTTTGCGGACGGACTTGGATATAACACGATTTTTGCTGCAGATAAGGTAAATCCGAAAACATTTTACGCAGCGTCAGAAGGACAGCTTTATGTCTCCACCGACGGCGGATATTATTTTGAGCCGACAGGCGCGGTTGTAACCGACAGCTGCACTATCACTACGGTGGACGGTCATGAGGGTCACGTATGGATAACGGGAGGAACAGCCGTGATGTACTCGGAGGACGGCGGAAAAACGTTCACAGTGCTTAAAAATATATGTGCAGATGCGCTTGGCTTCGGCGCACCCGAAAAAGAGAACGGCTATCCTGCAATATACGTTATGGGTACAGACGAAGTGGACGGAAATAAAAATCCTCTCGGCGACGGAATATATCGCTCTACCGATAAGGGAAAAACATGGCAGAAAATCAATGACGACAATCATCTTTTCGGCAATCTCACCCCTGCGATTACCGGAGACAGCGAGATATTCGGCAGAGTTTATTTTGCCACAAACGGCAGGGGAATCGTTATGGGAGACACAACAGAATAAATGCTTAATATAAAGAGAATAATATGTGTAGTTCTTGGAGGCTTCATGACCGCCGCAGCCTGCGGTGCATCACTTTATTTTTCAAAGGCGGTCGTGAATAGGGAGACTTATCCTGTTATGGGAGTCGATGTATCACGTTATCAGGGCGAAATAAGCTGGCAGCAGCTTGAAAGTCAGGGCGTTTCCTTTGCCTTTATCAAAGCGACTGAGGGGAGCGGTCATGTTGACGCTTATGCCCGGCAGAATCTTGAAAATGCCGATTGTTCGGACATTCCGGTATCAGCCTATCACTTTTTCAGTTTCGACAGTCCGGGCGAGTCTCAGGCGAAGAATTATATCTCGGCGGTAAGCAGGGAAAGCATCGATCTGCCGCCTGTTGTTGACATTGAATATTACGGAGACAAACGGAAAAACAAACCCTCTCAGGCGGAATGCTCAGCGATATTGAAGCCGCTTCTCGACCGCCTTGAGGAATTCTATGGTGTAAAGCCGATAATATATACGACTCTTGAGGCTTATATCCGCTATATCAAAGATGATTTCGGGGATTATCCGCTCTGGATACGGAGCGTGAGCTTTGAGCCGGAGTTTATTGACTGGGATTTCTGGCAGTACAGCTGCACAGGTGAGCTTTATGGCTTCATCGGCGAGGAAAAGTATATCGATCTGAATGTCTTTAACGGGACTATGGATGAATTCGCCGCACGGTTCGGAATCAGATGAGTCAATACATTAGCGCGCTCAGACAGCACCGGATAATGACCGTATTATGTTCCGGCTGAAATTGTATTCACGGCACTTGACAAACCCGTATGACTGTGATACAATATAACCATAAAAGGGCACTGCACGCTGTAAGCTTCACGGCGTGCAGTCTCCAAAAGTGTTAAGTGTAATAAATGCACCGCCGATTTTGGTCGATTGGGCGGTGTTTTTTTTAAGACGATTGCCCGAAAATATTATCAGAAGCGATTTCGTTTCTTCTCCGCCGATGCGGAGAACAGGCTGATATTCAGTCGCGGACTGAGAAAGGAATTAATAATGTATCCTCTTAAACTTAAACCACCGATAAAGGACTATATATGGGGCGGTACGAAGCTGCGTGATGAATTCGGCAAGAAGAGCAGCCTTGACCGCCTTGCCGAAAGCTGGGAGCTTTCTTGTCACAGGGACGGAGTGAGTGTCATTGAAAACGGCGGATATTCGGGAAAAACACTTGTGGAATTCATCGAATCCAATCCTGATGCACTCGGTACAAACTGTAAACGATTTGAATATTTTCCGGTACTTATAAAGCTGATTGATGCGCGTGATAACCTTTCCGTTCAGGTTCATCCCGATAATGACTACGCTTTGAAAGCTGAGGGAGAATACGGAAAAACCGAAATGTGGTATATCGTTGACTGCGAGGAGGGTGCAGAGCTTATCTACGGCTTCAGGGACGAAATCAGCCGGGAGGATTTCCGTAATGCTATCGAGGAAAACACACTGCTCGACAAGGTGAATTCCGTTCCCGTTAAAAAGGGAGATGTGTTCTTTATCAGCTCGGGTACGCTTCACGCAATCGGAAAGGGAATCCTGATTGCCGAAATACAGCAGAATTCCAATACAACCTACCGCGTCTATGACTATGGCAGAATCGGCGCGGACGGAAAGCCGAGAGAGCTTCACATTGAAAAGGCGCTTGATGTTACAAAGCTGAAAAAAGCTCCCGGACAGACTGTTTATCCGTCTGTCAGTCTCGGCGGTGAATGTGCGGGCACAACTGTAAGGCTGCTCGGAGACTGCGAATATTTTACGGTTTCAAAGGCTGATCTCGACAGCTCGGTTTTTAAGTTTTGTGTCGGCGAGGAATCGTTCAGGCATTTGCTTGTAATCGACGGAAACGCAGAAATGACGTGGAACGGGGAAACATATCCTCTTGAAAAAGGTGCAAGCTGGTTTATTCCGGCATCATGCGGAGATTTTGCAATCAAAGGAAAATGCAGTATTATAAATACTGAAATAAATATTTTAACGGAGGAATAACTTATGAAATACTACGTAGGAATTGATCTGGGCGGTACTAATATTGTTGCAGGAGTCGTTGACGAAGAATATAACATCGTCGCAAAAGCGAGCACAAAGACCAATTGTCCCCGTCCTGAAAAGGAAATAGCCGCTGATATGGCAAAAATGGCTATACAGGCGGTAAAAAATGCAAAACTCAGCATAAGTGACATTCAGTGGGTAGGTGTGGGAACTCCCGGCATTGCCAACAGTGAGACGGGAATTATTGAGTATTCAAATAATCTCGGATTCAAAAATACACCTATGGTGGAATATATCCGCGAATATATCGACAAGCCCGTTTTCATTGAGAACGATGCAAATGCTGCAGCTTATGGCGAATATGTGGCAGGCTCGGCTAAGGGAGCGAAAAACGCTGTCTGCATAACTCTCGGAACAGGCGTGGGCGGCGGAATAATCATTGACGGAAAGATTTACTCAGGCTCAAATTTTGCCGGAGCTGAAATCGGACATACTGTTATAGAGGTTGACGGAGCACAGTGCTCCTGCGGACGAAAGGGCTGCTTCGAGGCATATTCTTCGGCGACCGGACTTATCCGTATGACAAAAGAATCAATTGCTGAAAATCCTGACAGCATAATGGCTAAAATGGCTGAGGAAAAAGGAAAGGTTACAGCGAGAACTTCGTTTGACGCCATGAGAGCCGGTGACAAGGATGCAAAAGCTGTTGTTGACAAGTATATAAAATACCTCGCGGCAGGAATTACAAATACTATCAATATTTTCCAGCCTGATATCCTGTGCATCGGCGGAGGAGTCTGCAACGAGGGCGACCCGCTGCTCCTGCCTGTTAAGGAGCTTGTGAAGAAAGAGGTTTACACAAGAAATTCCGAAAAGAATACAGAGATTGTAATTGCAAGTCTCGGAAATGATGCAGGAATCATCGGTGCGGCATTCCTCGGAAGAGCGGCAAAAGGCGGCACAAGTGCTGCTGTTCTCTGAGATAGCGGCAAAAGTATATGATTGAACAATATAACCGTCCTATAAAGCATTGGGACGGTTATTTCTTTTAGGTTATACAGCGATTTCTTCAGCGTTATATATAAATCAGAAATCGGTTATTTGTGTAATCTTACAAATTTTTCCTTATAATGCAGCAAATCAAAGATTTTACGACACTTATAGATGAAACCTTTCAAAAGGGGGTGCAGAATGAAAAGCTTTTCAGAGGACGTAAAACTTGCAAGGAACGGTGACACCGACGCCTTTGCCCGTCTTTACGCAGAGGTTTACAAGGATTTATACCATATTGCACTGTACAGCCTTGGAAACGTTCACGATGCCTGCGATGCCGTCAGCGATACCGTACTCGATGCTTTCTGCTCGATCGGCAGACTAAGGGACGAAAAGGCATTCAGAAGCTGGATAATGCGGATTCTTTCGGCAAAAGTCAAACGACGTCAGAAAGAAAAATACAACGGTTCGGAGGAGCTTGATGAGTCGCTGAGCGGCGACTTTGATTACGGAGCGTTTGAGCTGAAAGAAGCTCTTGATAATCTGGACGGACAGTCGAGGCTGATTCTTTCACTGTCGGTAACCCAGGGCTTTTCCGGCAGGGAGATTGCCGGAATCTGCGGTTTGAGCGAGGGGACTGTCCGTTCAAAGCTGTCGAGAATCAAAAAGAAACTGCGCATGGAGCTGGATTGATTTGTTTTCCGTAATGAAACACAGTCCGATGCGAAAGGAGCGATTTTATGAAAGAAAACAACAAGGATATTATAAAAAAAATACTGACCTCTTCGGAGGTTCCGGATGAGGTAAGTCCGGAAAGTATGAAACAGATGCTTGAAGAGAAAGCACACAGAAAAAAGAGAAACAGTATAAGACATACCGTGCTGAAAACGACGGCAGGAGCCGCTGCCTGTGCTGTAATTGCAGGAACATCGGTATATTTTGCAGGACAAAGAAATAACCATAAATTTGATGCCGGAGAATCGTCTGAAAACTCAGCCGCCGAAGCAACGGTACCCGGAAGTCATAATGTTAAAGAGGAAAATCAGACTGTATCAGTCCTCAGAAGCGCTTCGGATTACGGCGACATCTATCGGATTCTGAGGAGAGCCGATTTTATGGATAAGTTTGAAAACAATTTCAGCTTTTCAGAAATCGAGCTTTATGAAGAAATTGCCGGCGATGCTGTTGAGAATGAAACATCGGCAGACAGCAATGTGAACGGAGAGACGGATCGTAAGACTCATCAGTATTCCGACACCTATAATCAGGAGGACAGCGTTCTTGAAGCCGATATTGCCAAAACCGACGGAGAATGCCTGTATCTGGTAAGCAATTCAACCGGTACGGATTATAAAACCGTTCCGTATCTCACTGCCGCTTCTGTGGACAACGGAAGCTTCACAGGCTCTTCACAGCTGAACATTGCAGATACCCTTGCTCTCGAAACCGATGAGGACTATGAGTCGTCGGTTGATGTTCATGATATGTATATCTATAATGATATGCTTGTGGTCATAGGAACTTTTTCACAGTATTATACGGGAGAGCGCGATTTCAGAATCTATAACGACTGCTGTGACTGTCTTTGCGGAGGCTGGTATGACTGTGATACCGCAACGTTTGTAAACATATATACAACCGGAACAGAGCCGGAGCTTCTCTGGTCATACACCCAGGACGGATACTACAGCGACGTGAGAATCACCGGCGACGGAATTATGTATGTGGTTACGAACTACAATTCCGCTTCATACAATAAAATCGACGAAGAGGAAAGCTACACCGAATACATTCCCGAATTCAGCGTAAACGGTGATAACAGCCTTATTCCTGCTGAAAATATTATGCTTCCGCCCGTTGGCTTCAAAACTGAAACGAATATAGAATATGCCGTAGTCGGAGGACTTGACCTGAGCGAATACGGCAAGGCTGAAAGCACTGATATAAAGGCATTTTCGGGCTATCCGTCAACAATTTACTGCTCGGGGGATAATCTTTATCTTGCCTACGGCTGGGATGAAACACATATCACACGTCTTGCTCTTGAAAACGGAACTATTACCGCTGCGGCGACAGGGACAGTAGAGGGATATATCAAAGACCAGTTCTCAATGAGCGAGTACGGCGGATATTTCAGAATTGCTGCAACATCTGAAACATACGAGGAGACAAATGAGATTTTTTATGACGAAGAAGTGGTTTCCTATAGCAGAACAGGCATTGACAATATCGTTTATGTTCTTGACCTCGATCTGAATGAGGTGGGAAAAGTTGACGGAATCGGTGTGGGAGAGACGATTAAGTCTGTCAATTTCAGCGGAAATATGGCTTACGTTGTGACATACGAGCAGACCGACCCTCTTTTCGCAATTGATCTCAGCAATCCGAACGCTCCGGCGGTGCTTGATGAATATAAGCTTCCCGGCTACAGCACATATATGCAGCAATGGGCGGACGGACAGCTTTTCGGTTTCGGTATTTATGCGGATGAAAACGCTCGTGAGGACGGAGTCAAGGCGATTATGTTCGACAATTCCGAACCGGCTGACCTCGGCGAAATTGACAGTATTTGCTTCACAAGCAGAGGAGAAGATGCCGATTATATCTGGTCTGAGGCTGCATGGGAAAGAAAAGCCCTGCTTATAGCTCCCGAAAAAAATATCATAGCATTTCCGATTATCAAATACGACAATGATTTATTCAGACGGACTTCGGATTTCGTGTTCCTGTCCTTTGAAGACGGCAGGTTTACGGTAAGAGGAACATTCAGTAAGGAGCTTCTGGATTATGATGACAACAGTCGGTTCGTAAGAGCGCTTTATATCGACGATTATGTTTATGTACTTTCGGATAACAGATTTATCTCCGCCGACATTGCGACCCTGACGCAGGTTGATGAGATTGATTTCTGAGCAGACTTTTTGTACCTCAACTCATATAAAACGGTCGGCACAGTGTTTTTGCAGTGCCGACCGTTTTTATATTCGGGGAAGAATATGTTTTTGTAAAAATAAAGCACGCTGAAAAGCGTGCTTTGGCGCGGATTGAGAGATTTGAACTCTCGCGCCGGTTTCCCGACCTACTCCCTTAGCAGGGGAGCCCCTTCACCACTTGGGTAAATCCGCAAAAATATTTGGCGGAGAGGGTGGGATTCGAACCCACGGTACGTCGCCGTATCACCGGTTTTCAAGACCGGCTCCTTAAACCACTCGGACACCTCTCCGCATATCTGCAAAGCGGAAAGCTATCCGCTCAGCTTTTACATTATACCACAGCGGCGAAAAAAAGTCAAGAAAAAGATAAATAAGATTGTTACAATAAATTTTCAACATTTTTGTGCTTAATGACGGAGAATGAGAAAGGATAAGTAAAAAGAAGAAAAAATTTTGAAAAAGTACGTCTTTTTGAAAAAATAGACTTTACAGAAAACGGTTTTTAGTGTAAAATATACATAGATAATTTTTTGAGAGGTGTGCTATGGAACCAAAATATAAAAGAATACTCTTAAAGGTAAGCGGAGAGGCTCTTGCAGGTGATAAAAAAACGGGTCTTAACTATGATGTGATTACCGAAATCTGTAAAAGCATCAAAAAATGCGACGATGCAGGTGTTCAGGTCGCTGTCGTTGTCGGAGGCGGAAATTTCTGGAGAGGCCGTTCCAGCGGAGCTATGGACAGAACCCGTGCCGACCATATCGGTATGCTCGCTACAGCTATGAATGCTCTTGCCCTTGCGGACGTTCTTGAGTCGCTTGGCTGCGTTGTCCGTGTTCAGACTGCAATTACCATGCAGCAGGTCGCAGAGCCGTATATCCGCAACAAGGCTGTCAATCATCTTAATAAGGGAAGAATTGTTATTTTCGGATGCGGTACGGGAAATCCGTTCTTCTCGACAGATACTGCCGCTTCACTCCGAGCAGTTGAGATCCAGGCGGATATATTCCTCAAAGCCACGCTTGTTGACGGCGTTTATGACAAAGATCCGCACAAGTTTGAGGACGCCAGAAAATTCTCCACTCTCACGTTCAGCCAGGTCCTCAGCGACGAACTTGCTGTTATGGACAGTACTGCTGCCACGCTCTGCCGTGATAACAAGATGAAGATGCTCGTATTCGACCTTTCCCGTCCCGATAATATCTATGACGCTGTTATGGGCGCTGATATCGGAACAGTAGTCAGCGAGGAATAACCGGAAATTCAGATGAATCTGAATGTACATCAGTACGTCAATCATCATGCGGTATAATATGTTCAAAATCAAGGCGATACCGCAATTCTCATTTGCAGATAAACCAGAATTAAATAAATATCTTATTGAAAGGACAAAATGTTATGAAAGATACAATCAACGCCGCAAAGGAAAAAATGAACAAGAGCCTTAATGCTCTCGGAAATGAATTCGCATCGATCCGTGCAGGACGCGCAAATCCTTCCATACTCGACAAGGTAATGGTAGACTATTACGGCTCTCCCACTCCGATTCAGCAGATGGCAGCTGTATCCGTTCCCGAAGCAAGAATGCTGCTGATTCAGCCGTGGGATGCTTCAACTCTTAAATCGATTGAAAAGGCTATCAATGCTTCCGACATTGGAATCAATCCTACAAACGACGGCAAGGCAATCCGCCTTGTATTCCCTCAGCTTACCGAGGACAGACGTAAGGAGCTCTGCAAGGGCATCAAAAAATACGGCGAGGAGTGCAAGGTCACAATCCGTTCGATTCGCCGCGATACTATTGAAAAATTCAAGACCATGAAGAAGAATTCCGAAATCACCGAGGACGACCAGAAAGACTGCGAGAAGAAGGTTCAGGATTTAACAGACAAATTCTGCGCAGAGGTCGATAAGGCTGTGGCTGACAAGGAAAAAGAAATCATGAGCATCTGATTGGAGCGAAAATGGCTATATTCGGAAAAAAAGACAAGCTGGAGGACAATAAGCTTCCGGAAAAGCTTCCTCAGCACGTCGGCTTTATCATGGACGGAAACGGCAGATGGGCAAAAAAGCGCGGACTTTCCCGAAGCTTCGGTCACAGAGAGGGTGCGAAGAATTTCAAGAAAATTGTCCGCTACTGTAAGGATATCGGGCTGAAAAATATCTCTTTCTATGCCTTTTCCACAGAGAACTGGCAGAGGCCAAAGGACGAGGTAGACACGATAATGGAGCTTTTCCGCGAATATATCGTTGATGTCCGCAAGCACCTTTCGGAAAATACGAGAATGATTTTTCTCGGCGATAAAAGTGTTTTTGACGATGACCTCCGCGAAAAGATGATCAGGCTTGAGGAGGATACCGCTCACTACACCGAGATGAATCTGCTCATGGCTGTAAACTACGGCGGTCGGGACGAAATTGCCCATGCCGCGCGTATGCTTGCTCAGCAGGTCAGGGAGGGAACTCTTGATCCTGATGATATCACCGAGCAGTCAATCGCCGATAACCTGTATACAAAGGGAATCCCCGATGTAGACCTTGTTATCAGACCAAGCGGGGAGCTTCGGCTTTCAAATTACCTGATCTGGCAGTGCGCCTATGCGGAGTATTATTTCACGGACATTTTATGGCCTGATTTCACTCCTGCCGAGCTTGACAAGGCTCTGATCGACTTCGACGGCAGACACCGCCGGTTCGGAGGTGTGTGATGCTTACACGAATTATTTCGGGAGCTGTGGGCGTTGCCATAATGATTGTGGTGTTTATTTTCCACGATACAATACTTCTTCCGATCATGGTTGCGGCAATGACAGCAGTAATGCTGTTTGAGCTTCTGAGAGCTGTAAAGTTGGAAAAAAACCTGCCGATACTGATTTCTTCGGAGATTTGCGGTATGGCAATGCCATTTATATACCATGAATATGAAACTACTAACTGCGGGGATATTTTTGACGGTGGCTGTATCGACTGTATGACAACGGTTGTAAATGCAGATTTTTCAAAGCTGCGTATGTACCCTTTTATACTGATTCTTGCAGCGGCATTTGTTATATTTGTTACATGGCTGAAAAAGCATAAGGAAATCCGCTATGAGCAGGTTTTTTTCGTACTTGCGGTCATGGTTTTCGTACCTAATGCCATGAGTACAATGGTCCGTATCGACAGAATGGGCGGCGTTTTCATGCTGATTCTGGCTCTCTGCGGAGCGTGGATTGCCGATACGGGAGCATACTTCACGGGAGTCGCTTTCGGAAAGCACAAGCTATGCCCCGAAATCAGTCCCAAAAAGACGATTGAGGGTTTCATCGGCGGAATTGTCACAACCGGAGTTGTATATGCCGCCGCCGTTGCCGTATATAACAAGAATGCTGATCCGGTTTCGCTTATTATTACATTTTTATTCGGAGCTGTCTGCGCGGTTATCGGGACTGTTGGCGATCTTTCGGCTTCAATGGTCAAGCGCCAGATCGGCTTCAAGGACTACGGAAAAATCATGCCCGGTCACGGCGGTCTTATGGACAGATTTGACAGTGTTCTTTTTGTTCTGCCCACGTTCTATGCACTGCTCTCGTTGGGCGATTTGATTGATTTAGGCTTAATATGACTTATTTGAAAGGAGACTAACTTGTTTCATGGGTAGTCCCTTTCGCATTTTATCGGATAAAATATCATATCCTTAATTTAAGGGAGAATTTTGTTATGAGTAAAAAAATATCGGTTTTAGGCTCGACCGGGTCAATCGGAACACAGGCTCTCGAGGTCTGTGAAAAGCACGGCTTCGATGTTATCGCTGTTGCCGCGCACAGCAGTATTAAACTTCTTGCTGAGCAGGTACGCCGGTATAAGCCTGAATATGCCTGCGTATTCAATGAGGATAAATATGCTGAATTCAAGGCTCTTGTCTCCGACACCGATACCGAGGTTCTCTGCGGAATGGAGGGACTTTGCAGACTTGCAGCCCTGGACGAGGCGGATATTATTTTAAACTCTGTTGTAGGCATGGTCGGACTGCTTCCGACTCTCACTGCTATCGGTGCGGGAAAGGACGTTGCTCTCGCCAACAAGGAAACTCTCGTTGCAGGCGGTGAGCTTGTAATGGGACTTGCAAGGGAAAAGGGCGTAAACATCTATCCCGTTGACAGTGAGCATTCGGCAATATTCCAGTGCCTGCAGGGAAATAAGCGTTCACAGCTCAGCAAGATAATCCTTACCGCGTCCGGAGGTCCTTTTTACGGCAGGACCTATGACGAGCTAAAAAAGGTTACCAAGGCGGACGCTCTGAAGCACCCGAACTGGAGCATGGGAAATAAAATTACAATCGATTCCGCAACGCTCATGAACAAAGGACTGGAATTTATCGAGGCGAAATGGCTTTTCGATCTTGAGCCGGAGCAGATTGAAATTGTCGTTCACCGTCAGAGCGTAGTTCATTCGGCAGTGGAGTACAACGATTTTTCCGTAATTGCACAGCTTGGAGTACCTGATATGAAAATCCCCATTCAGTATGCGCTGCTTTATCCCGACAGACTGGAATGTCCTACAAATCGGCTGTCTCTCACGGATTACGGTACGCTGACCTTCGGCAGGCCTGACTATGAGACATTCAAGTGTCTGAGTGCGGCGATTAAGGCGGTTAAGCTCGGCGGAGCATATCCATGCCTTGTCAACTCCGCAAACGAAGAGGCTGTGGGAATGTTCCTCAATGATAAAATAAGCTTCATCGAAATCGGTGAAATTGTATCGTCGGTTACCGATAAATTCGATAGATTCGGTATCAACTGCTATGACGACGTTATGCGCGCCGATAAAATGGCAAGGGAGTATGTAAGAAACCTTGTTCTGAAAGGATAATTTATTTCTATGGGTTATGTTATTGCAATTCTTGTTTTCGGACTTATTATAACAGTTCACGAGTTTGGTCACTTCATCTGCGCAAAACTCTGCGGAATCAGAGTTCTGGAGTTCGCGATCGGCATGGGACCGAAGCTTATAAGCTTTCAGAAGGGAGAGACGAAATATTCTCTGCGGCTTTTGCCCATAGGCGGCTACTGCGCTATGGAGGGCGAGGACGAAACTGACGATGATTCCCGCAGCTTCAGGAAACAGGCTCTGTGGAAGCGCATGATTGTGCTTGTTGCAGGTGCGGTTATGAACTTTATTCTCGGATTTGTGATGGTCGCTGCAATGACCTGTACCGACGGAGAGGTCCCGACTATGAAAATCAGCGGATTTTCGGGGATCCGGAATTCTGACGGAAGCGTTGAATATAAGGCCGGAAGCTATGCATCAGGTCTGCGGCACGATGATATAATTATAGAAATGGACGGACTGAAGATTTTTTCCGCCACCGATCTGAACTATATGCTCGGACAGTCGGCGACGCATGATGTTAAGGTGCTCCGCGGCGGTGAGGAAATTCTCTTTGAGGACGTTACCTTTGCGAACGAGGTCAGCGGCGGTATTATCGATTTCGGACTCGAATACGTTCCGCGTTCGGTCGGCTCGGTTCTCAGCTATTCGGCTAAGGACAGCATTTCTCTCGGACGACTGGTCTGGATTTCACTTCGCGACCTTGCTACAGGAAAATATAAAACAAGCGACCTTTCGGGACCGGTCGGTGTTGTGACGACTATCGACGAAACGGTTCAGCAGGGCGAAACGACTAAGGAAAAGGTCTCGTTACTGCTCTATCTGACAGCTCTTATCACCATAAATATCGGTGTAGTAAATCTTCTTCCGATACCCGGACTGGACGGCGGACGGCTTCTTTTCTGCATAATCGAGCTGATACGGCGCAAACCTGTTAAACCCGAGCACGAGGGATATGTTCATCTTGCAGGTATGGTTCTGCTGTTCGGAATAATAATCTACGCAACCTATAACGACATAATCCGTCTTATTACAGGCGGATAAAGGAGGATTACCATGAGAAGCGTTAAACCGGTTGCCGTCGGAGACTGTGTGCTCGACGGCAGACATATTTATATACAGTCGATGCTCAACGTCCGCTCGGACGACATTGAGGGAAGCGTTCGCCAGGCTGTGGAGCTTGAAAAGGCAGGCTGCGAGATAATCCGTGCAGCTATTCCCGATATGGACGCTGTCAGACTGATTCCCGCGATTAAGAATGCAGTTGGTATTCCTCTCGTCGCAGATATTCATTTTGATTATCGTCTTGCACTTGAGGCGGCGGCGGCAGGTGTTGATAAAATCCGCATCAATCCCGGAAATATCGGCGATATGGACAGAGTAAAGCAGGTTGCAGACGCGTGCAGAAGCAGGAAAATTCCAATCAGGATCGGAGTTAATTCAGGCTCGCTTGAAAAGGAACTGCTTGCCAGATACGGTTCGCCGACTCCCGAAGCTCTGGTGGAGAGCGCGATGAATCACGCGGCTCTTCTGGAGCGTTTTGACTTTGATGATATTGTGATTTCCATTAAGTCCTCCGACGTCGGACGCATGATCGCTTCATACCGCCTTGCAGCCGAAAAATGCAGCTATCCGCTTCACCTCGGTGTTACCGAAGCCGGAACGGAGCGAATGGGTCTTATAAAATCTGCTGTCGGAATCGGCTCGCTGCTCTGTGACGGAATCGGCGAGACTATTCGTGTTTCTCTCACCGACGACCCTGTAAGAGAGGTAAAGGCGGCTGCGGATATTCTGAAGGCAATCGGCAAACGCGGAGGAGTGAAGCTGGTATCATGTCCTACCTGCGGACGTACAAGGATTGACCTCGTTAAAGCCGCTAAAGAGGTCGAGGAGGCGGTAAGCGGAATCGACAAGGATATTACAGTGGCTGTAATGGGCTGTGCGGTTAACGGTCCCGGAGAGGCACGCGAGGCTGATATCGGAATTGCAGGAGGGAACGGCTGTGCAATAATTTTCCGCAAGGGTGAAATACTCAGAAAAATTAAGGAGGAGGACATCGCCGCAGAGCTCCTCAGCGAGATTGAGCGGCTGTAGGCCTATGAATATTAAACTATCGGAATTCCTTAAAGATACAGAAGCCGAAATTCCCGAAAGTCTTTCGGGAGGAGATGTTTTCAAGCTTACATATACTGAAAAAATGGACGGTATATCCATATTTGCACGGTTTCCGTCCGTTGTGCCGACTGAGGACGTGTTCAAATTTGAGAAATCGGCGGAGGACAAGCTGAAAATCAACCGGGTCCGCCTTAACTGCCGTTATCCCTCAGAGACTTTCGGAATGAACTGCTACAGTGAGCTTGTCAATCTGCTCAGGCGTAATATTTCTGCTGTCAATGGATTTCTTGAGGACGCTGAGGTGAATCTCAGCGGCGGAACGCTCAGTATCAGACTTGTTCACGGGGGCCGTTCAAATCTTGAAAATTCAGGATTCTGCCGCGCCTTTTCACAGCTGATTTACAATCAGTTCGGTGCAGAAATCAAGGTCGAGCTTGTCGGCGGAGATATCAGCCGCAGTGCCTATGATGAAATGATCGAGCAGTTTGCGGCAGAGCTTCCCGATTACAATGACCAGCTTATTCCCGATAAATCGCCGGAAGAAGCCGCCGAAGAGGAGCGCAGAGCTGCTGTGCCCACACAGTCGGTGGACATCACTTCTCTCGATACGGAATTTGACGGCGAATCAGCTGAAATAATCAAGGGACGTGCTATCCGCGAGAAGCCGGTTCCGATTTCCGAAGCTGTCCAGCGTCTCGGAGAAAAGAATATTGTTATCATAGGCGATATATTTGCTTCTGAGGTCAAGGAGCTGAGAAACGAGAAAATTGTTGCCACCTATGATGTAACCGATTACAGCGGCTCGCTGATTCTCAAGCTGTTCATGAAAAAGGAAGAGGCTGAAAAACTGAATCCCGGCTCTCTTAAAAAGGGAAATACTCTCCTTGTTTCGGGAAAAATCGACTACGACAGCTATGCTCATGATATTGTTCTTACACCAAGCTCAATCATTAAGGTAAAGCGCATTCCCAAAAAGGACACTTACCCCGAAAAGCGCGTGGAGCTTCATTGTCATACCACTATGTCTTCAATGGACGCTGTAACCGATGTTGTTACACTGATCAACCGTGCTGCTGAATGGGGTCATCAGGCTATGGCGATAACCGACCACGGGGTCGTTCAGGCTTTCCCCGATGCAATGTACAATATGCCGAAGAATTTCAAGGCGATATACGGCTGTGAAGCTTACGTAGTTGACGACACAAATATGCCGAAAATCGTCAAAAAGCCTGACGGCAGAAGCATTAATGACGAGATTATCGTATTTGATGTCGAGACAACAGGTCTGAGCTATAAAAAGGACAGACTTACCGAGATCGGCGCGGTAAAGCTGAAAAATATGCAGGTGGTCGACAGCTTTAATACCATGGTCAACCCCGGAATGCCTATACCTCCTAATATCGTTGAGCTTACAGGAATCACCGACGAAATGGTTGCCGATGCTCCGTCTGAGGACGCGGCACTTCGGAAATTCATGGAATTCTGCGGTGACAAGCCTGTTCTTGCTGCTCACAATGCGACTTTTGATACATCGTTTATTAATCAGGTCTGCATACGTCACGGAATCGGCTTTGACTATAACTGGCTGGATACACTTGTGCTCTGTCAGGCACTTTTTCCTCAGCACGCACGTCATAAGCTCGATACCATGGCTAAATTATTGAAGCTTGGCAAGTTTGAACATCATCGTGCCTCCGATGACGCGTTCATGCTGGCGAAAATATACATAGAGCTGATTTCCCGCATACAGAAGGAATATACTCTTAACCGTCTCGACGACCTGAATATCAAATCCGGAAAAATTGACGTAAAGAAGCTGAAATCATATCACCATATAATTCTTGTACGAAATCAGGCAGGACTGAAAAATCTCTATAAGCTTGTATCGTACAGCCATCTGGACTATTTTTACAAGAAACCGCTGATTCCAAAG
This sequence comes from Oscillospiraceae bacterium, assembly GCA_029007035.1. Classification (GTDB taxonomy): domain Bacteria; phylum Bacillota; class Clostridia; order Oscillospirales; family Ruminococcaceae; genus Ruminococcus. Next base: position 21,409 of record JAQXHC010000001.1, read on the forward strand.
TCTGTTCTTGAGGCTCACCGCGAGGGACTTATTTTCGGAAGCGCCTGCGAATCGGGTGAGCTTTTCCGTGCGATTCTCGCAAACAAGCCCGAGGAGGAAATCGAGGAGCTTGCACGTTTTTACGACTATCTTGAAATCCAGCCCACTGCCAATAACGCGTTTCTTATCCGTGAGGGCGTAGCGGAGGACGAGGAGGAGCTTCGGAATTACAACAGGCGGATCGTCGCTCTCGGCGAGAAGCTGAATATTCCTGTCTGCGCCACGTGCGATGTTCACTTTATAGACCCGAAAGACGCGATATACCGTAAAATCCTGCTTACGAGCATGGGCTTTAAGGACGCGGAATATCAGGCTCCGCTCTATTTCAGAACGACAGATGAGATGATGAAGGAATTTGCCTATCTCGGTGAGGAAAAGGCGAGAGAAGTCGTTATCACTAATACAAACGCGGTTGCTGATATGATAGAGGTTATACGTCCGATCCCGAAGGGTACGTTCACTCCGACCATTGACGGTGCGGAGGAGGAGCTGACTAAAATCACTCACGACAAAGCCTATGAAATCTATGGAAATCCGCTTCCCGAGCTTGTTGAAAAGCGTCTCGACAGAGAGCTTTCATCTATCATAAAGCACGGATTTTCGGTACTTTACATCATCGCGCAGAAGCTCGTGTGGAACTCGGAGGAAAACGGTTATCTTGTCGGCTCGCGAGGTTCGGTAGGCTCGTCCTTTGTTGCGAATATGGCGGGAATTTCCGAGGTTAATCCTCTTGCTCCCCATTATGTATGTCCGAAATGCAAGCACAGCGAATTTATGCTCGACGGTCAGTATGGCTCGGGTTTTGACCTGCCACAGAAAAACTGTCCCGACTGCGGAACGGATATGCTGCGCGACGGTCACGATATTCCGTTTGAGACTTTTCTTGGCTTCGACGGCGATAAGGCTCCTGATATCGACCTTAATTTTTCGGGAGAATATCAATTCTATGCCCACCGCTATACGGAACAGCTTTTTGGTAAGTCCAACGTGTTCAAGGCAGGTACGATTTCGGGAGTTCAGGACAAAACCGCTTACGGCTACGTAAAAAAGTACTGCGAGGAAAACGGAATAACTCTGAATAACTGCGAGATGAACCGTCTTGCCGCAGGCTGCACCGGAGTTAAAAGAACTACCGGTCAGCACCCCGGAGGAATGGTAGTTGTTCCGTCGGATTATGAGGTTTATGACTTTACTCCTGTTCAGCATCCTGCTGATTCTGCTGATTCTGAGATCATCACGACTCACTTTGACTTCCACTCGCTTCATGATACTATTCTGAAGCTTGACGAGCTTGGACACGTAGTTCCAACGCTCTATAAGCACCTTGAGGAACTAACGGGACTGAAAATCAAGGACGTTCCGACCTCCGACCCCGAAGTAATAAGAATGTGCACTAACTGCGACGTTCTTGGAGTAACTCCGGAAGAAATCTACTGCAAGACCGGAAGTCTCGGAATCCCGGAAATGGGTACAGGCTTCACAATCCAGATGCTCCTTGATGCAAAGCCAACGAAATTCAGCGACTTTTTACAGATTTCGGGACTTTCGCACGGTACGGATGTTTGGCTCGGCAACGCAAAGGACCTTATTGAATCGAAAACCTGCACCATTTCCGATGTTATCGGAACTCGTGACAGCATCATGACTTATCTGCTTTATCACGGTGTTGAGCCAAAACAGGCGTTTCAGATCATGGAAGACACCCGTAAGGGAAAGGCTCCGAAAACCTTTACTCCCGAGAGAATCCAGATGCTGCTCGACCACAATGTGCCGCAGTGGTATATTGACAGCTGTCTGAAAATCAAATATATGTTTCCTAAGGCTCATGCCGCCGCCTATGTTATTGCGGCAATCAAGCTGGGCTGGTTCAAACTGAGAATGCCCCTTGAATATTACGCGACATATTTTTCCGTTAGAGGCGAGGATTTTGACGCGGAGCTTGCTGTAAAGGGAATTGGTGCGGTGCGCGCACGGATTGAGGAATTGCGGGAGCTTGGAAATGACCGCTCCAAAAAGGAAAGCGACCTATATGACATTCTGCTTATTGTTAATGAAATGATGTCCCGCGGCTTTGAATTCCTGCCGATTGATTTATTCAAATCCCATGCCACAGACTATCTTATTGAGGACGGAAAGCTCAGAATACCATTTTCGGCAATGAGCGGCGTTGGCGAAAACGCTGCGCGCGGATTATATGAAGCTGTGCAAAAGGGCGGATTCATCTCTGTTGAAGAATTTCAGCAGATGAGCGGTGCGTCAAAAACAACAATTGATATGTTGAAAACAGCAGGAGCTTTTGGCGATTTGCCCGATTCTTCACAGATGTCATTCTTTTAGCTTGACTTTTTTGTGGTAATATGTTATCATGTTACCATGTTAACACACTAAAGCGATTTTGCTTGGAGGCTTTTTATGAAAAATTATGATCTTATAACTCCCGAGGGTACACGGGATCTGTTGTTCGGCGAATGTGCCGTCAGACGGAATATTGAAAACAAGCTCCTTGGTCTTTTCCGCAGCTATGGCTACAGCGAGACCATTACTCCCGGACTTGAATTCTATGATGTGTTCAATCTCAATTCCTCCTATTTCCCTCAGGAGAATATGTATAAGCTCACCGACAACAAGGGACGTCTGCTTGTAATGCGCCCCGATTCGACCATGCCGATCGCGAGAATCGTCGCAACAAGGCTCAAAGATGCGGAGCTTCCGCTTCGTCTGTGTTACAATCAGACCGTTTATCGTACTGAGCCATCCCTGAAGGGCAGAAGCGACGAGATTACTCAGACAGGTATCGAGCTTGTCGGCTCTGCTCTGCGTAATGCCGATCTTGAGGTCGTTTCCGCCGCTGCGGCTTCGCTGGGTTCGTTCGGACTTAAATATTCCCTTGAACTCGGTCATATCGGTATTTTCAAAAAGCTTGTCGGACAGCTTGACGTTTCTGCTCATGAAAAGGAGAGTATTCGCCGTCTGATAGAGACAAAGAATTTTCCGGCTCTCAACGACAAGCTTGATTCAATCGGAAATACGCCTGTGACTGCTGCACTTAAAAAGCTTCCGGGATTGTTTGGCGGCGAGGAGGTATTCGATAAGGCTCAGCAGCTTATGGCAGCTGAGGGAATCGGCGAGGCGCTGGAGGAACTCCGTGAAATCTACCGTGAGGCTTCGGAAATATGCGGAGGAAACGGCGAGATCACTGTTGACCTCGGACTCGTAAACAAAACCGACTACTACACCGGACTTATTATCAAGGGCTATTTGCAGGGACACGGCGACGAGGTCGTTTCAGGCGGACGATACGACAGGCTTATTTCGGAATTCGGTTATGATGTTCCTGCCGTCGGATTTGCTGTAAACGTAAACGGCATTGAAAATGCAATGCAGAAGAATGGCAGTGCGTCTGAAAGTGCCTCTGCCGACGCTGTTGTATATGCCGCACCCGGTTACAGAGTCGCAGCGTTCAGAGCTGCTGAAAAGCTCCGTGCAGAGGGACTGACCGTGGAAAACGCGCTTTCCGAGGATCTGGATTCGGTACGCGAATATGCAAAGGAAAAGAAAATTGCAAAGGTTATTGTAATTGACGGGGAGGAAGAATAATGAGCAAGCCTATCAGAATAGCACTCACGAAGGGCAGACTCGAAAAGGATACTGTCGGACTGCTTGAAAAGCTCGGTTTTGACTGCACCGCTGTCCGTGAAAAGGGCAGAAAGCTTATCCTTCCGGTGCCTGACGGAAATCTGGAAGTCGTTCTTGCAAAGGCTAATGACGTCATCACCTATGTCGAGCACGGTGTCTGCGATATGGGCGTTGTCGGCAAGGACACGATTATGGAGATGAGCGGAAAGTTCTTTGAACTGGTTGATCTTGGCTTCGGACGATGCAGATTTGCTCTTGCAGCCAAAAAGGGAACGGATTTTTACAATGGTTTCGGAATCAAGACCATTGCAACGAAATATCCCAATGTTACCCGTAAATTTTTCGAGAAAAAAGGCATGGACACCGAGATCATCAAAATCGAAGGCTCGGTTGAGCTTGCGCCCCTGCTCGGACTGGCAGACGGAATCGTCGATATTGTAGAGACGGGAACAACTCTGAAAGAGAATGGACTTGAGGTAATTGAGGACGTTGCTCCTATTTCCGCGAGACTCATCGCGAATACGGTAAGCCTGAAGCTCAGACATGCTGAAATTGACAAGCTGATAACACTTATAGAGGAGAATCTGTAATGAAAAAAATATTTGCAAACGGTACAGACGAAATCGCATTTCTCAGCGAACTGAAAAAGAGAAGCGGCGAGACAAATAAAAAGGTAGCTGAGACAGTTACTGCGATTATCGATGACGTAAGAGAGAACGGCGACGAGGCTGTAAAGAAATATACCCTGAAATTTGACGGAAGTCTTCCGCAGTATTACGAGGTTCCTCGCGACGTTATAAACGACGCTCTCAACGAAGCCGACGAGAATTTCGTCAACGCACTTCTCGATGCAATGGAGAATATTGCTGATTTCCACAACAGACAGCGTGAACAGGGCTTTATCAACCCAAAGGAAAACGGAGTTATTCTCGGTCAGCGAATCAGAGGTCTTGAAAGAGTTGGTCTCTATGTTCCCGGCGGTACGGCGGCTTATCCGTCAAGCGTGCTGATGAATGCTATTCCTGCAAAAATTGCAGGTGTAAAGGAAATAGTAATGGTTACTCCTCCGCTCAAAGACGGAACACCAAATAAGGATATTCTCGTTGCAGCAGCTATATGCGGAGTAGACAGAGTATTCCTCTCGGGCGGCGCACAGGCTATTGCGGCTCTTGCTTATGGTACGGAGGAGATTCCGAAGTGTGACAAGATCGTTGGCCCCGGCAATATCTACGTTGCCACAGCGAAAAAGCTTCTTTACGGTGTTGTGGATATCGATATGATTGCAGGTCCGAGCGAGATTCTTGTGCTCGCCGACGAGACAGCCAATCCGAAATTTGCCGCCGCCGATCTTATGTCGCAGGCTGAGCACGATGTTCTTGCGTCGGCTATTATGGTAACCACAAGTGAGAAGCTTGCGGACGAGACAATTGCTGAGATTGAGCGTCAGAAGCAGTATCTTTCAAGAAAGGAAATCATTGAAAAATCGCTTAACGACTATGGTGCGATTATAATTACCGATTGCCGGGAGTGTGCTGTGGAGCTTGCAAACGAAATTGCTCCCGAACATCTTGAAGTGCTTATGGAAAATCCGATGGAGCTTCTCGGAAGCCTTGACAATGCAGGCTCTGTATTCCTCGGACACTATGCTTCGGAACCGCTCGGAGATTATTTTGCAGGACCGAATCACGTATTGCCGACAAGCGGAACGGCTCGTTTCTTTTCGCCTCTTGGAGTTGCAAGCTTTACAAAGCGTTCAAGCTATATTTATTATACAGAGGAGGCTCTCAGGGAAGCAAAGGACGATATTGTGCTGATTGCCGAGAAAGAGGGACTTACTGCACACGCGAATGCAATCAAGGTTCGTTTCGAGGATTAAACAGAACAAAGCATTTCTTTGTGAATTCAGTTGTGCCGAGCAGATTTTTCCGCTAAATCTGAATGGAAAATGCTTGTAAAACACAGTTATATTATAGGAGTGGTCACATGAATACCGAAACCAAATGGGAAAGCTTCGTCCGCAAGGTCGTTCCCTATGTTCCCGGCGAACAGCCAAAGGAAAAGGACATAATCAAGCTTAACACAAACGAAAATCCGTATCCTCCGTCGCCGAGGGTAAAGGCAGTTATTGACAGCTTCGACTGCGGCAGAATGAGACTTTATCCTGATCCCGATGCGTCCGTTCTTGTGGATGCTCTTGCAGAAAACTACGGCGTTAAACCGTCTCAGGTGTTTGTGGGAGTCGGCTCGGACGATGTGATAGCTATGGCGTTCATGACCTTTTTCGGCTCGGATAAGCCGATACTCTTTCCGAATGTTACCTACTCGTTTTACGATGTATGGGCGGAGGTATATCGGATTCCATATAAGACCGTACCGCTCCGCGAGGACTTCACGATCAATCCTGATGACTATAAAACCGAAAACGGCGGAATTATTTTCCCGAACCCAAATGCTCCAACGGGGGTTCTTGAAAGTGTTGCAATGATTGAGGAGATCGTCAGGGCAAATCCCGATTCAGTTGTTATGATTGACGAGGCTTATATCGATTTCGGCGGTGAGAGCTGTCTGCCGCTGGTCGAAAAGTATGACAATCTGCTCGTGATTCAGACATTTTCAAAGTCGCGGTCAATGGCAGGCATGAGAATTGGCTTTGCAATCGGAAACGAGCGGCTTATCAGGTATATGAATGATGTGAAATTCTCGGTAAATTCCTACACGATGAATACCGTAACTCAGCTCTGCGGAGCCGAAGCTGTCCGCGATAAGGACTATTTTAGCGAAACCGTTTCAAAGATTATTGCCACAAGAGAGCGTTCGAAAAAACGTCTCGCCGAGCTTGGATTTACTTTTACTGACTCGAAAAGCAACTTCATTTTTGCAAGCCATAAGACGAAATCTGCGGCTGAGATTTTTAATGAGCTTAAAAAGCGGAAGATCTTCGTCCGCTACTGGAATAAGCCTATAATAGAAAATTATCTGCGAATAACCGTCGGTACTGACGGCGAAATGGACGCTCTTTTCGGAGCTTTGGAGGAGATTGTAAATGAATAAACCAGTCAGAACAGGCGAGGTCTGCCGCCGGACAAAGGAGACCGATATTCAGATTAAGGTTGAGCTTGACGGCGCCGGAAATGCAGATATAAGTACAGGGATCGGATTTTTCGACCATATGCTGACCGCGCTTTCGGTTCACAGCGGAATTAGCATGAGTGTCAAGGTCATGGGCGACCTCTATGTTGACGGGCATCACACCGTGGAAGATACCGGTATTGCTCTCGGACAGGCTCTCGGGCAGGCTCTTGGCGACAAATCAGGAATTGTCCGCTACGGTACGTCCTATATCCCAATGGACGAGTCTCTCGCAATGGCGAGCCTTGACCTCAGCAACAGACCGTTTCTCGTGTTCAGTGCGGAATTCACTAATCAGAGCTGCGGCGAATATGATGTGTGCCTGACGGAGGAATTTTTCCGTGCCTTTGCGTTTAATGCAGGGATAACTCTGCACGTAAATCTGCTTTACGGTACGAACGATCACCATAAATGTGAGGCAATTTACAAAGCTGTCGCTCATGCACTCAAAACGGCTGTTTCATATAATTCTGACGGCTCAGTTCTCTCAACGAAAGGAGTTCTCTGATGACTGCGATTATTGATTACGGCGCAGGAAATATTTTCAGCGTAAAAAATGCCCTTGACTATCTTGGAATTGAAAGCAGACTTGTATCTGATAAAGAGTCGATTGAAGCAGCGGATTCGCTGATTCTTCCCGGAGTCGGAGCGTTTCCTGCGGCAATGAAAATGCTCGGAAGTGCAGGACTTGTCGATATAATCAAGGAGCAGGCGAAGAAGAAGCCTTTGCTCGGCATCTGCCTTGGAATGCAGATGCTGTTTGAAAAAAGCTACGAGTTCGAGGAATGTGACGGACTGGGACTTATCGGCGGAAGCGTAAAAAAAATGGAAGCCACCGACCTGATTATACCGCATATGGGCTGGAACAAGCTCGAAAAGCTCAACGACTGTCCGCTTCTCAGCGGAATCGGCGACGATGAATACGTATACTTTGTCCACTCCTACAAGGCAGAGTGCGATGACCGGAATATCGCTGCATACAGTGAATACGGCGGACGCGTGCCTGCACTTGTAACCGACGGAAAATTCGTTTTCGGAGCGCAGTTTCACCCCGAAAAAAGCGGAGAAACGGGACTTAAAATACTCAGAAGCTTCGGAGGACTTGCATAATGATTATACTTCCTGCAATTGATATAAAGGACGGAAACTGTGTGCGGCTGTTCAAAGGTGATTTCTCAACAGTCGAGCGCGTAGCCGCCGATTATCTTGAAACGGCGAAAGGCTTTGAAGAAGCCGGTGCTGAATGGATTCATATGGTCGATCTCGACGGAGCCAAAGAGGGACGTCCTGTCAATACGAAAATCTATACCGATGTTGCAGAAAAAACTTCCCTGAAAGTCGAACTTGGCGGAGGAATCCGCAGTCTCTCAACAATCGGGGAATATCTGGATATGGGTATTTCAAGGGTTATCCTCGGTTCGGCGGCTCTGAAAAATCCGAAACTTGTCAGCGACGCTGTTGAAAGGTTCGGAAATGAGAAGATTGTCGTTGGTATTGATGCAATGAACGGCATGGTTGCCACTGAGGGCTGGCTCGAATCTTCGGATGTGGACTATATTGACCTTGCCGAAAAGATGATTTCAGTTGGTGTCAGATACTTTATCTTTACCGATATTTCCAAGGACGGAACGCTTTCCGGCGTTAACCGCGAGCAGCTGAAAGCACTCTCAGACGCGGTTTCGGGACGTGCAGAGGTAATTGCCAGCGGAGGAGTCCACACAATGGATGACATAATTGCCTGCAAGGAAATGGGACTTTACGGCACAATATGCGGAAAATCCATTTATAAGGGCACTCTGGATCTGAGAGAAGCGATTAAATATTCATGTGTACAGTAATTTTGATACGATAAATCAGAATTTACGGCAGCTATCTGCGTAACTTGTTGAGGGAAACCCTTTTGAAAAAGGGTTCTCCCTCAAACTCCCTTCCTAAAACTTTAGCTCATTTTTTCTCAGAGGGGCATATGCCCCTCTGAGAAAAAATAAATAAAAGTCTTTGGAAAGGGGTCTGGGGAAGAACCTTTCCTCATAAAGGTTTTCCCCAGCAAGGTTTCGGGTATACTGTTGTAAATTCTGATTTACATTAGCAGTGCGGTGAGCGAAAGCAAATTACAACTTACGAACAGAAAAGCGAGTTTACGAGCGGCATCGTGACTGCGGTCGAGCTGGCTCAGCTCGTGAATTCTGATTTATAGCAGTAAAATAAAGGAGGTTCAACCATGCTTGCAAAAAGAATAATTCCCTGCCTTGATGTGCGTAACGGAAAGGTGGTAAAGGGAGTAAATTTTGAGGGAATCCGCGACGTGGGAGATCCCGTGGAATGTGCGGAGGAATACAACCGTCAGGGAGCCGATGAGATAGTTTTCTATGACATAACAGCGTCATACGAGGGCAGGGGAGTTTTTCTCGATGTTGTGCGCGAGACGGCGAAAAAGGTATTTGTGCCCCTTACCGTTGGCGGAGGAATCAAGTCGGTTGAGGATATCCGAGAGACGCTCCGTGCAGGTGCGGACAAGGTTTCGGTCAACTCTCAGGCGGTGAAGAATCCGAAGCTTATCAAGGACGGTGCGGATATTTTCGGAAGCCAGTGCATATGTGTCGGAATCGACGCGAAGAAAATCGCCGACCATAAGTGGACAGTCTATATCAACGGAGGCAGAGTTGATATGAACCTTGACCTTATTGATTGGGTCAAGCGTATCGAGCAGCTTGGTGCAGGGGAAATATGTCTTAACTCCATTGATGCGGACGGTACAAAAAACGGCTTTGACATTGAGATGCTCGATGCAGTATGCAAAGCCTGCACGATTCCAGTGATTGCAAGCGGCGGTGCAGGCAAAATCGATGACTTCGCCGAGGTTTTCGAAAAAACCGGAGCTACGGCGGCACTTGCGGCTTCACTTTTTCACTTCCGTGAGCTGACTGTTCAGCAGGTCAAGAAATACTGCCGTGACAAAGGTATTATTGTCAGGTAGGGCAGAGGAGCTATGTTTGTACTTGCACTGATTATATCGGTTATTGTACCTCTGATTGTTGTTTTATGCGGATATCTTATGAAATATCATACCTTAAAAGAAATTACTGAATTAATCGGTTACCGCACAAAACGCTCAATGAGTAGTCAGGAGGCATGGTGTTTTGCTAATGAGCTTTGCGGAGAATTATTCTTAAAAGGCGGACTTATTTCAATTTTACCTTCATTAGCTTTATCATTGGCAGGATGTTTTTTATCTGGCAATTCAAATGGCGTACTCATCTCTACAGTTATAGAATGTATTCAGGTTGCGTTGATTTTTTCGCCTGTATATTATATAGAAAAGCAATTGAAGCTGAAATTTGAAAAAGATGATAATAATAAGGAGCAGATATGAAAAAAATTGATTTGAATGATCTCGACAAATTTTTCGTCAAGGGGGAACTCATTCCTGCGATATGTTACGAGGTCAATACGAAAACGGTTCTTATGCTTGCATACATGAACAAGGAAAGTCTGAAAAAGACGCTGGAGACGGGCTATACATGGTTCTGGAGCCGTTCGCGTCAGGAATACTGGAACAAGGGAGCAACATCAGGACATCTGCAAAAGGTCGTATCAATTTACGGCGACTGTGATAATGATACGCTGCTTGTAAACGTGGAGCAGACGGGAGTTGCCTGTCATACAGGCTCATACAGCTGCTTCTTCAACGAAATATACAATATGGAGGACTAAAAATGACAGTATATGATGAGATTTTCGAGGTAATCAAAGAAAGAAAAAAGCAGTACGAAAACGGTACTGCTCAGGAAAATTCATACACCTGCTATCTTTTTGAAAAAGGTGTGGATAAAATCTGCAAAAAAGTCGGCGAGGAAGCTGCGGAAACAATAATTGCGGCAAAAAACGGCGATAATGATGAGCTTATGAACGAAATTAACGATCTGCTCTATCATGTTATGGTGCTCTGCGCCAATCAGGGACTCGACTGGAAGGACGTTGAACGAGTTCTCGACGAGAGAAACGAGAAAATCGGTAATCTCAAAAAGTTCCACGAAGTCGATAAAAATTCATAATTCATAAAAATGGGCGGCAAAGCCGACCACCCATACAGAAGTATTTAATATGTAACCGAAAGGTTGTGTAGCAATGAGCTACGCAGCCTTTCTCTTTTTGTCGTAAACCACGCTGTCAGCAGTAACCGTTGCTGTCAGAACATTGAAACGGAAGCAAATATCAATCTACTGTGTTCTGTGACCGCTGGACTTGTCAGGTGCATATACGACAATCTTTTCAATAAATTCGTGCATAATTTCGGGAGTGGAGACCCTGAAAAAATTTGTGTAAAAAGAATAAAATACTTCCAATCAGACAAAGCTAAAAGCAAGCAAAAAAGATCTGAAAGGAAGTATTTTTATTATGGAAAAAGCGTCAAAAGAGTTATTAAAGGAATTTGTAAACAGCCAGAAATTTACAAG
>JAQXHC010000002.1 GCA_029007035.1 Oscillospiraceae bacterium
ATAAAACTTAACTCGAACTGGTTAAGATTACAGTTCAAGGAGCGAGTGGGAATAAGCGGGGGAAACCCCAACGGCGATTGCGCCTATAATAAGAATATCTTAACTGAAATGGCAAAGTTGCGATTTTTAATTAAAGCGAAAAAATCCCGGGTTTCTCAGCAAAACGAGAAATCCGGGATTTCCTTTTAATTAAGGTTGATAACAGGCAGCTGCGAGCGATTATTCGTCACGATTGACTTGGGGATGTGCAGGCTTATTTCTGCCGCAGTCAGAGAATCTGACGTTTACTCATCAACAGTAATAAAGTGCATTTATATTTTACGAACCCGTTCCGCTGTACTGCATTGCGCCTTTCATCCAGAACTTATAACTGATCCAGAAGAACAGTACACCAATCAGCGGTGACAGCCACGACAGCAGCGGTACTTCATCGGGACGAAGTATTACAATACTGGGATAGTATGCAATAAATGCAATGGGCATTACAAATGTAAAGATAAAGCGGAATACGGGGCTGAAAATCGTGATCGGATATTTTGCATAATCTTTGAATCGCGTTACAAGATCCAGTACATAGAATGAATTCTGAATCCAGAAGCAGGTAGCTGCAGCTGCATTCTGCAAGGCAATCATAATAAGTGACGCCGTAATCAAAAAGACTATCATCTTCAGCACCATAAGCGGAGTAAAGTCAAGTCCGAGCCTGCTCCACGAATAGGCAAGTGTACCGATTCCAAATGCAAGCTGTCCAAGTCCCTTGATGTCAAACACTTCAGACTGAAAGTAGAAAAATAAATTTATCGGGCGGAAACAGTATTTTACAAAATCACCTGAATAGACATACATCCGCAGGCTCCAGTTATTGTCAAAAAAGCATTGTACCGGTGTCAGTGAGACCAGTGAGAAGCCGTATAAAAATTGCATCTCATAATAGCTCCATCCATTGATTGACGGAAAATTCCGGAACAGAATCCAGAAACTCACAAATCCTGCAATATTGGTAAAAATCATACCTATCGTTGAGATGATGAAATCTGCACGGTAGCTCATTTTGCTTTTTAGATCCTGTGCAAGGATTTTGCAGTATATCCGCAAATAGAAACCCAAACTTTTTCTTTTCATGGTTTAACCTCCATTCACGGTAATCTGCCGCAGCGATACTTTCCAGAACAGCTTGCTCAGAACCATCATCACAATGCACCATATCAGCTGTGTGCCGAGTGTTGTCAGAATTGTCTGCGGCTCTGGATTTCCGTCCAGCAAGACAGAAAGCGGTGCATTGTAAATCGACTGGAACGGCAGATAGTACACAATGGTTTTCAGCGGTTCGGGGAAGAATGCAATTGGAATTGTTGCTCCCGACAGCAGTGTGACTATGACCTGCTTCATAATGTTGATACCCCATATTGATTCTGTGTACAGACAAATCGTTCCGACAAGGAAGTCTATGCTGTAATTTATTGAAACAGCCATAATAACGGAAATCACGAAAAACAGCAGATTGGTTCCGAGGTGTATTGCTCCGTGTGTTACAACTGCCACAACAATAAATGTGGGAAGAAATGTGAAGAAAAACTGCGTGACAAAAGAGCCGGAATACGACCAGAACACATACCGCCTGTATTCCATTGGTTTGAGCAGGTCAAGGGTGATTTCTCCCGATTGAATACGTCGTCCTATTTCCCATACGACGTACATTTCCATAAAGTTGAACAGTGCCGTTGCAAGCACCAGATAAATCAGCGTATCGGAGAATGTCATGCCGTTGACTATATCAGTTCCGGCGGAGGCGTAAATGGCTTTCCACAGAAAATAAACTACTATAAGATACAGCAGATTTCCGGCGATGATAACTGCTGTTCCAAGCCTGAATTGCAGTGATTCAATGATTCCCGCACGGGTAAGGGTGAGAAATTTTTTTAGCTTCATTGCACACCCTCCTCGTATATTTTCTTTATGACTTCCTCTGTGGAGATTTCTTCAAGCTGCATATCCCGTATCTCATAGGATTTTTGCAGTTGTGAGAGTACTTCCATAACCTTTGCCTTTTCCTCGTCCACCAGAATTGATATCCACTCATCATCTGCGGAAACGCTGAAACCGGAAAGTTCATGCTGAATTTTCTCCGCCTGCTGTTTCAGATCACCGTCTATGCGGATTTTAAGCGTTCTGTATGAGCCAAAGAATTTTTTCAGATGTTCAATATCGTTATCGTAAAGCATTTTTCCCTTGTCAATGATAACGATACGTTCACAGAGTGCGTCCACGTCCCCCATATCGTGGGTAGTCAGAATGACAGTTGTATTCTTTTCCTTGTTCAGAGCGTGAATGAGAGTGCGTATTTTCGCTTTCATTGAAACGTCCAGACCGATTGTCGGCTCGTCCAGAAAGACAATTTTAGGATTATGAAGAAATGCGGCAAGAATATCACTTAGAGTACGCTGTCCCAGTGACATCTGACGGACAGGCTTATGCAGCAGCGGCTCGATATCTACAAGGGATTTGTAAAGCGTGAGCATATCGTTGTAGTTCTCATCACTGACACCGTAAATATCCTTGAGAATTTTGAATGATTCAATCAGCGGCAATGCCCACCAAAGCTGCGAACGCTGACCGAATACAACGCCGATTTCCTGTGCATTCTTTGTGCGGTCCTTGTAAGGTACACTGCCGTTTACAAGGATTTTTCCCGAAGTAGGTTCGAGTATACCGGTCATCATCTTAATGGTGGTGGATTTTCCTGCACCGTTCGGACCGAGATATCCGACAATCTCGCCCTGTTCAATGTTCATACTGATGTTATCCACAGCACGGACAATTTTGTAATTTCTCGAAAACAGGTCTTTCAGACTGCCTTTCAGCCCCTCACGGCGGTTTAAAACTTTGAATTCTTTCGTAATGTTTTTGATTTCAATAATATTTGACATTAGTTGCCTCGCTTTCTTTGAGAAGCAGAAAAGGAAATTTTTCTTTGTCCTGTTACAGGACAAAATGACGGTAATTTTAGTATATCGTAATAATCGAACTATGTCAAGAAAAATTGTTTTTGGAAATTGTCACAGGTTCTCGGCAAACCAATACAAAGCTTTTTTGAGGAGTAATTCAATAAAGAGTATCCTGTTTTAGTGTATATGCCATTTATGGCGTGTTGAAACAAAGTCACCTTTGATATGATATATCAAAAGTGACTTTTATAATTTTATGACTGCATTTAATAACAGCGGTGGAATTTGTTCAGTACTGCATTAAGGCAAAAATGATGCGGCACTGCTATTATTTCTGTGAATCTGAGATTCTCTTTATCGGAATCCAGATTGCACTGTGATAATCCTGGTCAGTCATTTCACCATTCACACAGTCGTACCATTCCACATTGGCATCGCCTGCAAGCTCATACTCGGGATTACCGGGCAGCCATTCCCTGAATATTTTGGTGTTAAGACTCTGCAGAGCTTCGGGAAGTGCACCTATGCAGTCGAATACTGCCCATTCGCTCATAGGAAATTCATAGAGTGCCATTCCGTCAGGCACTTCTCCGCCGCAGTATTTTCCGGCTATAAGGTATCTGAACCTGCCGTTTCCGATATCGTCGATGCAGATACCGTATTCACCTATACAATTCTCAACCAGTGCCTTTTCATATGCGTTGGCAGGTGCATTGCCTGCATATACATTTTTAGCATACTTATTGCAGATTTCATCCCAGAATTTCGGTATCTCTGCATATGCGTTCTCAAAAGAGAATTCTTTCTGAAATCCGATGACCTTGAACGGAAACATTTTTGTAATTTTGTAATCCATTTGATTTCCTCCCTGAATGGTAATATCAATTTTTAAGGCAAGAAAGGAGTGGGGCTGTACTTTTCCGGAACGTACCTGCGATGGGGTTGCACCATGAAACCGGGAGAATGCTTTCGTGAAGCTTTCAGGCGTTTCATACCCATATTTCAGCGCTGTATCGATAATTCTGGATTCAGTATTTATCAGTTCCATAGCAGCAAGATATAATCTTCTGTTTCTGATGTATTCGGCAATAGTAAAGCCTGTCATGATATGAAAGCCACGCTGAAGATACATAGCTGATATATGAACAAATTCAGCCACTTCCTCAGGACCGGTTATGGTCATTATTTCATCTTCCATATATTCTATCGCTTTTCTGATTGCAGTTAGCCATTCCATTGACTGATTCTCCTTTCTTCGCCTCTTATGATGTGATTATACCATAAATATTTCGTGTTTTCCTGTCATTCAGAATAATAATTTGTCAGGCTTAATTCAATCCAAATGGACTATACTATCATTATAACAAATACCTATGTGCGATTCAACTGCTGAAAAATATTTCTCGGAAAAAATTTCAAAAAGTCCTTGACAAATAAAACAATACGTGATATACTATATTCATACTAAATCCATAGGAATAATGAACGAGTGATCTATAGTTATCATAATCTGTGATATACAGACTAAAAGGAGACGTTTTTATGAACACATATGAAAAAATCACCGATCTTATCGGCGGCACACCGCTGCTTAGACTTAACGGAATTACAAAGGCATATAACCTCGGAGCGGATGTTCTGGCAAAGCTGGAATATTTCAATCCCTCCGGATCTGTCAAGGACAGAATCGCAAAGGCAATGATCGAGGATGCCGAAGAAAAGGGAATTCTCAAACCTGGAAGTGTGATAATTGAGCCGACCAGCGGCAATACCGGAATCGGACTGGCGTCCGCTGCTGCATCGCGCGGTTATCGGCTGATCATAACCATGCCCGAAACTATGAGTGTGGAGAGAAGAAAACTCATGTGCGCCTATGGAGCGGAGCTTGTTCTTACCGATGGAACAAAGGGCATGAAAGGAGCGATTGAAAAGGCTAAGGAGCTTGCTGCGGAAATTCCGGACAGCTTTATCCCGTCTCAGTTTACCAATCCTGCCAATCCTGCAATTCACGAAAAGACCACAGGTGTTGAGATCTGGAACGATACAGACGGTAAGGTCGATATTTTTGTAGCAGGAGTCGGCACAGGCGGCACTCTCAGCGGAGTCGGAGCATATCTGAAATCGAAAAATCCTTCTGTCCGCGTCGTCGCTGTTGAGCCGAAAAGCTCGCCTGTTCTTTCGGAGGGAGTTGCGGGAGCACATAAAATTCAGGGTATCGGTGCAGGATTTGTACCTGAAACGCTGAACACATCAATTTACGACGAGATAATAACCGTTGGTAACGACGACGCTTTTGAAACAGGCAGAACCATTGCACGTCTCGAAGGAGTGCTGGTGGGAATATCGTCGGGAGCAGCGATTTGGGCAGCGATTCAGCTTGCAAAGCGTCCCGAAAACAAGGGCAGGACTATCGTGGCTCTGCTGCCGGATACAGGTGAGAGATATCTCTCAACACCGTTGTTTGATACTGAAGAATTAAAATAAAACAGAATAGGAGTATAAATAATATGAATAAAAAATACAGATTTGAAACCGTCCAGCTTCACGCCGGACAGGAATCTCCTGACCCTTCTACAGACGCTCGTGCTGTACCGATTTACGCTACTACATCATACGTTTTTAAGGACTCTGCACAGGCTGCCGGACGCTTCGGACTTACTGAAAGCGGAAACATCTACACTCGTCTTATGAATCCGACATCCGATGTGTTTGAAAAAAGAATCGCCGCACTGGAGGGAGGAGCCGGAGCATTGGCAACAGCCTCAGGTTCGGCGGCAATTTCCTATGCCGTTCAGAATATATGCACCGCAGGCGACCATATCGTATCATCCACCAATCTGTATGGCGGAACATACAATCTCTTTGCAAACACTCTGCGCGAACAGGGACTGACCACCGATTTCGTTGATCCCTCGGAACCGCAGAACTTTGAAAAAGCTATCCGACCCAATACAAAGCTTCTCTATGCTGAAACTCTCGGCAATCCGAATTCAGATCCTATCGATATCGAAGCAATCTCTGAAATCGCTCATAGACATGGTATTCCGCTTATTGTTGACAATACCTTTGCAACGCCTTATCTGCTTCGTCCCATTGAGCATGGTGCGGATATAGTTGTTCATTCCGCAACGAAATTTATCGGCGGTCACGGTACTGTAATGGGCGGAGTCGTTATCGATTCCGGCAAATTCGACTGGGCAGCAAATGATAAATTTCCCGGACTGTCTGCGCCGAACCCCTCCTATCACGGAGTTATATTTACTCAGGCATGCGGAAATCTCGCATATATTATCAAGCTTCGTACAACGCTCATGAGAGATCAGGGCGCAGCGATTTCTCCTTTTAATTCATTCCTTCTTCTGCAGGGACTGGAAACACTTTCACTCCGGCTTGAGCGTCATGTTGAGAATGCATTAAAGGTTGTTGATTTTCTTAAAAATCACCCGCAGGTTGAAAAGGTTAATCATCCGTCGCTGGCTAATGGCAAACAAAAGGAGCTTTACGACAGATATTTCCCCGACGGAGCGGCTTCGATCTTTACTTTTGAGATTAAGGGCGGAGCGGAAGCTGCGCAGAAATTTACTGAAAGCCTTGAGCTGTTTTCACTGCTTGCCAATGTTGCGGACGTGAAATCTCTTGTGATTCATCCTGCTTCAACGACTCATTCTCAGATGAGTGAAGAGGAACTGCTCACCGCAGGAATCAAGCCGAATACCGTAAGACTTTCAATCGGAACGGAGCATATTGACGACATTATCGCCGACCTTGAACACGGTTTCGATTGCGTTAAGGCAACATCGCAGAATTAAAAAAGTGTCGATCAAATCCGGAGTACAGATTGTCCGATATATTGTTTGATATAAAAAGAGCGGCATAAATGTCGCTCTTTCATTATATGCAGTAATCATTTCCCGAATCATTGCTGTGGTCGATAATATCCTGAATCGAAATTCCGTCGAGGTATTCGCTGACGACGCGTTTAAGTCCTTCCCATACATAAAGTGTGCGGCATTGTGAGGCATTCGGGCAGTCGTTGGTGTCATATTCAAGGCAGGCGACAGGTGCGAGATTGCCCTCGGTCGCTCTCAGAACATCGCCGACTGTGCATTTGTCAGCTTCCTTTGCCAGTCTGTATCCGCCCTTGTTGCCCCTGTTGGTACGCAGAATACCGTTCCGGCTTAGAAGCGGAACAATTTGTTCAAGGTATTTTTTGGAAATTCCTTCGCGTTCGGCAATATCTTTCAAAGAAATGTAATCCTCTCCCTGATTAACCGCAAGGTCGGTCAGCATACGGAGTGCATATCTTCCTTTAGTTGATATTTTCATTAAAACAGCTCCTTTCGTGTTTGTATTTACTATTATAACATAGACTTACTATGAATTCAAGTACTTTTCCAATATTTTAAAAGTATAAAATCAATGTTTTGTTGCAAATGCAACATACTTTTTCCCCGAATAGGATTATTATAAAGTCAATGCCGTATGTTGTTGTCATAAAGAGCTTCAGTCAGATTATTGTGTGAGATGACTGGAACTCTGCAGGCAGATATGCGGTAAAGAAGGCAGCCGTTAAGGAAAGCGCTGATTAAAACCGGTGCACAGATTGTTCAGTCGGTTTTTCGGCAGATGCATAGAAATTGCAAGCAATATGTGTACAGAAGCCGTTAGGCGTGATTTGTTCAGTGATTTCTTAATCGTGCAGTTTGCCTGAAAAAAGTTTACGGGACAGAGTTTCCGGGAAAGAGGTAAAAAGTGATAAGAAAAATCATAAACATAGATGAAGAAAAATGCAATGGCTGCGGAGCGTGTGCAGAAGCCTGTCACGAGAGCGCAATCGGTATGGTTGACGGAAAGGCAAAGCTGCTGCGTGACGATTACTGTGACGGACTCGGTGACTGTCTGCCTGCCTGTCCGACAGGAGCGATTACTTTTATTATGCGTGAAGCTGCTGAATATGATGAGAAAGCCGTTCTCGAAAACAAGAAGAAAAATTCTTCAGCAGCGGCTCATGAAGGCTGTCCCGGTCATAAGCTGAAGCAGTTCGACAGAAATACGGCTGAATATCCGACCTCGTCGGGGATAAGTGTGTCGCAGCTTGGTCAGTGGCCTTGTCAGATTAAGCTTGTGCCGATAAATGCACCTTATTTCAGAGGAGCAAAGCTGCTTATTGCCGCAGACTGCACAGCATATGCCTATGCGCGTATGCATGAGGAGTTCATGAAAGGGAAAATCACTCTCATCGGCTGTCCGAAGCTTGATGATGTTGATTACAGCGGAAAGCTAACCGAAATTCTCCGCAATAACGATATTGAAAGCGTTACTGTTATCCGCATGGAAGTTCCGTGCTGCGGCGGACTTCAATACGCAGCTGAACAGGCTCTTAAAAACAGCGGAAAGCATATTCCGAATCAGGTCGTAACTATTACAATCGACGGCGAAATCAAAAAATAGCAAATTAACAGGCTCATCGATCCGGTGAGCCTGTTTTCGTGGAATGCTGATGTCATATTTGCTGCCGATGTACATGATTAATTTGAAATTCCGATGTGTTATTGCCTTGCAAAATATGGATAGATGTGTTATAATAGCAGCATAAAAAAGAAATGGAGCTGAATATGAAATATTATCTTATATTTTTAGGTATAATGAGTATAATATCACTGATAATTTACGGTGTTGACAAGTTGAAGGCGAAGCATCACAAATGGCGCATACCTGAATCAGCGCTGCTTTCATTTGGATTTTTCGGAGGTTCAGTCGGCGCACTTGCAGGAATGAAGCTGTTCCGTCACAAAACAAAGCATATCTATTTCTGGATTGTCAATATTCTTGGACTTGCATGGCAGGCGGCACTGCTGATTTTTCTCATTATGCGAGACTGAACGAAAGGAGCTCTCTTATGGATAAAATCAGAAAGCATTTTGAATTTTACGGTCGCGTGCAGGGTGTGGGATTCCGTTACAGAGCCTACCATGCCGCTCGTCAGTTCGGAGTTACGGGCTGGGTAAAAAATTGCTCAGACGGTTCTGTGGAAATGGAGGCAGAGGGTACTGAATCCGATATTGACAGCTTGATTCTCGCTGTTGAAAAGGGAACTTTTGTCCTTATCGAAAATATGTCTGTAAAGACGATTCCGATTATCGGAAGTCGGTATTTTGAAATTATCGATTAGTATTGACTTTTTTTCAAAAGGTGTGATATAATATCGGATGCGGTAAAAATAAAGACACCTTTAAAGTGTTATTATACGGATGTGCTGCAAAGGCAGCTGTTGATAATTGTGTGATGCAGCATAAAAATAAGGAGTTAAGGATTAAAAATGAGTAGTTCAATTTCAAAATCAGCTGACGGTATTAAGGCTATGTTGCCGGGACTTTTTCTGTGTCTTGCAATAGCAGTTCCGTCGTGGATTATCGGTATATTTTTTCCTGTAATCGGCGGAGCGGTTCCCGCAATTATCATTGGAATAATCGTCACAAGTCTGCTTAAAAAGAAAACCACGTTCGAGGCAGGAATCAGGTTTACATCAAAAAAAATACTTCAATGGGCGGTTATTCTGCTTGGATTCGGACTTAACTTGAGCGTAGTGCTTAAAACGGGTAAACAGTCGCTTCCGATTATCGTATCAACAATCGGAATTTCTCTTATTACGGCTTTTTTGCTTCATAAGGTAATGAAAATACCGGTCAAGACAGCAACTCTCGTTGGAGTCGGTTCTTCAATCTGCGGAGGTTCAGCAATTGCCGCTACCGCTCCCGTTATTGACGCCGATGACGATGATGTTGCTCAGTCAATTTCGGTAATATTCTTTTTCAATATAATTGCGGCTTTGGTTTTTCCGGTTCTGGGAAATCTGCTCGGCTTCTCGACTGATACGGGTGAGGCGTTCGGAATTTTTGCAGGCACGGCGATAAATGATACATCTTCGGTTACATCTGCCGCCTCAACCTGGGATAGTATGTGGAAGCTCGGCTCGGAAACGCTTGATACAGCAGTAACCGTTAAGCTGACGCGGACTCTTGCGATAATCCCAATAACTCTTGCAATCGCATTGTTCCGTACTCACAAGGCGAAAAAGCAAAGCGGTTCGGCAGGCAAGAGCAGTCTTGGAAAGATTTTTCCGTTCTTTATTCTGTATTTTATTGCCGCTTCACTGATTACAACTATAGCCGTATCGGCAGGCGCAGACGCAGCGATATTCAATCCCGTCAAGACTCTGAGCAAGTTCTTCATAGTGATGGCTATGGCAGCAATCGGACTTAACACCGATTTCGTCAAGCTCGTGAAAACCGGAGGGAAGCCGCTTGTACTCGGTTTCTGCTGTTGGGTAAGCATTACAGCCGTAAGCCTTATTATGCAGCACATCCTTAATATCTGGTGAAAATAATTGTTTTCCGTGATGCTTTAAATCAGGTTCACTGTTTTTGATAAATGGAGAAATCTTCAGGATTCCAAACAACAAATGTTCTGTTCATAAAAACCGCCGCCCGAAAAATCATTCGGGCGGCGGTTCAATTTATATTGGAGGGGGAAGAAATTATCTGATACCGAAAAGAAGCTGATCATAAGCAGGGAACGGCCAGTAAGAAGAACCGGTAATAACCTCGGCTTCATCGGCTGATTTGCGGAGGTCGTCCATAGCTTCGAGGATATGGTCGCGCACATATTCTGACTGTGCGATAACGTCGCTGATTTCGTGAAGACTTGCGACAGCCTTTTCAAGAACCTCAGTCTTTTCGTCCATAGCATCGATAAGCGATGAGAGCTTTTCAACAAGCTTTTTCTCGCAGCTGCACTTGATGTTGCCGCAGACTGCACATTTTTCGGATATCTGCTTTGCAGTATCGGCAGCGAATTTTCCGACAGCCGGAATAATCTGTTTTCTTGCCATTGAAATCATAGTGCAGGCTTCGATATTTACGGATTTTACATAGTTATCGAGCATAATCTCGCATCTTGAATGAAGCTCAGGCTCAGTGAATACACCATGGGAAACAAGCATTTTAACATTCTTTTCAGCAACGATGTATGGCATACAGTCGGGAGTTGTTTTCAGATTGAGCAGACCGCGCTTTTCAGCTTCCTGAATCCAGCTTTCGTCGTAGCCGTTTCCGTTGAAAATGATTCTCTTATGCTTTTTGATAGTCTCGCGGATAAGGCTGTGGAGTGCTTCGTTGAAGTCATCAGCCTTTTCGAGAATGTCGGCGTACTGGCGCAGACTCTCTGCAACGGCAGCATTGAGGTGCATATTTGCACAGGAAATACTGTTTGACGAGCCGAGCATACGGAACTCAAATTTATTGCCGGTGAATGCGAACGGACTTGTACGGTTTCTGTCAGTCGTATCACATTTGAACTGAGGAAGAACGTCAACTCCGAGCTTCATGAATCTCTTTTCAGCGGAGTTGTAGGGTGTTTCGGTCTCGATAGCGTCGAGAACGGCAGTCAGCTCATCGCCGAGGAATACAGAGATTACAGCAGGCGGAGCTTCGTTTGCTCCGAGACGATGGTCGTTTCCGGCGGTTGCAACGGAGAGACGGAGCAAATCCTGATAATCGTCAACAGCCTTGATTACAGCGCACAGGAACAGCAGGAACTGAGCATTCTCATGGGGAGTTTCACCCGGTGTGAGGAGGTTGATGCCCGTGTCGGTGGAAATGGACCAGTTGTTGTGTTTGCCTGAACCGTTAACGCCTGCAAAGGGCTTCTCGTGGAGCAGACATACAAGACCATGCTTCAGAGCGGTTTTCTGCATGATGTCCATAGTGAGCTGGTTATGGTCAGCAGCAATGTTGGTAGTGGTGTAAATAGGTGCAAGCTCGTGCTGAGCAGGTGCAACCTCGTTGTGTTCGGTCTTTGCGAGGATTCCGAGTTTCCAGAGTTCCTCATTGAGGTCAGCCATATACTCAGCAACCTTGGGTTTGATAGCGCCGAAATAGTGGTCGTTCATTTCCTGACCTTTAGGCGGCATAGCTCCGAAAAGTGTTCTGCCTGTCATGATAAGATCCTGACGCTGGTTGTAAAGCTCCTTGTCAACGAGGAAGTATTCCTGCTCGGGACCAACGGAGGTCTTTACGCATTTAACATTATCGTTTCCGAAAAGCTTCAGAATTCTCATAGCCTGGCGATTGAGAGCTTCCATTGAACGGAGAAGGGGAGTTTTCTTGTCGAGAGCCTCACCTTTGTAAGAACAGAAAGCGGTCGGGATATAGAGTGTATTGCCCTTGATGAAAGCATTCGAGGTCGGATCCCAGGCCGTATAGCCTCTTGCCTCGAATGTAGCGCGGAGTCCGCCTGAGGGGAACGATGAAGCATCAGGCTCGCCTTTTACAAGCTCCTTGCCCGAGAATTCCATGATAACTCTGCCATCGGGAGAGGGGTTGATGAAACTGTCGTGCTTTTCAGCGGTGATACCTGTAAGCGGCTGGAACCAGTGTGTGTAATGAGTGGCTCCCTTGCTTACAGCCCAGTCTTTCATAGCCGCTGCAACTGCGTTTGCAATTGAGATGTCGAGAGGAGTTCCCTCGTCAATAGTTCTTTTAAGTGATTTGTAAACTTTGTCAGAAAGAGTAGCTTTCATAATTCTGTCGTCGAAAACCATACTTCCGAATATTTCTGTAACCTTTGCCATAATAATCAGTCCTCCGTTTATTTAATTACTTTTTCGAGACGTTTCATTGCCTCGATAGTGTTTTCTCTGTCGTTGAATGCGGTTAGTCTGAACCAGCCCTCGCCGTTTTTGCCGAAACCTGCTCCGGGAGTACCCACGACAGCAGCTTCATTCAGAAGCTTGTCGAAGAATTCCCAGCTTCCCATGCCTCCCGGACATTTGAACCATATATATGGTGAGTTTTTTCCGCCTGTGAACGGGACATTGCATCGTTCAAGGGTTTCGGCAATGAGCTTCGCATTTTCCTTGTAATAACTGATGCTTTCCTGAATCTGCCGCTGTCCTTCGTCGGTGAAAACAGCCTCTGCCGCACGCTGTACGGGATAGGATACTCCGTTGAACTTGCTTCCCTGACGTCTGTTCCATAGCTTTGAGATTGAAACCTCACTGCCGTCGGAAGCTGTCATAACAAGTTCATCGGGAACAACGGTATAGCCGCATCTCATTCCGGTGAAACCTGCCGTCTTAGAGAGCGAGCACATCTCAATAGCACATTTTTTTGCGCCATCGACACAATAGATGCTCCGGGGAATTTCGGGATCGGAAATAAATGCCTCATATGCCGAATCGTAAATGATAACGGCATTGTTTTCAATCGCGTAGGAGACCCATTCTTCAAGCTGGGCTTTTGTGTAAGCCGAGCCTGTGGGGTTATTGGGCGAGCAGAGGTAAATTATATCCGCGTGAATACTCTTATCGGGCATTGCTGCAAATCCGTTGCTTTCGTCGGAGTCGGCACATATGATTTTTCTGCCGCTCATTATATTTGAATCGACATAAACAGGATATACTGGGTCAGTCACGAGAACCGTATTGTCGGAGCTGAATATATCGGTGATATTGCCGCAGTCACTTTTTGCTCCGTCATTGATTCTGATTTCGTGAGCAGATACGTCTGCTCCGAGCTTCCTGTAATATGCCGAAACGGCTTCTCTCAGGAAATCGTAGCCTGCTCCGCTGTCCTCATAGCCACGGAATGTTTCCTTGACTCCCATTTCGTCCGCAGCCTTTTTCATAGCTTCAACTGCAGCCGGAGCTATCGGGAGCGTTACGTCGCCGATGCCCATTCTGATAAGTTTTGCATCAGGATTTGCCTTTATAAAGGCGTTAACCTTTTTGGCTATATCTATGAAAAGATAATTTTCTTTCAGCTGCAAAAAGTTTTCGTTAATCTTCATTTTTTATGTCGTTCCTTTCCTGACTCGATAGACGCCCTTATGAAATCAGCGAAAAGCTTGTGGGGCTTATTCGGTCTTGATTTGAATTCGGGGTGGAACTGAACTCCCACAAACCATTTTTTATCGGGCAGTTCCACTATTTCAACAAGTCTGTCATCGGGAGATGTTCCCGCAATCAACAGCCCTGCCTCCGCCATTTTTGTCCTGAATGTATTATTGAATTCCCAGCGGTGACGGTGGCGCTCATAAATAAGCTCCTTTCCGTAAAGCACGCGGCATTTTGATTCTGCCGAAAGTCTGCAAGGGTAAAGTCCGAGCCGCATTGTACCGCCTTTTTCGGAGAGATTTTTCTGATTCTCCATAATATCAATAACCGGATACGGAGTATCACCGAATTCTGAGGAATTGGCGTTTTCAAGTCCGAGAACATTTCTCGCAAACTCAACGACAGCCATCTGCATACCGAGACATATTCCAAAAAGGGGAACATCGTTTTCTCTTGCATAGCGTATTGATTCAATCATTCCGTCGATACCTCTGTGTCCGAAGCCGCCCGGTACAATGATTCCGTCGCATTCTTCAAGCATTTCCGCTGCGTTTTCTCTTGTGATCTGTTCTGAATCGATCCATTTTATATCGACTTCCGCGTCGTTGACGATACCTCCGTGACGGAGCGATTCTGCAACCGAGAGATATGCGTCGTGGAGCATTACATATTTTCCGACGAGACCGATTGTAACCTTTTGCTCAGCCGATTCAGCGCGCCGTACCATTTCCGTCCATTCGTTAAGGTCGGGGGTTCTGTCCTCGATTCCGAGGCGGCGGCATACAGCCGATGCAAGTCCTTCCTTTTCAAGCCAGAGCGGAACCTCGTAAAGTGAAGGTGCGGTGAGATTCTGGATTACATCCGAGCTTCCTACATTGCAGAAAAGCGCAATTTTATCGCGGATTTCCTTTGGAATTTCAAGTTCGCTTCTGCATACGATGATATCGGGCTGAATTCCGATTGAAAGCAGTTCTTTTACCGAATGCTGAGTCGGTTTTGATTTAAGCTCCTCCGAGCCGGATATGTAGGGGAGCAGTGTAACGTGGATATAAGCCACATTTGCCCGTCCTACATCGGAGCTTACCTGTCTTATCGCTTCAAGGAACGGAGTAGACTCAATATCTCCCACCGTTCCTCCGATTTCTGTGATTACTATTTCGGCATTCGTATCATTGGCAATGCCGTAGATTTTATCCTTGATTTCATTGGTGATGTGCGGGATAACCTGCACTGTGCCGCCGAGATAGTCGCCGCGGCGTTCTTTATTGATAACGTTTCTGTAAATTTTACCGGTTGTGACATTGGAATTAAGTGAAAGATTCTCGTCAACAAAGCGTTCATAGTGCCCTAAATCAAGGTCGGTCTCCGCTCCGTCGTCGGTTACGAAAACTTCTCCGTGCTGGTAGGGCGACATAGTACCGGGATCTACATTTATATAGGGATCAAGTTTCTGGATAGTGACCTTATAGCCGCGCTGTTTGAGCAGTCTGCCGAGTGACGCAGCTGTGATTCCCTTTCCGAGTCCCGATACGACTCCTCCTGTTACAAATATATACTTCACTGACATTTTCCTATGCCTCCGTTTAATAATTCGTCTGAAACAATTCCGTCATATACGATTTCGGCTCCGCCTTTCATGGTAACAGATCCGTCTGATTTATAGTTTATCGAAAGATTTCCGCCTGTGAGCATAACGGTTATCTCCGTATTGTGGGAACAGAAGCCGTTAAGTACTGCGGCTGCCGCTGAAGCACAGGCTCCCGTACCGCAGGCATAAGTCTCACCGCTTCCTCTTTCCCAGACTCTCATCTGAAGCGTTTTTTCGTCGATAACACGAATAAACTCGGTATTGATTCTGTCGGGGAAAATCGGGTTATTCTCAAAAAGAGGTCCGATTTTCTCAATATTGACAGTATCAGTGTCATTCACAAAAACCACGGCATGGGGATTGCCTACCGATACGCAGGTAACTCCGTACACAATGCCGTCTATTTCAAGGGGGCGGTTGATAAAATCGTTTCCCGATACGCCGACAGGAATTTCGGCAGGGGCAAGGATTACCCTGCCCATATCCACCGATATTTCCGAAACCTTTCCGTTTGCCGCTGTAAGCGAGAGCTTCTTTATTCCGGAATTTGTTTCGAGAGTAAGCTCTGTTTTATCGGTAAGACCTCTTTCATAGACATACTTGCCGATGCAGCGGGTTGCGTTTCCGCACATTTTAGCCTCTGAGCCGTCAGCGTTGAAAATCCTCATTCTGAAATCGGCTTTATCAGAGGGCATTATCAGCACAAGTCCGTCCGAACCCACACTGTAATGCCTGCGGCTGAGCTTTATCGAAAGCTCCTCGGGATTGCTTATCGTCTCTTCAAAACAGTTGACATATATGTAGTCGTTTCCAATGCCGTGCATTTTTGTAAATTTCATGTTTACCTCCGTCAGTATCAGGCCTTATCAAGAAGCGCAGCCTTTGCCTGCTCTCCCGTACGAACCTTTATTACATTCTCAACATCATATATAAACAGCTTTCCATCGCCGATATGACCTGTGTAAAGAACTTTTTTCGCCGTGCTGATTACCTTGTCAACAGGTACGGAGCATACAACGATTTCAGCCTTAACCTTAGGAAGAAGATTTACTTCAAGAGGTGCGCCTCTGTAGTATCCGGTCTGACCCTTCTGCACGCCGCAGCCGAGTACGTTTGTAACCGTAATACCTGTAATATCAATACTCTCCATAGCAGAAATGAATTCCTGGAGCTTGCTCTGCTTGAATATAGCAACAATTTTTGTCATCTTATCGCTGTCGCTGCCTGCTGTGTAGCTTTCAACCTCAACCGCCTGCTCAACGGGAACTTTCTGAACGCTCTTAGCGTCGTCCTTAGTGTAGCCGAGCATCGATTCGCTCATAGCCGGAGCAAAGTCTGCATAAGAGGAAACAAGTCCGTGCTCTGTAACATCGAGACCGATGATTTCTTCCTGAGCGGAAGCGCGGAGTCCGATAGTTTTTTTGATTGCGAAGAATACAATTGTCATTGTGATTGCAGTCCATGCTGCAACTGAGACAACGCCAAGGCTTTGTTTGCCGAGAAGCTCAAAGCCGCCGCCGTAGATAAGACCGTCATATGTATCGTTGCCGGGAACGGATGTTGTAGCGAAAAGACCAACAGCAATTGTACCCCAGATACCGTTCATCATGTGAACTGCAACGGCTCCGACAGGGTCATCGATGTGAAGAACATAGTCGAGAAGCCAAACGCCGAAGCATACAAGAAGTCCGGATACAATACCGACGAGCGATGCGCCAAGACAATCCATAACATCACAGCCGGCTGTGATTCCTACAAGACCTGCAAGTGAAGCGTTGAGACACATTGAAACATCAGGCTTGCCGTATTTGAGCCATGTGAAGATCATGCACGTAACTGTCGCAATAGCCGGAGCTACTGTAGTTGTAAGGAAAATAGAACCGAGCTGTTCAACAGATTTCGCAGCTGCGCCGTTGAAACCGTACCAGCCGAACCAGAGAATAAAGCAGCCGAGTGCGCCGATTGTAAGGTTGTGACCGGGGATTGCATTTACTTTAATTTCTCCGTCCTTAGACTTGGTGAATTTGCCGATTCTTGGTCCGAGAATTTTTGCGCCGACGAGAGCTGAGATACCGCCTACCATATGAATTGCACATGAGCCTGCGAAATCATGGAAGCCAAGATCTGAAAGCCAGCCTCCGCCCCAGATCCAGTGAGCCTCGATAGGATAGATAAGCGCACTGATTACAGCTGAGTAGATACAATATGAAAGGAATTTGGTTCTCTCTGCCATTGCACCGGAAACGATAGTTGCGGTTGTTGCACAGAATACAAGGTTAAATACGAAGTTTGACCAGTCGAAATTTTCATATTCCTTGAAAATGTCGAATCCGGGTGCGCCGATGAGTCCTACAAGATCCTCGCCAAGTAAAAGACTGAATCCGATAAGTATGAAAACTACTGTACCGATACAGAAGTCCATAAGGTTTTTCATTATAATGTTGCCGGCATTTTTGGCTCTTGTAAAGCCTGTTTCAACCATTGCAAAGCCAGCCTGCATAAAGAACACAAGAGCTGCTCCGATAAGGAACCACACTCCGAAAATCAACTTGTTGGACCCTTCAAGAGCCTGTGTCAGAATACTGTCATTCATAAGTCCTGCCTCCTAATATTTACAATTGTCCAGCAAAAACAGAAAACGGTGCATGAACAGCAGACACTGCGTCCGCGTCCATGCACCCCTTTGTGCAATAATTTTAAAAGCGCTTATAAAAAAGAGAGACTGCCGACTTTATTCAAGTCTGCAGCCTCTTTGCTGTTCATGCACTCAGTATACTCCCGCTAAAGCGATTTGTCAATACAAAATTCGATAATCTTATTTTTTGAAAGTTAATTTGACTATGCACTTAATTTTATTAAGCTAAAGATTAAAAAAACATATCTTTCAAAAAAACTGTTGACATTTTTCATGCTGCGTGATAGGATATTTTTAAAGAACAACGGCGTTCGCAATGACTATATGTCTCTGCGGACGCTTTTTATTTTGAAAGGACGTGACGAAAATGGATAAGTTCACAACTCAGAATCCTTTTCCGGCTCAGGGACTGTATGACCCTCAATTTGAGCATGATAACTGCGGTATCGGCGCAGTTGTAAATATAAACGGCATTAAATCCCACAGAGTGGTAAGCGATGCGCTCACAATTGTTGAGAAGCTTGAACATCGTGCCGGCAGAGATGCCGATGGTAAAACAGGCGACGGTGTCGGAATTCTTACCCAGCTGCCGTGCAGTTTTCTTATTGAAGAAACAAAGAAGCTCGGCTTCGATATCGGCAGTGCGGGAGACTTCGGTGTAGGTATGTTCTTCCTGCCGCAGAACGAGCTTAAAAGAAGCCGTGCCCAGAGACTTTTTGAGATTATATCCGAGAAAGAGGGAATAGAATTTCTCGGATGGCGAGCAGTTCCAACCAAACCCGAGATTCTTGGTACAAAGGCTTTTGAGAAAATGCCGTGTATAATGCAGGCATTTGTGAAACGTCCCGACGACTGCGCACAGGGACTTGATTTTGACCGTAAGCTGTATGTTGCAAGGCGCATTTTCGAGCAGGCGGATGAAAACACATATGTTTGCTCTCTCTCGTGCAGAACTATTGTCTATAAGGGCATGATGCTTGTTAACGAGCTGCGGGAATTCTATACCGATTTAAGCGATAACGGCTACACATCAGCGGTTGCACTTGTTCATTCGAGATTCTCCACCAACACGAATCCGAGCTGGCAGAAGGCTCACCCGAACAGGCTTATCGTTCATAACGGAGAGATCAATACAATCAAGGGCAACGCCGATAAGATGATATCCCGTGAAGAGACGGCTCACTGCTCGGCACTGGGCGACGATCTTTATAAGATTATGCCTGCGGTTAACCGCGGAAGCTCAGATTCGGCACAGCTCGATAATTCGCTTGAATTCATGATGATGGCAGGAATGCCGCTTCCTCTTGCTGTTATGACGGCAATTCCCGAGCCTTGGAGAAATAACCGTGATATTCCTGAAAAGGTTGCGAATTTCTACCGTTATTATGCTACGATGATGGAGCCATGGGACGGTCCGGCATCTATTCTTTTCTCGGACGGCGACATTATGGGCGCAGTTCTTGACAGAAACGGACTTCGTCCTTCAAGATATCTGGTAACTGACGACGGTTTCCTTATTCTCTCCTCCGAGACAGGCTGTGTTGACGTTCCCGAGGAAAAAATCGTCCGCAAAAGCAGGCTACGCGCAGGAAAAATGCTTCTTGTCGACACGATTAAGGGCAGACTCTACAGCGATGCTGAAATCAAGGATTACTACGCATCGCGTCAGCCTTACGGCGAGTGGATCGACTCAAACCTTGTTCATCTTCGCGATCTGCATATACCGAATAAGAAACTCCCGGACATGACCGACAGTGAACTTCATACGATGCAGAAAGCGTTCGGCTATTCCTATGAGGAGATTATGAACAGTATTCTCCCAATGGCGGAGAACGGTTCAGAGCCGATAGCGTCAATGGGTTCGGATATTGCTCTTCCGCCTTTAGACGACAGAAATGTACCTCTTTTCAGCTATTTCCGACAGCTTTTCGCACAGGTTACAAATCCTCCGATAGACGCTGTACGTGAGGAAATAGTAACCGATACCAGCGTTTATCTTGGACGCGACGGAAACATTCTCGAGGAATCTCCCGAAAACTGCCGCGTGCTTAAAATAGATAATCCGATTCTGACGGGAACGGATTTGCTCAAAATCAAGAAAATCCGCATCAAAGGCTTTAAGTCAGAGGTTATTCCTATTACCTATTATATAGGCACCTCCCTTGAAAAGGCTGTCAGCGACCTTTTTGTAAGGGCAGATAAAGCTTATCGTGAGGGTGCAAATATCCTCATTCTTTCCGACAGAAGCGTTGACGAGTACCATGCGGCGATTCCGTCGCTGCTTGCAGTCTCTGCACTTCAGCAGCATCTTGTTGAAACCAAAAAGAGAACGTCCGTTGCCATGATACTCGAAAGCGCCGAGCCGCGTGAGGTTCATCATTTTGCCGCTTTGCTCGGCTACGGTGCAAGTGCGGTTAACCCTTATCTTGCCCATGAGACGATTCATAATCTGATTGACGGAGGACTCCTTGACAAGGATTTTTATGCTGCCGAGGACGATTACGATGAAGCTGTGCTCAAGGGAATTGTTAAAATCGCTTCTAAAATGGGTATTTCCACGATTCAGTCCTATCAGGCTTCGCGCCTTTTCGAGGCTGTCGGAATTTCAAAGGATGTCATCGATAAATATTTCAGCGGTACTGTCAGCAGAATCGGCGGCATAACACTGAAAGACATCAGCAGCCGCACAGAGTCACTTCACAACTCCGCATTCGACCCATTGAGACTTGCCGTTAATACCGAGCCGGAAAGCAGCGGAAGCCACAACCTCAGAAGCGGAAAAAGCCGTCATCTTTATACTCCCGAAACGATTCATCTGCTTCAGGAGGCTGCACGGACAGGCAGCTATGATACGTTCAAGGAATACTCCAGTGCCGTTGCGGCGGAGGATAACTGCCTTACGCTGAGAAGTCTGCTGGATTTCAACTTTGATGAAAACGGCGGAATCCCCATAGATGAGGTTGAAAGCGTCGAGAGCATCTGTCATCGTTTCAAGACGGGAGCGATGTCATACGGCTCAATTTCGCAGGAGGCTCATGAAACGCTCGCAAAGGCTATGAACGCAATCGGCGGACGCTCCAACAGCGGCGAGGGCGGCGAAAGTCCCGACAGGCTCAAATCCGACCGCTGTTCGGCTATCAAGCAGGTTGCTTCGGGAAGATTCGGCGTTACAGCTGAGTATCTTGCCTCTGCGAACGAAATCCAGATAAAAATGGCTCAGGGAGCTAAGCCGGGTGAGGGCGGTCATCTTCCCTCAAAGAAGGTATATCCGTGGATAGCCAAAACGCGTCATTCAACGGCAGGCGTTGGACTGATTTCTCCGCCGCCTCACCATGATATTTATTCAATTGAGGATCTGGCTCAGCTTATTTATGACCTGAAAAATTCAAACAAATACGCACGTATTTCCGTAAAGCTTGTAGCTGAGGCAGGAGTCGGCACAGTTGCCGCAGGCGTTGCCAAGGCAGGAGCACAGGTCATACTTATTTCAGGATTTGACGGCGGTACCGGCGCTGCACCAAAGAGTTCAATTTATAATGCAGGCTTGCCGTGGGAGCTTGGAGTTGCGGAAACTCATCAGACTCTTGTTCTCAACGGTCTGCGCTCACACGTAAGAATCGAAACTGACGGCAAGCTCATGAACGGCAGAGATGTTCTTGTTGCAGCCCTGCTGGGTGCGGAAGAATATGGATTTGCAACAGCTCCGCTGATCACAATGGGATGTGTAATGATGAGAGTCTGCAACCTCGACACCTGTCCGATGGGTATTGCTACACAGAATCCCGAGCTGAGAAAGCGTTTCAGAGGAAAGCCGGAGTATGTTGTCAATTTCATGCACTTTGTGGCACAGGAACTCCGTGAATATATGGCAAAGCTTGGAATCAGAACTGTTGACGAGCTTATCGGAAGAACTGATTTGCTTCGTGTTAAGAAAAATCTTTCTCCCGATGCACAGCGTATTGATTTCTCGGCTATTCTCGGAAATCCATGCAATATCTGCTTCAATCCCGATGATGCATACGATTTCAAGCTTTCGGAGACTCCCGATGAAAAAGTTCTCATGAAAAAGCTTGGCAGTGCGCTGAAAAACGGAACCAAAAAGTCCGTTGACGTTGAAATAAAAAATACCGACCGCTCGTTCGGCACATTGTTCGGTTCGCAGATTACAGCCAAATACGGTGAAAACGGACTGGACGAGGACACATTTATTATCAATTGCAAGGGCAGCGGCGGTCAGAGCTTCGGAGCGTTTATTCCGAAAGGACTTACGCTTACTCTCACAGGAGACAGCAACGATTATTTCGGAAAGGGACTTTCCGGCGGAAAGCTTATTCTTAAAACTCCCGAAACGGCTGAATACTGTGCAAGCGAGAACATAATTACCGGAAATGTTGCACTCTATGGCGCAACTTCGGGCAAGGCGTTCATTAACGGTGTTGCAGGCGAGAGATTCTGCGTAAGGAACTCCGGTGCTGAGGCTGTATGCGAGGGAGCAGGCGACCACGGCTGTGAGTATATGACCGGAGGCGTTGCCGTTATACTTGGAAAAACAGGCAGAAACTTTGCTGCAGGAATGTCAGGCGGTGTTGCATACGTGCTTGACGTTGATAACGACCTTTATACGCGCCTTAATAAATCACTCGTATCAAGCGGCGCGGTTACCGAGCATAAGGATGTTCAGCAGCTTGAAAAACTGATTCGCGAACATTACGAAGCGACCGGTTCGGTTCTTGCTGAGAGAATTTTAAATAACTTCGGTGATTATCTGCCTAAATTCAAAAAGATTATACCATACGACTACGACAGAATGTGCCGTACAATTTCGGAGCTTGAGGCAAAGGGAGTAAGCAGAGAGCAGGCTGAAATCGACGCATTCTACATGAGCGGAAAGGAGGCGTGATTCCGGATGGGAAAGCCTACAGGATTTATGGATTACGAAAGACAGGATAACCGTTCACTCACGGTGAATGAACGCATAGGCGGCTTCAAGGAGTTCCACCTGCCGCTTACCGATGAACAGAGAAGGCTCCAGGCAGCAAGATGTATGAACTGCGGCGTGCCGTTTTGTCAGAACGGAAAGCCGCTGAGAGGAATGGTTTCGGGCTGCCCGCTGAATAATCTCATTCCCGAATGGAACGAGCTTGTATATCGCGGCAAGCCGGACGAGGCGCTGAAAAGACTGCTTATGACGAACAATTTCCCCGAATTCACATCAAGAGTTTGTCCGGCGCTTTGTGAAAAGGCATGCACCTGCGGATTGGACGGAGATCCGGTTTCTGTCAGGGATAACGAGAACTATATTATCGAAAACGGTTACAAAGAGGGACTTATGCAGCCGGATATACCGTCGTTCAGAAGCGGAAAAAAGGTTGCCGTAATCGGTTCCGGACCGTCGGGACTTGCGGCTGCGGACACACTGAACCGCCGTGGACACTCCGTAACGGTATATGAGAGAAGCGACAGAATCGGCGGTCTGCTGATGTACGGAATTCCGAATATGAAGCTTGAAAAATGGGTCGTAGAGCGCAGAAGAGAGCTTATGGAGGCTGAAGGCGTAACTTTTATCACCAATGCCGATGTGGGCAGAACAGTAAGTGCAGAAGAAATCAAAAGCGGATATGACGCCGTAATTCTTGCCTGCGGAGCTTCAAAGCCGAGAGATATTAACGCTCCCGGAAGAGACAGTGATGGAATCTGTTTTGCAGTGGATTTTCTGAAAAGTGTAACGAAAGGTCTGCTTGACAGTGATATGAAAGATACGGGAAGTCTGACCGCAAAAGATAAAAACGTTGTTGTAATCGGAGGCGGTGATACAGGAAACGACTGTATCGGAACAGCAGTGCGTCAGGGATGTAAATCAGTCGTTCAGCTTGAAATGATGCCGAAGCTTCCGGATGAAAGAGCTGAAAATAATCCGTGGCCCGAATGGCCGAAAGTCTGCAAAACCGATTACGGTCAGGAGGAAGCGGCATACCTCTTCGGACATGATCCGAGACTTTATGAAACAACCGTAAAGGAATTTATTAAAGACGAATCCGGTAAGCTTTCCGCGATAAAAATCGTTAAGCTGAAATGGAACGATGATCCGGAAACCGGAAGAAAGACAATGGAGGAAATTAAAGACAGCGAGCAGATTATTCCGTGCGAGCTTTGTCTTATTGCGGCAGGCTTTACAGGAAGTGAGAGCTATGTTTCCGAAGCTTTCGGAGCAGAGCTGAATCAGCGTACCAACGTTAAGACCGAGCCAGGCAGATTTTCCGCAACATCGGACGGCGTGTTCACAGCCGGCGATATGCACCGCGGACAGTCGCTTGTAGTCTGGGCAATTTATGAGGGCAGAAAAGCAGCACGGGAAGTTGATGAATACCTTATGGGTTATTCAAATTTGCTTTAAGGGAGGACATTATGATTTACACTGAAAATGAGATTTTACAGTACATTGATGAAAACGACGTAAAGTTTGTAAAGCTTACGTTCTGTGATATAAACGGAAATCTGAAAAATATATCCGTTCTTTCTTCGGAGCTTGCAACAGTTTTCGAGCATGGACTCAAAATAAACAGCAGCAAAATCGAGGGTTTTGCCGCAAAGGAGGGAAAGGCTCTATATCTTTTCCCCGATGCTTCGACAATGACCATGCTTCCGTGGAGACCTCAGCAGGGCAGAGTTATCCGACTTTTCTGCTATATCTTTTATGCGGACGGCAGCCGCTATGAGGGCGATGGAAGATACTTCCTCAAAAAGGCGGTAAAAGCTGCTCTCGACAAGGGTTTCTGTTTCCGTTTCGGAACGTCCTGTGAATTCATGCTTTTCTGCACCGATGATAACGGACTTCCGACTACAGTCCGTCATGATATGGCAGGCTATTGCGATTCTGCTCCCTACGACAAGGGCGAGAATATCAGGCGTGATATTTGTCTGACTCTCGAGCAGATGAATATTCATCCCCTTTCATCATATCATGAAGACGGCTGCGGTCAGCATGAGATTGATTTTAATGCTTCATCCGCACTGCGGGCGGCAGATACGTTCATGAGCTTCAAATCAGCTGTAAAATCTGTTTCACAGCGGAATAATGTCTATGCAAGCTTTATGCCCAAGCCCGATAAGAATGATTGCAGCAACGGTATGAAAATTGCAATGAATATAATCAAAGATGATGACTTTTTCGACGTAAGCTCGAATAAATCGGAGATACAGATGCAAAATGCAATTGCCGGTATTATTAAACGGCTGAAAGAGATTTCCCTGTTCACAAACCCGCTTATTAATTCCTATAGCCGTCTTGCAGAGAATGGCTTGCCGAGAAAAATAGCATGGTCAGACAGCGAAAATACTCTTGCTGCGGTATTTTCCGATGAAGATTCTCCGGTAATTCTCCGGACTCCCGACTGTGCAGGCAATCCATATTACATTTTCGGACTTCTAATTTACGCAGCGCTTGAGGGACTTGAAAACAAATACGAGCTCCCCGAAAAATTAAACACCGATTCTCAGACCGAGGAAATGCCCGGAAATCTTGAAGAGGCAATCGAAGCCGCAAGACAGTCGGAATTTCTTGCAAGGTATATTCACAGCGGTATTCTCGATGAATATGTTAAAATCAAAAAAAGCGTATGGGACGAATATTCGGATTCGGCTGACAAGGAAGCCTTTGAATTCAGAAAATATTTTTACAGTGTATAAGGAGGTCTGCATTGGAAAACGTAATAATTGTATCGGGCAATAAGTCTGCGTCCGAGTCGCTTTCCGATTTCTTTACCGAATCGTTCCAATGCAATCCGCGTCATGCCGAGTCTGCTTCCCATGCCTACTCTATTTTTGAATCGGGCGCGGAATTTGAACTTGCCGTGGTGAACGCTCCTCTCCCCGATGAATCGGGAATGAGACTTTGTGAGTATATCAGTGACAACACATCGGCGTTCTGTATGCTGATTGTAAAGTCTGAAAATGCCGCCCGTCTAAGTGATTTTGCAGATAAGAACAACATCGTTCTTGTTCCGAGACCGTTCAGCAAAGCCTCACTTTATCAGTCTGTAAAGCTCATTGAAATATCGCTTCGGCGCTATTTCAAGCTGTATCAGGAGGCGGCAAGGCTTGAACAGAAAATCGACGAGGTACGCAGAATTGACAAAGCTAAATTCATGCTTATGGAATATAAAAAGATGTCCGAGCAGCAGGCACACAGCTTCATTGAAAAATACGCAATGAACATACGCAAAAAAAAGAGCCTTGCTGCGTATGAAATTATAAACAAGCTTACAGAGGAATATATGTAAAGGCGGTAGAACTATGTTTGACGAGTTGCACGAGGAGTGCGGAGTTTTCGGAATATATGAAAAATCGGCATGCAATATAGCCGAAAGCGTCTATTCTGCGCTGTTTGCATTGCAGCACAGAGGGCAGGAGAGCTGCGGAATATCGGTGTGCGACGATGGAGTTTTCAGCCATTTAAAAGGCAGCGGACTTGTCGGCGAGGTGTTCGGCAGGGATAATCTGAAATCACTCGGGCAGGGAAGAATAGCTATCGGTCACGTCAGGTATTCAACCTGCGGCGGCGACAATCCAAATAATATCCAGCCTCTTGTAATAAGGCATATAAACGGAAATCTCGCCCTCGTACATAACGGGAATCTTGTGAATACCGCGGCTCTGAGGAAATCCTTTGAGCTTTCGGGAGCGATTTTCCACGGCTCGTCGGATACGGAGGCAATTGCCTATGAGATAGTTCGCCAGAGACTAAGCTGCAAATCAACAGAGGAAGCAGTTGAAAAGGCGATGTGTGAACTGAAGGGAGCT
The DNA here is from genome assembly GCA_029007035.1 of Oscillospiraceae bacterium. Lineage (GTDB taxonomy): Bacteria > Bacillota > Clostridia > Oscillospirales > Ruminococcaceae > Ruminococcus. The sequence continues at coordinate 26,862 of JAQXHC010000002.1, forward strand.
TATTCCTGCATTCTTATGACTGCTTCAAAGATGATAGTCTTTCGTGACCCGAACGGATTCAGACCGCTGTGTATCGGCAAAACCGCCGATGGAGCATATGCTGCCGCATCGGAGTCCTGCGCTCTCGAAGCTGTGGGCGCATCCTTTATCCGGGATGTCAGGGCAGGAGAAATCGTTGTTATCGGCGAGGACGGAATACAGTCAATAACGACTCACTGCGGCGGAAAAAACAGCATCTGTATTTTCGAGTATATTTATTTTGCCCGTCCCGATTCTGTTATTGAGGGAACTTCCGTTCATCGTGCACGGCTTCGTTCCGGAAAGATACTTGCACAGACAGCCCCAATCGATGCAGACATAGTAATCGGAGTTCCGGATTCAGGACTTGATGCGGCTCTCGGATATTCTCTGGAAAGCGGAATTCCATATGGAATGGGTTTTATCAAGAATAAATATATCGGCAGAAGTTTTATTCAGCCGAGTCAGGTCCAGAGGGATAATTCTGTAAAGATCAAGCTCAATGTAATTAAAGAAACCGTCGCAGACAAAAGAGTTATCATGATAGACGATTCAATCGTCAGAGGTACTACCTGCGCGAGAATAGTGCGGCTGCTCCGCGAAGCAGGAGCAAAAGAGGTTCACGTAAGAATTTCGTCGCCGCCGTTTGTACACAGCTGCTATTTCGGAACGGATATAGATTCCGAGGACAGGCTTATCGCTCATAATTGCCGGACCACAGCCGAAATTGCTGAGTATATAGGAGCGGATACGCTTGCATATATGCCCGTTTCCACGCTCAGCAGCCTGCTTAACGACAAATGCTTCGGTTTCTGTGACGGCTGCTTCACGGGTAATTACCCCGTTGACGTAAGCAATGCGGTGTACAAAAATAAATTTGACAGCAAAATTCATGGATAATATGAGGTGCGATTATGTGTACAATAATGGGATATTTGCGCGGAGATGCTGATAAGGAGCTTTTCGCGAAAGGACTTTCGAGAACGCAGTCAAGAGGTCCGGACGACAGCCGTACAGTCGATACCGGTCACGGACTGCTCGGCTTCCAGCGTCTTTCAATTATGGGACTTACTCCCGAGGGAATGCAGCCTTTTGAACTGAACGGCAGTTATTCGGTGTGCAACGGCGAGATATACGGATTCCGTCCGATAAAGAAAAAGCTTTCGGCTAAATACAGCTTCAAAAGCGGCAGCGACTGTGAAATCCTTCTTCCCATGTACAGGGAGTACGGCACAGATATGTTTGCAATGCTCGATGCCGAGTTTGCCTGCATTATTTACGATGCGGAGAAAGATGAGTTTATAGCCGCGCGCGATCCGATCGGAATCCGTCCTCTTTATTACGGATTTGATTCCGAAGGCAGTATGGTTCTTGCCAGCGAGGCTAAAAATCTTGTCGGACTGACAGATAAGATTATGCCTTTTCCTCCCGGATATTACTGGAAGAACGGCGAGTTCATCTGTTACCGCGATATAACCGCTGTTGATAAAGTAATTGATGATGACCTTGAAACCGTATGCGCCAATATACGCGAAAAGCTTATAAAGGGTGTTGAAAAGCGCCTGGACTCCGACGCAAAGGTTGGATTTCTGCTTTCGGGCGGACTTGATTCGTCGCTTGTCTGCTCAATTGCCCAGAAGAATAGTGACACCCCAATAAAGACATTTGCGATCGGCATGAACACCGATGCAATCGACCTGAAATATGCCAAGCAAACCGCCGAGTATATCGGCAGCGATCACACTGAGGTAATAATCACCAAAGAGGACGTAATATCTGCTCTTGACACGGTTATACAGATTCTTGGTACTTTTGATATTACTACGATTCGCGCCAGCATCGGAATGTATCTGCTCTGCCGCGCTATCCACGAGCAGACGGACATTCGGGTTCTGCTTACAGGCGAGATTTCCGATGAGCTTTTCGGATATAAATATACGGATTTTGCTCCCTCTGCCGAGGAGTTTCAGAAAGAATCTGTGAAGCGTGTACATGAACTTCATATGTATGACGTACTTCGTGCAGACCGCTGTATATCCTCGAATTCGCTTGAAGCGAGAGTGCCTTTCGGCGACCTTGACTTTGTGAAATACGTTCTTGCAATCAAGCCGGAAATGAAGATGAATACATACAACATGGGCAAATATCTTCTTCGTCACGCTTTTGAGGGAGGAAACTATCTTCCCGAGAATATCCTGTTCCGTGAAAAAGCGGCATTTTCTGACGCTGTAGGACATTCAATGGTTGATTATCTGAAAAAATATGCCGATGATTACTACACAGATGAGCAGTTTGAAATGCTTTCTGCAAAATACACGCACGCGAAGCCATTTACCAAGGAATCGCTGCTGTATCGTGAGATTTTTGAGAAACATTATCCGGATCAGTCACAGATGATCGTAGATTTCTGGATGCCGAACAAGTCGTGGGAGGGTTGCTGTGTAAACGATCCTTCTGCACGTGTTCTCTCAAACTACGGTAACAGCGGCAAGTAAGCTGAGACTGTTCAGACATTACAATCCCATAGAATTAATTAAGGCAACATCGTATACAGCCGCACGGGCTGTAAATATACGATGTTGCCTTGAATTTTTTATTTTAAGAAGCTGTATCGATAGGATATTTATGCGTAACTGTCTGTTAATTCTGCGAAAACGAGATAACGCTGGTAATTATCGGGATATGGATGACAAGTAGAAAGCGTCAGCAGCTGCCTGCCTTCCTGAATATAAATGTTTTGGCTGTCTGTAGGGTCTATAATTTTTGTTTCAACCACCTGATATACAAGTGTTTCCCACAGATTCGTAAAATAGATTTTGTCACCTGCGCGGAGTTCGGTAATTTTTTTAAAGATATGAACGCCTTTCCAGCGGGTGTGAGCGGCAATTACACAGTTTGTATTATTGCCTCCGACCGGAAGCGAGGTGTGCGCGAGGTACGCTGCTCCTTTTGCCATATTTTCTTTGCTTGCTCCGTTATAAACCGGAAGCTCCACATCAATGGACGGTATGGAGATATATCCAAGTATTTCACTGTCTATACCGTAATCCGAAAGGTTAAAGTCTGGTTTTTCATACGACAGCTGATCAATAAGTCCGCTTTGTTTATTTTCCCAGAGCTGTTGATTATAGCTTATCATTGCTTTACGCAGTTCTGAATAAGGCAAAACATTGTCCGATGTATTGCTTTCCGGCTGTATTTCTTTTCTAAGGTCGATAAAATCGTTAATATTTTTTTCGGCTGTGTGATTAAAGTAATACCGGAGGGTGATCGGATAGAAAAATAATCCCAGACCTGTAATCAGCATCAATATAGCGATAATTTTAATTGCCTTATTCATTCCTTTTCACCTTCCGAATAATATCTCTGATTCCGCTGCTGATAAGGAGCAGAATGAATACAGCAGAAATTCCGATTACTGCAAACAGTGAATAGTCCTCCCATGTGAGTGATTTTGGAATTTTCGGTTCAGCGGCAGTGATCTCCTCCGTTTCGGTAATTCGTTTGCCATGGACAAGCAGTCTGTGGGTATTTTTACCGTAAGGCGTACAGGTTATAAGTGTAACAAGATCTTCACCCTCTTTTATATGAAGAGATGTGCTGTCGTCCGGGGATACGACCTCAATGTCATAGATTTGATAGGAAAGCACTTCGTCCAGCACATGGATACGGAATAAATTATTCTTTTTCAGAAGATGCAGATCAGTAAACAGCCTTGCGGAGGGCAGACCGCAATGGGCAGAAAGAACAGCGTGCGTAGTATCTCCGCCGATTGGAAGCGATGTGTTTTCCAGATGACCGACTCCGATTGATAATACGTTCTCCTCTGTTCCGTGATAAATTGGCAGATATACATCAATTGCCGGTATTTCAATATATGCCATGATCTCATCAAAAGCCAGAAGTTCGGTGTATTCGCCATCAGTAATCGGAAAAGCATCGGGATCAAAGGGGTCTGTAAGTACAACAGCATTTTCAAAAAGGCTTTTGTTATAGCGATAAATAGCTTCTTTCTCCTCTGCGAGCTGTTCTGGACTTAATGCCGAGCTTTTTTCGGCATGTTCAATTATTGCTTTACTGCTGTTTTTCTTATAAAGATAATTTGAAACTGCCGGATACATGAAAACGGAAATTCCAGCAAGAAAGATAAAAACAATCAATATTGTGGGCATTGCCCTTTTCACGTTCAGCTCCTCCTTTATTTGAAGCAACACCGCACAGCCTTTGTGCGGTATTACTTTAAAGTAAAACGGGCGGCGAACACTCGCCGTCCGTTTTTTAATTCAGATATCATTATTGAGCTTTTTTATTTCTTGCTCTCTTTTTGTAGATAACAAGCATGGCTACAGCAGCAATCATCAGAATGATACCGATCACTGAAAAGACTACTGTACCTGTTCCGCCGGTAATAGGAAGCTGGATACCGCTGCTGTTTGGAACCTTAACGGTAAAAATACCATTTGTTGCAGCAACATCTTTATCCGAAAAGTTTATTTTAATTGCTTCACCAAGAATATTATATCCCGAGGGAGCTTTTGTTTCGACAAGGTAATAGTCATATTTACTGCCGTTTGCTTCGTATTTAGCAAATAATGCAGAACCGTTTTCATCTGTTTCTAAACCGGATTCCAGTAGGATTCCTTCTTTACTTGTCAATGGAATGGTAACCGTTCTGGTTTCCCCTGAATAAGCCGTTCTGTAAAGATCAAACACAGCTCCTTCGAGTTTTTTAGTATCATCATTTTCTTGGTATTTATCAATCTGGATAGCAAATGTAGTAACATTTGCGGTATCTGATTGGGTTTTGTGAGAATTCGCAACATATGGATAATAAGAATAATCAAACGTAGCAGTATTTGTTTCTTTCACATTTACTGCAGTCGTATCATCACGGTTTAATTGTGCGGTGTAGGTAATAATAAGCTGTTTTCCTGCATTTGCTGACCATGATGAATAATTATCGTTGCTCACGGAAATTTTGAAGGTATAGCCAGCGGTTTCAGTTGTATCAAGAGTGTATGTACTCTTGTCAACATCTGCGCCGTCAATTTGAACTTTGATTGAACTAATATTCAAAGTCAGACCATCCGGAAGCAAATCAGAGACAGAAAACGACTTATCGGCAGCATCGGCGCCGTATGTCGGAATATCCACAGTAACTGTGTAGTTAACATTTTCGCCTTTTGTAACGCTTGTCTTATCTGCTGCCTTTGAGATTGTTACCTCTTCATGTTTTGCGGTAAATGTTGAATCGTCGATCATATAGGTGTTATTTGTAACGGTCGGTTCAAGTTTTTGCAGCATCAGCTGGTATACACTGGTTGATGTGGTCGGGAGAATAAAATATTCTCCTATAGCTAAATCCTCAAATGTTACTACTTTGTTTACAGATTTTTTTGATTGGACAGGGGCAATATTATTAACATTTATATATTCCGGAAGACCTGCCAATAAAGCCTTCAAATCTTTGGAGTCATCTGTAAGGTTTGAAAACTGTTCAATAGTAGTGCCTGCAAAATAATTAGCAAAATAACTGTTCCACGCATATGTAAGGTCGTTGGTTGCAGCATTATAATTTATATCAACTACCTTATATGCTGCAAGTACATCATTTTCCACGGCATTTGTAACCGTAATGGAAGCAGTGGAAATTGTTTGGGTTTCATCATTAAATA
>JAQXHC010000003.1 GCA_029007035.1 Oscillospiraceae bacterium
CAGTATCAGACAAAGCAAAACCGCCGCCGTAAAACCGATTTTCATAATGCAGCTCCTTTAATTCAAAAAAACGAAAGCCTTATAATTATACCATATTTTGATATTTTTTTCAATAGTTTTTAAAAACTTTTTATTTTACATAAATGCGGCATCATTCTGTAAAAAACAGTTTTTCTGAATAATATGTATAATTGTTTTTATCACTGCACGAATACCGGCTGTGCCGAACCAACAGAACAGTTAATCATCTGCTGTCGGAAATGACATTTATTACCGCGCTGCTGAGTCTGCCGATTGTGTCAAACACTCTTTCATCCTTTTCGTCGCGAAAGCGGTCGTAAAGGTAGTAGCTTCCGTAAAGAATAAAGGTCAGCGCCATATCGCTCATTGGCGAATGTTCAAAATCAGGGCGCAGTGCGGTTATCATGGCGCGTATTTTAGTTTCAAATATCTTGACGAAACGAGTACTGCGGCTGCCCTCAAAGATTATTTTAATCATCTGCTCGTTGGAATGAATCGCTTTTCCCAGCTCCTCCGTAAAAAGCTGTGTGTCGCTGAAAATACAGTCCGGATGTTCAATATTGTTCAATGCCGACTCCACAACTTCTTCCTCCAGTTTTTCGGAAAGATGATAAATATCGTGGTAGTGAAGATAAAATGTTGCCTTGTTGATTTCGGCAAGCTCAGAAAGCTCCTTAACTGTAATTTTCTCCAGCGGCTTACGCGCACGCAGCTGTAAAAATGCATTTATAATGCTTCTTCTGGTTTTCTCAACTCTCAAATCCATATTCATCCCGGTTACATAGCAAAACCAAAGCCAATATCCGGTACGCACCTCTCTTCTCAACAATTATAGACAAGTGTCGCATAAACGACTTGTGTAAAAAAATGTATGTTGAAATTACGATTCAACGTATTATAATAAAATTATACACATAAGGCGCGGAATTGTCAAACCGCGCACTGGAGTTGATTTTATGGATATTTACGGTTTCTACAAGGGCGAGTGTTTTGAAGCTTATGACTACCTTGGCGCACATCTTTCCAAGGATGGAACTACATTCAGAACATACGCTCCAAACGCGGAGAAAGTTGCGATAATAGGTGATTTCAACGACTGGAAGGAAATCCCCATGTTCAAAGCCTCCGACGGGAACTTCTACGAAAGGCATATTGACAACGCAAAAGAGGGTATGCGGTACAAGTACCGGATCTATGACAAAAAAGGCGGATTCTGCGACCACTGCGACCCTTACGGCTACGGTATGGAGGTTCGTCCCGGAACCTGCTCGGTTATCCGCAGCATCGACGGATTCAGATTCCACGACGCCCGCTGGCTGAATGAACGCACCGACTGCCGCGACAAACCGATGAACATTTACGAGGTACATCTTGGTTCATGGAGAAAAAAATCCGACTCCGGAGACGGATGGTTCAGCTATTCCGAAATCGCAGATGACCTTATAAACTACGTTATTGAATACGGCTATAATTTCATCGAACTTATGCCGGTCAGCGAACATCCATCCGATGAATCGTGGGGGTATCAGTGCATCGGCTTTTATGCTCCTACTTCGCGCTATGGCACTCCACTTCAGCTTATGGAGCTGATTGATAAATGCCACAAAAAAGGCATCGGTGTCATCGCCGATTTCATCCCCGTCCATTTCGCCGTCGACCACTACGGACTAACAGAATACGACGGCACAAAGCTCTACGAATATCCCCACGACAGTGTGGGTTATAACGAATGGGGAAGCAGAAATTTCATGCATTCGCGCGGTGAAGTCCGTTCGTTTATTCAGTCGGCGGCAAATTACTGGCTAAGTGTATATCACTTCGACGGACTGCGCATGGATGCGATCCGTAACATGATTTACTGGCAGGGCGATGAAAACCGCGGTGTTAACCGAATGGCGACGGAATTTCTTAAAGAAATGAACAGCGGACTGAAATCGCGCCACCCCTCCGCTATTATCGCTGCGGAAGACTCCACATCATATCCGAATGTTACAGCTCCCGTTTTCGCAGGAGGACTTGGCTTCGACTATAAATGGGATCTGGGCTGGATGCATGATACTCTTGAATATTTTCAGACCGCTCCGGAATATCGCAGCCGCGACTACCACAAGCTGACATTTTCAATGCTGTATTTTTATAACGAAAAATTTATCCTACCCTTCTCCCATGACGAAGTCGTCCACGGCAAAGCGACAATAACTCAGAAAATGAACGGCGATTATGATATAAAATTCCCCCAGTCAAGAGCATTGTTCATGTATATGATGATTCACCCGGGCAAAAAGCTCACATTTATGGGCAGCGAATTTGCACAGCTCCGCGAGTGGGACGAAAAGCGTGAGCAGGACTGGGATTTACTGAAATATCCGCTTCACGACTCATTTCACCGCTACATAAAGGAGCTGAACAGACTCTACCTCAGGCACACCGCGTTCCACTACGACTACGACCCGACCAACTTCGTATGGGAAGACTGTAATAATGTTAACAAGTGTGTCTATGCAATCCGGCGGAAAAGCGCAAGCGGCGATATACTCGGAGTTTTCAATTTCTCCGGCAAAAAGCTGAGCGGCTACAGGCTCAGACTTGAACCCAGTGTAAAAGTCAAACTTCTTCTCGATTCAGACAGTCAGACATACAGCGGCAGCACACCCGACGGAGCAACATTATTCCGCCATTCTTCAGAGGCACTTACAGTTACCCTGCCGCCTTTCAGCGGTCAGCTTTATCTGATAAAGAAAAAAACGAACAGCTAATCAGCATATCAAACGAAAAACTCCGTCACACGAAAAGATGACGGAGTTTTTCAGCCAATACCTCATAATTATTGTAATACGTATACACAGCAGAAATGTAAGGCGTGATTTGTTCGATATTCTCTTAAAGATTATTTCAAATCATGATACACGAATTATATCCGCAAAGCATCCGTTAATTGAGCGGACCAGCTCAGCAGGCGAAAGCTGAATCTGAGTTCCGATTCTTCCTCCGCTTATATAGAAGCTTTTCAGAGACTGTGCGGAATCGTGAACTACCGTAAAAAACTGTTTCTTCATGCCAATCGGAGTACAGCCGCCCCTTACATATCCGGTCACCTTAGTTATGTCCTTAACTGGAATCAGCTCAGCAGATTTTTCCCCTGCGCTTGCAGCAGCCTTTTTCAAGTCCAGCTCCTCCGCAACAGGAATAAGAAAGCAGTAATAACTTCCGCTTTTCCCTTTTGCAACGAGAGTCTTAAACGTCTCCTCCGGCGGCTGACCAAGTTTTTCTGCAACGGTTATTCCGTCGATGAATTCAGAACACTCATATACTGTAATTTTGTAGTCAATACCTTTTTTATCGAGAAAACGCATTGCGTTTGTTTTCAGTTCCTTGCCCATAATTCATGCTCCAAGAAAAAAGCAGACGTCCTCGGACGCCTGCCTATGTATAGTTTCTATCAATAAAGAAGACTTCCGAAACCGCCGTCAAACGGACAGATTACCCAGCCCTCGCCCTTAATCTTTACAACAACAAGTTCGATTTCATCAAATTCTTCGTCGTCCTTGTCGCCTTCGATTGAGACTGTGAGTTCAAGCTTGTAACCCTTCTTGATTTCAACCTTCATATCGAGATCGTCATCATATAAGTCCTCATAATCAGAAAGCTTCTTCTCCTTGATAGCCTTCTTATTATCGATCTCATACTTGATCTTTACATTCTTGCCGTATTCATCTTCAAATTCGTCAACAACTTCATCATAAGCATCTTCAAACGCATCGATGCAGTCGTCGTAATCGCCATCCCACTCATCGCTGTCTTCGATCATATCTTCAGTGAAAATTGCACTAACAATACGCTCGGGATCTTCCTTATTGAAGCCCTTGACAACATTCTTTAAAGGCTTCTTATAGCCGCCTCCGAAAAGAAGAACGCAAAGAAGAATTACTACGATAACAGCAGCTGCTGCGCCGGCAATCATGATAATGCTGTTCTTGTCGATATTGGTGCCGGTAACAACCTCATCGCTTGAAGTGATGTTTGAATCCGGAACAGGTGTGTTGCTTACATTTTTTTCCTCAGCAGCAACGGCAGCCTGAGCCTCATCGCACGAACAAACCGAACCATCGGGAATTTCTTTTCCACAATACTTACAAAAAGCCATTTACAAAATCCTCCATATAAATCATTTATCGGTAAATTAATGAAAACTCACCAAAAAGTATAATATCACATAATTGTCACTTTGTCAAGAAAAAGCGGATTTTTTGTTATATATGACAAAAGCGCGGCGATATTACCTTTTTTTTACAGAATTTTACCTATTCTGCGCCGATACAAAACTATGAAAAAACAAAGTACATAACCGAAGCGACGAAAACCGGAGCTGCTTCAGAACAGCCTTCAAGAACTGCCGTGAGCAATGCCGCTGATATCAGAATCTGCACAGTTTTCATACAGCAGAGTGCTTTACGCGAGCCTGCGGTTAACAGGATAATAAGACTACCGCCGTCAAGTGAGCTGTAAGGAAGCAGATTGAATGCCGCCGCTCCGATACTGAGCATGAACACCTCGCCGAAACAGCCGTATGCCCCCAGAACCGCCGATAAAAAAAGATTTGACATCGGACCTGACAAAAGTATTAGCGCTTCTTCACCCAAAGACAAGAGCTTTGAAGACTGCGGTTCCATTTTGATTCCTGCGGCAAAAAAGGTAATGCTTCGCATTCTGCCGCCGCAGATATAAAGAGCCATCGCGTGCCCAAGCTCATGAACAGCACACACCGCTGCAATTGCTTTCAGTGTCTCCGCCGTTCCGAAGATTGCTGCAAGTGCAGATATCATAAGGAATGAAAAATCGATTTTTACCGATATACCGCATATTTTAAACTCAGTCACAACGAAGAAAGCAGATCGATCGGATTTGGAAACAGCTCCGATGAATTCTGCGAAAACCGCTTGATCATCCCGAAAAGTTCTCCGCACAGTTCCGGATAAGTCAGATTCAGAATCGCAAGTCCCAGTACAGCGGTAATACACACAACCGCCTGCATAGCGATAACATCGTCATATTTCTGCCGCTTTGCCGCCGGCGAATCTGCACGAATTATATACTCATCTGTTTCGTCCATAAAAGTCACCTCGTATTTTCTTATCTGACCGATGAAACAAATTCGTTTATGCCCGAATACAATGTAAACGCGACCTTTCCACGGTATTCCTCGGTGTTCAGCAAAGCAGCCTCGTCGGGATTCGACAGGAATCCGCATTCTGCCATGACTGTAGGATTTTCGCTGTAATAGCAGAGAAACAGTTCCTTACCGCAAAGCTTTATTTCCCGGTCATTCTCAGGCTGTAAATATTCAACAAACTTATTCTGGAGCTTCCGTGCAAGTGCTTCGCTTTCCTCGTTTGTGTCGGAATAAAACATCTGCGCGCCGCTGTAACGCGAGTCGGTAAACTGATTCTGGTGAATTGATATGCACACAGCATTAGTGTGCTCATTGAAAATCGCAAGACGGTTATCCATATCGGAGCTTTTCTGATTTGCTATTCCCTCAATGCCCTTATCGTGTATCGACGTATCCGTATCGCGGGTAACCTCTACCTTATAGCCGCTTATTTCAAGCATATCCCTTACGCGCAGAAGTATATCAAGATTGATACCCTTTTCTGGAACTCCGTCAGCTGACGAACATCCGCCATCCATTCCGCCGTGTGGTGCGTATGTCTTAACTGTAGTTTTTGCTTATTACTATATTTTCCAATCAATGGTAATCTTGCGGTCTTTACCTGCCTCGTATTCACCTATGTAAACAGTATCTATAAAGTCATCAACTATTTCTCTGGTCAGCTTGTCAACATAAAGGTACTTGTCAATAATAGCCTTTTTGTCGGCTTCCTCTGACTTAATACTTTCAATGTGTGCAATCTGCCCCTGTATGTTTTCACACTTGGCTTTCAATTCTGCTATGGTGTCGGTAAACTTATTACTAATAATCTTGTACTGCTCCGCAGAAATTGTGCCGTCAAGGTAATCTTCATACATTTTTGTAACCTTGTTTTCTTTATCTGCAATCTGCTCTTTATATAAATTTATTGTACCTGTCAAGGTATCAATTTTTTCTTGGTGCTTGTCAAGTAACGTTAATTTGTTTGTATAACAAAACTGTCTTATGTGGGTGTTAATCTGCTGTACCAAAAAGGCTTCAAGCTGCATACCGCTTATTGATTTTGTGTTAGCACAATTCATAGCACCTATCTTGTATGTACCACATTGCAAGCCGTAGTATTGTATGGTTCTTTTCTTGTTATAGTACACGTTGCGCTTCATCGGCTTGCCACATACCGCACACTTGACTTTACCTGCAAGCGGTGACAATGTTTGTGTAATCGTATCTACACGCACACGCCCTTGTAAACGCTCCTGCACTTTCTGCCACGTCAACGGGTCAATAATTGCCTCGTGTGTGTCGGGTACTCTTATCCACTCGCTCTCATTAACTCGTTTCTTCTTGTGGTTCTTGTAACTGACATTATGTGACTTGCCCTGTACAAGTGTACCTGTGTATGTCTCGTTGCGTATCATAGTAAAGATAGTCGAATGTGTCCACAAACCTTTACTGTGACTGTCTTGCACATTAGCATTATAAAACTTGCTGCCGCACATCTGCTTGTATAGTGTCGGGCTTGGTATGCCTCGACTGTTCAATTCAATCACAATTGCCCTGTAGCCGTTTCCCTGTGCATATAGGTCAAATATCAATCTGACATTCTCAGCAGCCACAGGGTCAATAACTAAATGGTTCTTGTTCTTGGGGTCAACGGCATACCCATACGGTGCAAAACTGCCTGTAAACTGTCCCTGCTCTCGCTTGTGCTGTAATACGCTTTTTATCTTCTTGCTTGTGTCCTCGCAGTACCACTCACTTGTTAAAGCTAATATTTGGCTCTGCTTCTTGGTGTTTTCATCGTCCGTGTCAATGTGGTCAATAACACTTTTAAATCTAACGCCCCACTCTAAAAACTTGTCGTGTATGTAATGGTTGACAACTTCATTATCTCTTGCAAAACGGTCTTGGTGTTTGCATAACACAAGGTTTACACGTCCACTTTCACAATCGGCAATCATTCTGTTAAACTCTGGTCTGCTGCTGTCTGTACCGCTGTAATCTTCATCATTGTAAATATCGTATATCTCCCAGTTACGCTCACGGCAAAAGTCTTTAAGTAATGACTTCTGGTTCTGTATACTCTCGCTTTCATCTCCCTTGTATTTCTTGTTCCTGTCCTCGTCCGACAGTCTGACATAAATTGCTACACTAATACTCATATCTTTGTTACTCCTTTACGGTAATAAACAAAATATGGTATAGTTATCTAAATACAAGATAATTATACCATACTCGTTTTTAATATTCAAGTTTTTGTTTATTCTTTATTTACTGGCGGTTACCTGCTCCAACTTCCTGTTAATCATTTTTTCTACTGCCTGTGTAACTGCCGTTGCTCTATCCTCGGCGGTCTTGGTCTTATAATTGTTTTCTGCAATTAAATTCATTTTCATTGTGTGTATCTCCTTTGCGGTCTGTTGTTAATGTTTATGTGTGTGTTGGTGGATGTATTCATAACTATACTAATTTAGTATAGCTTCAAGATAAAAGATTACAAAACGCTTTCAGCAAAGTATTGCCTAATAAGTTCAAGCGTTCAGCAATACAACTCTAAAGTTATACTCATATCTAATAATATATTATATTATCTAATAACCCATATTCAGTTATTTTTATTTTTTCAAATTGCCCTCAAATAACGTAGCTATGGGCAAAACTGACATTTTACAAAAATGCAAAAAGGGTACAAATTGTACCCCTTTTACACTCTTTTATGCTCGGTGTCAGGTATCAAAAAATCTGTTGCCGCTGTCCTTAATCATCTGCACATAGTTGCATATATCCTTGTGTGAAAAATACTCTATATACTTACGCTGCTTGTATTTCTTTGCTTGTTGGTCGGGGTCTTTATATCCTAAAACCTTGTAAAAGTTTGACATCTGTCTGCTTGTAAATATACTGCTCTGGTACTTATATAGAAACTCATTCAGCGCAAATCCTCTCTGTTGACTCTCTATCTGGTATCTATTATACAAGGCGGTGTTTAGCTTAGTTTGCAGGTGTTCAAAATTTTCTTTGGTTACTGCCTTGTCAAGCCTCTTGCACCACTTCATAAACTCGGTGTACTCTTTCTCATTCTCGGCGGTATCGCTGTATAGCTTCTTGCTTCGCAGTTCAAGCCTGTTTTTAACATTGCCGTCTGGTTCTTCAATACCTTTGTTGTAATTCTCGGCTTCTATGTATTGGTCTTGTACCCTTATACAAAGATGTTCAAGTGTCAATGGGTCTACGCTATAATACCTATTCTTAATATTGCAGGCTTCAGCAATTAGCAGTATTAATAACTTGTTCAGCTTCAACAGTTCTTCAAAATTATCATCAAAACTGTCGATTCTAAAATCAATCCTTGTTTTTGTCGGGTTCGTCATATTTAAAAATGTTATCATATAATCTCTTATACCGTAGTAATCGGTGCTGTTGTAAATCTGCAAGCCGTTGTTGCCCTTGTCGGGGTTCAGCTTATAATAACAAGCACCTGTTGCTGTGTTCTTGCGTGTGCAGGTTGGTGCAAAGTCTGCATCCGTCTCTGGTGCTATCTCTGTATCGCTCCGCACTTCTATTGTGTCAATGCCTGTATATAAATTAGCTTCCGCTAACTTGCTCTTATTCATTCATATCACCCCCATTCTGTTTCTGGCTCTGTTTCGCTGCTTCTCTCAGTTGGCGGTGTATCTGTATGTGTTCTTCGGCAGTTACCCACATTAAGTTATCTGCCTTGTTATTCTGGTTATTACAGTCAATATGGTGTACAATCATCTTGCCCTGTGGGTTGTCAACAAACATCTTGGCAACAAGCCTGTGTATCTTAACGTGTTCAAACTTGCCGTCATTTCTCTTTAGCTTCACTTCAAGATAATTTCTTGTCACAACATTGTATTTAAGTATCTTCTTGTGCTTCAAGCTGTATACTCTGCCGTAATTGCTCACTAAATAATACTGGTAACCTACTGCTATCGCCCATTTTTCGCCGCTTATGTAGTCGGCATAATCTGTTATAAATGTTTTTGTCATTTTCAGTTATTCGTGCAATCATTTTTTAATCGCTCCCTTTATTTTTGTGGTATCGCTTCCGACCTGCTCATTTTGCTGTAATATCGTTCTGTCAATACCGTCACGCTCGCCCCCGTTTCTGTCTGTAATTGACGTTGTGGTTTATGCTTCTCATTGCACTAATCCTCACTTTCTGCCCGTTTGGGCGTTAATAATATTGTTGCTGTTCCATTTGGAACAAAAAATAATACCGACAGGGCGGTTCTGCTCTATCGGTATGTGTTGCGGTTAAAAGCCTTTACTTTGTAAAAAGTTGTCAAGTGCCGTCAATGTATCGGGGTGTAAATCCCATTCATTTCTTGCAAATCTGCCCAGTACATAACGGTGTTCAACATCTAAACCTATAAGACAGCCTATCTTTGACAGACTTACAGGGTGCATATCGGTGTATGCTTTCAACCTTGCTCTTACATTCGTATTGCTCATTTGTTCAGCCTCCTTTCATTCTGGCGGTATCTATGTAAACAGTTGCCTGTTACACTTGGGACAAAAAAATTTTATATCGGCAGGCTCGTGCCGTTTCCCTTAAAGCATAGCTTTTTTCAAAACGCTATGTCTTAAAACCTGCTCAAACGGCGTAGTTATGGGGTTTGTTAGTGTTTTTGATATGGTAAAGCCTACCGTTAATCACATTCCCTTAAAGCCTCGGTTTTCATATAGTAATTAAAATCCAAAATCCTACAAACACCGTAATTATGCGGTTTGTGGGGATTTTCTAAATTAAATCAACTTGTCCAAAAACACTTACCGCCCACTATCTGCAACGCTCCGCAGAAATTCTCTCCATAAGGGTATTGGTTTTCATATAGTAATCGCTTGATAAATGCCCGTAAATCACGTTGTTATGCGGTTTGTTAGTGTTTTCTAAATTAAATAAAAAGTGTCTTAATTATTACCTTGTTTCTCTCCATATACGATATTTAGAGAAATACCAACAATCAACGTAGTTATGGTATTTTCTGAAAACTGCTTTATAAGAAATCGTTATAAAAATTGCATATTTTTGTAGATTTTCGCAGGTTGGGTCTGCCGTCCACACTCTCTCCGCAGACGTGTGCCGTTTCTCTCTCCATATACAGAAATTAGAGCAAGGTTCAATATTTCCCTTACCTATGCGGTTTGTAGCACTTTCAAAAAAATATTTTCGTAGTAAAAACCGCCGTTTTTTGTAAATTTTGCCGCAGACAAGTGCCGCTTTATGCTCTCTGCAGGTGTCTGCCGTCATATATCTATATCAGAATAAGAAAAAATACAAAAATAAAATAACCCCTTGCAAATGGCGTATTTAAGCCATTTATAAAGGGTTATATAAATTTTAGTTTAAAAACGTTGCGTTACAATCAACACTCCTCACAAAATCTCTCCATATTGCCCCCTAAATTTCAAAAACACAATTTAAAATATCTCGCTTATTCTCTTGTTTTCTTGCATTTTCTCTTATTTTATCTGTATTGCTTGAAAAATTAACTTGGTTGAATTACAATCAACATCGGTTTCGTTGCTCCCTCGGTGCTGACTTCTGCCCGTTGGTAACTGGCGGTTGCCTCGGTGGTGTGTCTCTCTATATACGGTAATTAGAGACAAGTCTAAAAATAACGTAATATAGCCATTTATAAGTAATTTTTAAAATTTTTTCGCACTAAAATTGATACTTTTTTGTAAATTCGCTTCGGCTTCAAAAAATCAAATGTGAATAGACTGCAACTACTATACCTATACAGCGAATAAAAGCAGCATTTCAAAATGTATATTACCCCCACATACGCATATAACAAAATCTACACGGCAATACAGCCGTTTTGCCTTGCTCATAGTGTAATTACCCTATAAACATATACACGCCTTAAAATGCCGTGTATTTTGCGTAATACGCTATTTGTGCTAAAATTTACAATAAACTTATTATAAATATTGACACATACCCCTTGCATAGTATAATTACCCTTTAAAAGTATATGCTAATATTTTCTTTATTTGTGTGAAAAATATCAGCTAAAACAAGCACTTACAAATAACCTGTTGCTTCGTCACTCTCTCCGCAGGTATCGGTCACGGCGATACCTTTAAACACAAAAGGGAGCAGGTCTGTTTATAACCCGCTCCCCGTGTTGGTGTTATTTAGTTACAGTATCACATCACGCAAAAGTATTGCCGTCAAAAAGCCTCGCTTAAATTCTTTTATTCCTGTAGCACCGCAACAATCATACATTAAGTTTGCTGCATTAGCACTTGGATAAGCTTCGTTAAATTCGTTTATAACTTCTTCTTCATAATTTATGTCATCTATAAGAAATTCGTTTAAATCAAATGTTTTGTTAAAATCTTCGGCAAGGTGTTCCCAGTTTTTATCAATGTATTTTGCAGTCAACCTGCATTTTTCTTTAATATCCATTGTGTGTACCTCCATTAAATCATCATTTGTTTTCGTACTGCTTCACCAACTTATAAAAGGTTGTCCTTTTCAAGTCAAGCAGTTCCATTGCCTTGTTAGCTGTTATGCTGTCTGCTTTCCATTGCTTATACACCTGCTCCCAGTTGTCGGGGTATACAGCATTAGGTCTGCCTGTTGGTCTGCCTGTCTTTGCTGACACTCTCTTGCCGTCAACTACCTGCATAACATCAATGCCTTGTCGCTGTCGCTTGCGTGTGTTCTCTCGCTCCTTTTCGGCGGTGTATGACAGTATCTGCAATACAAGGTCTGCAATAAACCGCTTGTCAAGGTTGCCGTCTGTTGCCGTTGTGTCAAGCAAGGGTATCTCCAGTACCTTTATATCAGCCTTTAATGTTCTGGTGATATACTCCCATTGCTCCCGTATCTCTACATAGTTGCGCCCCAGTCGGTCAAGTGACGTTATCAGCAACAAGTCTCCCTCGTGTAACAATGGCGCAGTATCAGCAGTACCAACTAAACTGTTGTAGCCTCGGCGGTCAAAGTTCTTACCGCTTGCCTTGTCGGTAATAATATACCGCTCGTCTGCAATATGCTGCCGCAGTTGTTCAAGCTGTCGGTCAAGGTTCTGGTCTGTTGTACTTACCCTTGCATATCCATAGGTCATTTTATCGCCCCCTTTCGTTGCTATGGTTATAGTATAGCATAAGTGTTTGTAAAAGTCAATACCTATTTACGAATATTCGCAAAATATTTTTATATCTTTACGAATATAATTATATACCTATTTCAAGGTGCTTTTGTGTGTTTGTAAAGGTGTACTTTTACAAATAAGCAGACAGTTCGGTGTTATGTCAATATTTTCAAGGGATTTATCGCAGTTAAGTAATAAAAAAACACCTGCTCATACCTTTACGGCAAAAAGAGCAGGTGTTATAAAAACATAGGAAATACAAGGGGTCTCGGGCATTTATGATTTATGCTGACTTTCGGTAAACTGTTCGGCGTTTGGTTCGTAATTGTCAAAAACTATACTTAACACATACGCAGATACCTGCATCTAACGTATGGCTATTAAATTTAATAATGACGTAGGCAAGCGGTTTGTAGCGGTGTATTTAGACAACTATACTCACTACATACGCTTCTTGACCTGCGTCAAGGACGATGATCGGAGGTTCTTTTTCATAATCCACCGACACCGGGACAGCATCATCCTTTCCGAAAGCCCGAATAACGGCAGACGCGGCGGCAAGGCATAAAACTCCTCCTATAAGTATTCCCCCTGCGGCAAATTTACGCTGTATTCTGTTCATGGTATTGCTCCTTTAAAAGTATATTTCCCTATAGAATATGCGGCAAATACAGGCTGTATGACAGAATACGCGCGGCGATATACAGAAAAATCTCCGTTTTCCGAAAGAAAACGGAGATTTTTGCACTCAAAAAAGTCATGCAATATGACAGTGCTGCTGCAATTTCCGCCTGCGTTTTTTTGCAATGTTTCATTGGCGGAGCAATAATATTAATGAGGAAAAAGTTCGAAAAAGGGAGGGTACGAACAGTTTCCGTATATAATCAATTTAATCAGGCAAAAACTCTTTTCCGCATATAAATTAGGTCAATGCAGTTAACGATTCCGTCGCCGTCGTAGTCGCAGTTCACATCAGCGTTTGTTCCAAGAACCGCCTTTGCACAGAGAATAAGGTCTGCCGCACTGACAATACCGTCGTGATTGAAATCGCCCCTTTCGTAGACAGGCTCAGTTGTCGTCTCAGTAGATTCCGATGTTGTCTCGGTAATAGAAGTACCGGTTTCTGTAACTGTTGACTCAGCGGAAGTTGTTGTCTGTATTTCGCCTGTCGAAGTCGTTGTTGCGGTTTCGGTCACGTCAACTTCAGAGGAAGCCGCCGACGTTGTCTCTGTAACTGTTACATCGGTTATGGTCGTCTCCGTTTCGGTTATTGAAGTTACTGCCGGAGTCGTTTCCGTTTCAGTCACGGAGGTTTCTGCCGGAGTCGTTTCCGTTTCGGTCACGGAGATTTCTGACGAAGTCGTTTCCGTTTCAGTCACGATAGTTTCTGCCGTAGTTGTTTCCGTTTCGGTTATGGAAGTTTCTGACGGAATTGTTTCTGTCGCGACAGCGGTCGTTTCTGACACTGTAGTCTCCGGCTCGGTTTCTGTTACAAAGGTAATTTCAGAGGTAGTTGTCTCCGTTGATGTGGTTGTTGAAGTTGTGGTTTCCGATGCTGCAGTTGTAGTCACAGGCACTGATTGAGACGGCGAATAGTCATCGGAAGCAAGCTCGGGATATGTAAAAATTGTTGAAAGATAATCCGGTTCTTCAGTGTGGTTCTTGAAGAAATTCGTACTGCCTTTGAGGAAATACTGATACTTATAATCAACTCCGTAAGCGCCGTCGGTATCATCCCATGTAAGGTCGAGTCCGTACCAGTTGCCGTCCTCCATTTTAACATAGTTCCACATATGGGCAGTATTATCCTCGGCATCGTAATTGCCAAATACAAGCACACAAGGAATATCAAGTCTGTCACAAATAAGCTTGAATCCCTCGGAATAGCCCTCGCACACGACTCCCGGTTCGATAAGCGCTCCAAGAGCAGAACTCATGAATTTAGCGGTTTCATCATAATAAGTGAAAAGCGATATGGCATCATGAATACTTTTTAGCTGTTCATAGCGTGTATCGCCCTGAACATTAAAATCAGCCACAGCATTTTCAAGCTTTGTTTTATACTCCATAGCCTCATCAATATCGGCAAATGCAGAATCAAGTGCAGGCGCAAACTTTATTTCCTTAATTGTAACGATGTATGTTCCGGTAAGTCTGTTCTGCCTGTAGGAAGCGCTGTTAACCCCGAACATAATTCCCGACATATCAAGCCAGAATATTTCAGGCTTGTCGAACATCAGGCTGTCCACACCCGATTTGCAGCAGGAAAGAAGCGTATTATTGAATGTTTCCTGATCCTCTTCGGTATAAGACGACGTACCCGGCAGCGATGAGAGTGTTACCTCCACTGATTCGGGGAGCACAACGATCTCCTCTTCCAGTGACGGAGTAACCCAGCTGCTGAGAGTATCATAAACTGCCGCATTGTTATTGTTGAGAAAATCACGGTAATTATATGCCCCTGCTGAGCTGTTGGACAGAACCGACGGCATTCCGGTGCTGAAATTCAAGTATTCCTCTCCGCCGGTACAAAGCTCACCGACCTCTCCAAGCTCCCCGATTTCGGTGTTAAGAGCTTCGGCAAAACCATTAAGAGACATACCGCCTGAAAGGCAGGCAGCTGAAACTGCCAGTGCAATCAATGACGAAACGAACTTTTTCATAATGATTCCTCCTATCCGAAAAATCAGCTACCACAGACATAGTAATAGAAAACATCTTCATCATATCATTCCGATATGGCTGCGATACAAAAAATACATTTTACATATAGAAAAATACGGGGTATAATAAAACAGCAAAAAGAATAAAAATCTGCGTTTTCCTCTTCTGATTTTTATTATATACATACATCCGGCAAATGTCAATATACATATAGTAATTTCGTGATTTTGCGCAATTCTACGCCAGATAAATGTGTAATTTGCCACCCGGTTTTAAGGTTGTTTTAAGACAATTTTAAGATTGTTTAAACAATCAGTAAATTATGCGTTAATTGCAGTGATTGTGAGAAAAATGTCAAAAAACGTCTCTTTCAAGTCCTCATATTTGTTATTATGACTCTTGAAATAGTGCGTGATATATGATATAATTTTAATATATGCGATTTTATAATTTGAAAGGTGAGGTTCTGAAAATGGAATTAGTTCAGATGAATAAACAGCAGCTTTCCGCCTTTAAAGACGGCGCGCAGGCTCAGTATGACGATTTTAAGGCTCTCGGGCTTAAACTTGATATGTCCAGAGGCAAGCCCTGCACCGAACAGCTTGACCTCAGCTTTGAAATGCTCGACTGTCTTAATGACAAAGAGGATTTCATCTGTTCAAATGGTCTCGACTGCCGCAATTACGGTATGCTCGACGGAATTCCCGAGGCTAAGGAACTTTTCGCTCCGATGATCGGTGTTAATACCGACGAGATTATCATTTTCGGAAACTCCAGCCTTAATTCGATGTTCTGGACGGTTCAGACCGCCTATACTCACGGAATCCTCGGTGAAAAGCCCTGGAAGGACTACGATAGCGTAAAGTTCCTCTGTCCTGTCCCCGGATATGACAGACATTTCAAGGTAACCGAATTCTTCGGCATTGAGATGATCAACATCCCCATGACCGAGAGCGGTCCCGATATGGACATGATCGAAAAGCTTGTTTCAGAAGATGAAACAGTAAAGGGTATATGGTGTGTTCCACAGTATTCCAACCCCGACGGCATCTCCTACAGTGACGAAACAGTTAAGCGTTTCGCGGGATTAAAGCCAAAAGCCAAGGATTTCCGTATTTTCTGGGACAATGCCTACTGCATTCATCATCTTACTGATAACCCGAAATATATCCTCAATATCCTCGATGAAGCTAAAAAACTCGGAAACGAAGATATTGTCTATATTTACGGCTCAACCTCGAAAATCACTTTCCCCGGCGCAGGTGTTGCGGTTATGGGTGCAAGCAAAAGAAACATTGACAGCCTTAAAGAATTCCTCGGAATCAGCATAATCAGCTACGATAAACTCAATCAGCTCCGTCATGTCAAGTATTTCGGCGATTTCAACGGAATGCTCAGCCATATGAACAGCCACAAGGCTATCCTTGCGCCAAAATTCGACGCGGTTATCGAAATGCTCGACAAGGAAATAGCTCCCCTCGGAATCGGCTCATGGGTTAAACCCGACGGCGGCTACTTCATCTCTTTCAACTCCTTAAACGGCTGTGCGAAAAGAATCGTTCAGCTCTGCAAAGAAGCAGGCGTCGTCCTCACAGGCGCGGGAGCAACATTCCCATACGGCAAAGACCCCGATGACAGAAATATCCGTCTTGCTCCCACTTATCCCACGATTGATGAGCTGAAAAAGGCTATGGAGCTTTTTGTGATATGCGTTAAGCTTGCATCTGCAGAAAAATTGCTTGCTGAATAATTGTACAGCATAAAAGCACAGGGCGGTCAATGACCGCCTTTAATTATGCAATACGACGTATATAACGTCGATACAAATGTAAATTTCACAAGAAACGAAAATCCGCTTTTGATACATTGCATCAAAAGCGGATTTTTAAAGCAATACCTCAGCACAGTACTCGCCTATCCTACGGCGAACTGCTTAATGGTCGAATTCCTTTTTAGGCTTTTTGTAGAACATTCCGACATTTTCACTGGCAGACGGAACTACAAGAACAGAAATTGAGCCGATCAGAGCGCAGATGCAAAGAATCCACTTAACTGCTCCGCCGCTGATCTGCGGTAAAATCGCAAAAACTCCGATAACCTGTATTCCGCTGAAAATCAGGAAAAAGACCGAACAAAGCGATTTGAGTCCGCCGATACCGGTAATAAGACTCAGTGAGAGAAGTCCGCCGATCACAGCGACAATAAACGAATTATTCTCCAAAAACTGACAGAATTTATTGCCCTCATCCTTATATTCGATTCCTGCAAATCCGCCGGAATAGAGCAAATAGAACATAATCGCCGCTGCAATACCGATTACTGCAACAACAATTACAGTAATAAAGCCTTTTTTCGCTGCCTCTTCCTCTCGTTCGGCTTTCAGCTCAAGCATCATTCGGAGGCTTTCCTTCTCGTCTTTCTGGTTGGAAACGAGCTGCGAGGAAACAGCCTTTTTCTTTGCCTCTGCCTTGGTACGTTCAAGATCCTCGTCAACGAATTTCGGAACGTATTTTGCCGGTGCAGGCTCATCATCAAGAACAGGAGCCGTGACCGGTGCAGCAGGCTGAGCTGTCTCCTTTTTCGGCGGCGGAACATAGCTGTCTTCATCGTCAAGAACGGGAGCTGTGACAGGCGCAGCAGGCTGAACCGTCTCTTTTTTCGGCGGCGGAACATAGCTGTCCTCATCATCAAGAACCGGAGCTGTGACAGGCGCATTCTGCGCTTCAAGCTGAGTCCTTCTCATATCGATAATCTGACGCTGCTTTTCAGCAGGAAGATTATCAAACATGGCGCGCTGCTCGGCGTTCAGCCCTGCAATTATTTCATCGTCTGTAATAATTGCAGGTTTCGATGCGGACTGATATGTATAATCGTTATCGTCCAGAACCGGAGCCGTAACATTTGTGGGAGCACCTTTCTTCTTAGTATCCTTTGGAATATAGGTGTCCATATCGTCAAGTACAGGAGCAGAAACTCCAGTAGGCCCGCTTTTCTTCTCAGTCGGTGCAGTATAGTCTATATCGTCGAGCACTGGTGCGCCGAAATTTTTCTCATCATTCATGGTCTCACCTCAAAGATCATCTTTCAAGAATCTGACTTCTGTCGGGACCGATACCTACCATTCCGACGTGACAGCCAACAAGCTCCTCGAGACGCTCGATATACTTTCTGCAGTTTTCGGGAAGCTCCTCAAAGCTTGTGCATTTGGAGATATCCTCGCCGAAGCCCGGAAATTCCTCATAAACGGGAGTGCAGCCTGCAAGCTCCTCAAGAGTCGGGGGGAAGTTTTCGATAACAGTGCCGTCCGGCTTTTTGTATGCGACACACATTTTAAGTGTATCGATGCCCGAAAGAGTATCAAGCTTGTTAATTGCAAGACTGTCGAGTCCGTTGACTCTTACCGAATGACGGACGATAACCGCGTCAAACCAGCCTGTTCTTCTCGGCCTGCCTGTGGTAGTGCCGAACTCGCCGCCGACTGTTCTGATTTTATCGCCGATTTCATCGTCAAGCTCGGTGGGGAAAGGACCTTTGCCGACTCTTGTTGTGTAAGCCTTGGCAACTCCGACAATATTGGAGATCACCTTCGGTCCAACGCCTGTGCCTACGCATACGCCTGCGGAAAGGGGGTGTGACGATGTGACATATGGATATGTGCCGAAATCGATATCAAGCAGCGTTGCCTGTGCTCCCTCAAACATGATAGTTTTTCCCGCCTTGTCGGCATCGAAAGTGAGCACGGAAACATCGTCCATATACGGGAGCAGACGCTTGCCGTATCCGGTGTATTCGTCTGTAACAGCATCGAGGTCAAAAGGCTCTCCGCCGTAAACTTCGGTTATTATTTTATTTTTAAGATTGCCTGTTGATTTGATCTTGGCAGCAAGAACCTCCGGATGTACAAGGTCGTACAGTCTGATTCCGCAGCGTTCATATTTGTCCATATATGTAGGACCGATACCTCTTTTTGTAGTACCGATGTCGCTTCCGCCTCTGAAAGCCTCTGAAAGACCATCGAGGGCAATATGCCACGGCATTACGATATGGGCACGGGGATCGATTCTGAGATTTGCAGTTGAGACTCCTCTTGCCTCCAGACTGTCAAGCTCGCCTATAAAGTCCTTGGGATCAAGAACGACTCCTGCGCCGATAAGGCAGAGGGTATCCGGATAGAGAATACCCGACGGAATAAGGTGAAGCTTATAAACCTCTCCGTTGTTTACAACGGTATGACCGGCATTGTTTCCGCCCTGTGAACGGACAACAACATCTGCACGGGAAGCAAGGATATCGATGATCTTACCTTTGCCCTCGTCTCCCCACTGAGTTCCGACAACAATATTAGCAGGCATTATAGTTCCTCTTTTCGTTAAAAATATTAAAATGCGTACAAATGCACACGCTTACGATTTATTATATCAGATAAACCCATTAATTTCAAGAGGTAACTGCAAAAAATTTGATATCCAGTCAAATTCGTTCTTTCTGATTTGATTATGACTGCCGCAGCTTATAAATAATCACAAAAAAACGAACGTGAATTTGTTATAATATGACAAAAAAGCAAAATTATATCTTTGATTTGAATAATTGTATTGAAATTTTTTCTGTAATATGCTACAATTAGTTCAAAGACACGGCATTGTGCCGAAATTCTTTACGGAGGTAAATATCATGAAACACATCAAGACTATGAATAAGGCTAATCTTAAAGAGTCTGCTCAGAAAGGCGGCTGCGGAAAGTGTCAGGCTTCATGCCAGTCTGCCTGCAAGACTTCATGCACTGTTGCAAACCAGAAGTGCGAAAGATAAGGCTGTAAGTCTATTCAAACGGCAGCATTTTTATGCTGCCTTATTTTTTGTTCAAAACCACACGCTCAGCTGTGTGGTAAATGAAAAAATATAAAAAGAGGATTGCGAAAGAGGTGAAACTATGCCTGTTTTTCACTGCAAAATGTGCGGAGGCAATCTCGAAGTTACCGAGGGAATGAAAATCTGTAAATGCAGCTACTGCGACAGCTTTCAGACTGTCCCCGACATAAGCAGCGAACGTAAAAGAGCGCTTTTTACAAAAGCTCACAATTTGCGCTTCGCCTGCGAATTTGACAAAGCCGAATCCGTATATGATCTGATTTGCACCGACTTTCCCGATGAAGCCGAGGCTTACTGGGGAAAGGTTCTCTGCCGCTATGGAATTGAATACGTCGATGATCCTAAAACAGGCAGAAAGATCCCGACCTGTCACCGAACGAGCTTTAATTCCGTCCTTAACGATGCAGATTTCCGTTTGACACTTGAAAACTCCGACAGCCAGCTTCAGAGCATTTATTCAGCCGAAGCCGAAATCATTGATAAAATCCGCGAAAATATCCTTGCCATTGCGTCAAAGGAACAGCCCTTCGATGTGTTTATCTGCTACAAGGAGACAGACAGCTCCGGTAACCGCACCGAAGACAGCGAAATAGGCGAAAGAATCTATACTGAACTTACAAAACGCGGATTAAAGGTGTTCTTTTCCCGTGAGACGCTCCGCGACAAGCTTGGGGTAGAGTTTGAACCGTACATATTCTCCGCGATAAATACGTCACCGATTATGATCAGTATCGGCACAAAACCCGAATATTTCGATGCAACATGGGTTCGGAATGAATGGAGCCGATTCATCGGTTTCATGAAGCGCGACAATGATAAGCTGCTGATTCCGTGCTACAGGAATATGATAATCGGTCAGATGCCCGAACAATTCCATGGATTTCAGGCTCTGAATCTCGGTGAAAGCGATTCGATCGAACGGATAGTCAAGACTGTAACGGACTACAAATCGGCTCGGAACGAGTCGAAAATGAAGTTCAACTCCGTTTTCAGCCAGTACGAAACGCGTCTCAGAAGCGAACGCAGCCGCCTTATTTCCCTCGACAGAGAAATGGCAAAGCGATGCTCCGACGAAAAAAAGCAGGCAAAGGATAAATTCAGGAAACAGCAATTTCCCGTTTTGGCATTCTTTGTGCTATGGTTTTTTCTTGCTTCAATGACGCTGCCCTTAACGCTGCTGTCGGAAGATATTTCAATGTCAATGATTTTCTGGGTAATCGCATGGGTTCTTCCGCCGTCGATTGCAGTCCCGGTTCGGTACAAGCGCAATAAAAAGGCGTATGCGGAGCTTCATGACAAGCTTTATTTCGATGAATCCGCAGGCTCATACGAACTTGGAATATCCGAAAAGGCACGCAGAAAATATGAATTTTTAAACGCAAAAAAAATGTACAGGCAAGATAAGTTTCCCACTGCCATGCTTGTAACCTGCTGTTCAATTTCAGGAGTCATGCTCGGTAGTATTCTTGCGACTGCTTACAATGGGAATTTTATATTCTTTATAACCCTTATGGCATGTATTTTCATTCCGCTCGCTGCACTTTCGCCGCTGATAATAAAGATTAACCGAAGTGCAAAAGCTGTGTATAAAAAACGAATTTCTGTTGACTGCACGGAGATCGGCCTTGACCGAAAAACAATTGATCAGATTTACCTGAAAGAAAAGGCGGCTCTTCCTCTTGTGATACTGGCAGCCTTTGTGATTTGGAGTATACTCAGCAATGTTATCGGGATTGTTGCAACAGCAACTGACTTTACGCTGATCACGGACAATATGGCAGCAGAGATTCTGCTGAGTGCGGTTTTAACGGTGGGAGTAATAATACCAATTACTCTCAAAAAGAACCGCACAGCGTACGAAAATTATCTGCTGAGACTCGGAGAAGCTCACGATGCAGAAAAAATAACCGAAAGGATTGACTAAATATGATACATAAATATAAACTTGCGGGCTATAACATCGTTCTTGATGTCAACAGCGGAGGTGTCCATGTTGTTGACGAGCTGACCTATGATTTGCTTGATAACGTAGCTCCGCCATTTGGCGAAAAATGTCCGGCGGATGTAGTTGAAAAGCTCTCGAGAAACTATGATCCGCAGGAAATCGAGACCTGCTATCAGGAAATCGCAGAGCTTACAAACGATAAAATTCTCTTTTCCGAAGACGATTACGAAAAATATGCCAGGTTCTCCGTCGCATCGCCCGTTAAGGCTATGTGTCTGAATATCGCCCATGACTGCAACCTGAGATGTAAATACTGTTTCGCCTCCACTGGCGATTTCGGTGGCGGACGCAAGCTCATGAGCTTTGAAACCGGAAAGCACGCAATTGATTTTCTTCTTGAAAAATCGGGTGACCGTCAGAACCTTGAACTTGATTTCTTCGGCGGCGAACCGCTTATGAACTTTGATACAGTGAAGAAAATCGTTGAATACGCAAGAAGCCGCGAAGCTGAATACGGCAAGAAATTCCGCTTCACAATTACCACAAACGGACTCCTCCTCGATGACGATAAAATAGACTTTATCAATAAGGAAATGTCAAACGTTGTTCTGTCAATTGACGGACGAAAGAAAATAAACGACTATTTCCGTGTACGGGTAGACGGCACAGGCTCCTATGAAAAAATACTGCCCATGTTTAAGAAGCTTGTGGATAAGCGCGGCGATAAGGAATACTATGTACGCGGTACATTCACGAATCACAACCTCGATTTCTCGGAAGATGTTTTCAGTCTCTACGACGCAGGCTTCGACCAGATATCCGTCGAGCCGGTAGTATGCGACGCATCGGAGGAATACGCTCTTACCGAAAAGAATATTCCTGCTGTTTTTGCTGAATATGAGAGACTGGCACAGAGAATCCTCGACGCTGAAAAACAGGGAAAAAAATTCAATTTCTTCCACTTCATGCTTGACCTTGACCAGGGTCCATGTGCTATAAAGCGTCTCAGAGGATGCGGATGCGGCAACGACTATGTTGCAATCACTCCTGACGGCGATATTTACCCGTGTCACCAGTTCGTGGGAATCGACGAATATAAAATGGGCAACATCGACGAGGGTACATTCAACCTCGATATGAAGAAAGAATTCGCCAATGCACATGTCTACTCGAAACCCGAATGCCGTAAATGCTGGGCAAAATTCTATTGCAGCGGCGGCTGTAATGCAAACAATTACCAGTACAACGGCGATATTCATGACGCTTACAAAATGACATGCCAATTCGAGAAAAAGCGTCTTGAATGCGCGATTATGCTCAAAGCGGCTAAATTCTGCGCAGAGGAATAAAATTATGCAGGGAAAATTATTCGTTTTAGAAGGACTCGACGGTAGCGGGAAGGCAACTCAGTCGGAAAAATTATATAATTACCTTAAAGACCTCGGTAAGAGCGTAACTAAAGTTTCGTTTCCGAATTACGAAAGTCCCTCCTCCTCGCTTGTCAGAATGTATCTCGCGGGACAATTCGGAACTGACCCTGACTCGGTAAATCCCTATGCATCGTCGAGTTTCTATGCCTGCGACCGTTTTGCAAGCTACAAGAGCGAATGGGAACAGAAATACAAAAAAGGCGAAATAATAATTGCCGATCGTTATACCACATCCAATGCCATACATCAGTGCGCAAAGCTGCCGAAGGATAAATGGGGTGGTTACCTGAAATGGCTTTTCGACTACGAATACAACCTGATGGGTATTCCTGCTCCGGATTCGGTAATCTATCTCCGTGTCGACCCGGAAATAAGCCAGCAGCTCATGAGCAAGCGTTACTGCAATGATGAGAGCAAAAAAGATATACACGAAAAAAATCCCGAGTACCTTATACGCTCCCGCAAAGCCGCAGACTACTGTGCAGAATCTTTCGGCTGGAAAACAATCGAATGCACCTCCGGCAGCAAAATAAGAACAGTCGAAGAGATATTCGGAGATATAAAAAGAGTGCTCAGCATCGGGTGATAAACACATGATATACTCTTATCTTTGTTAAATTCACCAATACGAAACAACACTTTTATTTATAAACTGTTTATTTTTTCTGTTGACAATTTAAACCGTTCTGTGATATACTTAATTATAGAATTCAAACGCCGAATAAACTTCGTTTCAATTTTTTACGATATAGGAGTACATAATGTTGGATTTAATTACAGAAAAGCTCGCTATTCTCAATCAGACACATCTTCTGAAATTTTATAATGAACTGGATAATTCAAAACAGAAAAAACTTCTGAAACAAATTGATTGTCTTGACCTTTCAGTTCTCGATGAAAAAATATTAAATAATAAACGAGGAACGTTTTCTCCTCCGTTTGCCATGAGCATTGATGAGATAGAACGTAAGAAGGATTATTATATCCGGATTGGTTTGCAGGCTGTCCGTGACGGAAAAATTGGTGCTGTTCTGCTTGCAGGCGGTCAGGGAAGCCGTCTCGGATTTGAAAAACCAAAGGGTATGTTCAATATAGGAATAAACAAGGAGCTTTATATCTTCGAGTGCCTTATCAACAATATCCTTGAGGTAGTAAGAGAAGCAGGAGCCTGGATTCCTCTTTTCATCATGACAAGTACGCAAAACGACCATGATACGAAGGCATTCTTTGAGGAACACAATTACTTTGGCTACAGCAAAGCAAATATAATGTTTTTCGTTCAGGAGCAGTTTCCCACTATTGATTTAAACGGAAAACTCATGCTGTCAGACAAGGGCACGGTATCTACTGCTCCCAACGGAAACGGCGGCTGGTATTCATCAATGGTCAGATCCGGCGTTTTCAAAATTCTAAAGGACAACAAGCTCGAATGGCTGAATGTCTTTGCCGTTGATAATGTTCTTCAGAAAATCGCAGATCCATGCTTTATCGGAGCGGTAATCGACTCCGGAAGTTCTTCAGGCTCAAAGGTCGTCGCAAAAGCCGCCCCTGACGAGCGTGTGGGAGTTATGTGTCTTGAGGACGGGAAACCCTCAATCGTAGAATATTATGAAATGACTGATGAAATGCTCAACAGCCGTGAACCGGACGGCAGCCTTTCTTACAACTATGGGGTGATTCTGAACTATCTGTTCAGAATCAGCGACCTTGACAAAGCTTTAAAGATTAAGCTTCCGATTCACAAAGCGTTTAAGAAAATCAACTATATTGACGAAAACGGCAATTATCAAAATCCCGATGAACCTAACGCTTATAAGTTCGAAACGCTTGTCCTTGATATGGTCAAGATTCAGGACAGCTGTCTCGCTTTTGAAGTTGACAGAAAGCGCGAATTTGCCCCGGTAAAAAACAAAACCGGTGTCGATTCCGTTGAAAGTGCAAGAGAGCTTTTGAAGCTTAACAATATTGAAATATGATGTAACATAATATCACGCCGAGACCATAAATGATCTCGGCGTATTTATTTTTTCAGCGGCGGCGACCGCAGTTTTTGTCAAATGCGGGATTGCAGGCATAAAAATTCTTGGAATTCAGATTGTCCTGCGTTATTCGCAGTGCCTCACCAAAGCGTTGGAAGTGTACTATCTCCCTTTCTCTGAGGAATCTTATCGGATCACGGACATCAGCATCATCCGCAAGACGAAGAATATTCTCATACGTCGC
Organism: Oscillospiraceae bacterium; assembly: GCA_029007035.1. Lineage (GTDB taxonomy): Bacteria > Bacillota > Clostridia > Oscillospirales > Ruminococcaceae > Ruminococcus. The sequence goes on from JAQXHC010000003.1 coordinate 25,441, forward strand.
TCTCGCTTTCTGCTCTGCTGCCATGTCCTCGGTAAGGTCGGTTACAACGTCACCCTTGGACTGGAAATATGCTGCGGTAAACGGTACTCCCGACGCTCCGGCAGGATAAATTCCCATTGTATGATCAACAAAATATGTGTCAAATCCGTTTGCCTTTATTTCATCGATGCTCAGACCTTTAGTCAACTGATAAAGTATTGCCGAAATGATTTCTACGTGTGCAAGTTCTTCTGTACCTGCATTGGTGACTAATTTGCACCTTTGCCTGTTGAGATTCAGCTTCTGTGTTATGTATATAAAACCGGAGACTGCCTTTGAAATCGTATGGTGAACTGAAAACTGCAAGATAAATAATCAGGCTCCTGCTTTTCTTTAAAATCGCAGGAGCCTTTGTTTTTCAGCAGCTCAACCATTTGAGAGTACGCCGTTTCAACAGCAAGAAAAGCAGAATTTTTCTCAGAAAATGCCGTTTTAAGTTTTTTTCAGAATTTTTGATATTTACATTTTAGAGTACAGAAAAACTTTGTGCCGAAAGCTTAACAGCCAGCAGCTTTAATCATTTTATGCCGTTGGCTTGGCAGAATTCCGTCCACCACCGTTCACGGTCAAAGGCAGTCATATTCTCCCATTCTTCCTCACGCCGTCCGATTTCAGCGTAAGACTCCCAGTCATCAACACCGATACAGTCGTTGCCGTTTTCATCGACACAGGGTATGCAGTCATCTTCCAGGTCATGATATATGAACTTATGGCGTATAAGCTTTTCAAAGGTGGCATAGTCAATCAGATGTCCCTGATAAGTTTTCATTCTGCCATAGGCATTGGCAAGCGTTTCAGCAACGCTTTCGTAGTCGCTGCGGTTGCGGCTGTAATAAAGCTCGCTAAGGATAACCGTCAAAATTTTATCCTGAATGGTCAGCGTTACAGTATCCAGTTCTTCGTTGGATTTGACAACTGTGTCGATATTTCTAACGACATTTGCAAGCTCGGTTATTGTGTTATCAGTGAAGCCTGTTGAAGTTTTTCCGTTTGCAACCAGATAGTCGGTTGATACGCCGAAATAGTCTGCAAGCTTGCGGATAATGATTGCGGAGGGCACGCTTGCAGCAGAAGCATAGCTGCGGAGTGTCTTTCCGTCCACGCCTATTTCAGTTGCAGCCTTGTTGATGCTTACGTCCTTTGCAGCAAGCAGATTGTTGAATTTTGCAGCGAACTCCTTTTTCCAGAGCGCTTCATCAATGTCATAATTGTTTGTCAGCATATACATCTTCCTTTCATTTCAGTCGGGAGTAAACCCATGGAGTATACTCCATAGACTTTCAGATTTTCATGTGATAAAATATTACTAGCAGCTGTATTCAGGGGAATTATCTCGATTCTCGGGAGTGTCTACCTGATATTATACGGTAGGACTCTTGATTTGTCAAGAGTATACCGAAAAAAAGGAGGAATAATATATGTTACAACATAAGACTTATATGGATATAATGGTGATGAACGATGAATTCAAAGAGGATTTTTCGGTTGGAGACCGTATTATCATTGAAGAAAAACTTGATGGAGCAAATGCAAGCTTTCAATATGATTCTAAAAGCGATACTGTTGTGTGTTTCAGTCGCAACAAGCAACTTGATGAGAAAAATAATCTGCGTGGATTTTATGATTGGGTACAAAAGTTGGACAGGAATAGGATTCATGCCGTTCTAGGAAACAATTTGCGTGTGTTCGGAGAATGGCTTGTCAAGCATACGGTAAAATATCCCGATGAATGCCTTAATACCCTCTATATCTTCGATGTCTTTGATATGGAAAGACATATCTATCTGCCTCAGTCAGAAGCAAAGGAAATAGCAGATAAGCTTGGAATACCATTTGTCCCGATTTTCTTTGACGGAAAGTTCAAAAGCTGGGAGGATATAACGCCGTTAATAGGCAAAACAGCTATGGGCGGAGAAATCGGAGAAGGAATTATAATCAAGAATATGACGAAGCTTAATAGCTCAACGACAACTAAGGCAGTATATACAAAGCTGGTACATGAAAGGTTTTCAGAGGTGTTCCGGAAGTCAAGAGAACGCCGCAAGGAAAACGCTGAGCAGCGAAAAGTGAGAATGCAGGGAATTGAGATGACAGAACGTATTGTAACTCCGGCACGAGTTGAAAAAATACTCAATAAGCTGGTAGACGAGGGTATTCTTCCCGAAAATTATTCTTTAAAAGAGATGCAGATAATCTGTAAGAATCTCCCCTCAGCAGTGTACTACGACTGTATGAAAGAAGAGCCTGAAACTGTCAACAGCGTGGATAATTTCGGCAAGCACTGCGGCGCTGTATCACTGAAGCTTGCAAAGGAGATAGTGACAAGGAGGTCGGAACATGAGTAAAATCAGTCTGGGAGAGCGAATGAAACGCTATGAAGATGTGTCCCGATACTACCTTATGCGGAGAAATCCTGTAATTATCCGTCTGGACGGCAAGAGCTTCCACAGCTTTACCCGAGGATTTCTGAAGCCTTATGACGAGATTCTGATAAAGGTCATGCAGCAGACCTTACAGATGCTTTGCGACAGTATAGAGGGCTGTGTTATCGGCTATACCCAGTCTGATGAGATATCGCTTGTGCTGTGTGATTACCGCCGGCTTGACAGCGAGGCGTGGTTTGACTATAATATTCTTAAGCTATGCTCTGTATCTGCCAGCATGACAACCGCAGCCTTTAACAGGTTTTTCCGGCAGATGACTGAGGGTATGGGCGGAGTATATGAAAAACGGCTTGACAAAGCGTTTTTTGATGCAAGAGCTTTTTCACTGCCAAAAGAGGAGGTAAACAACTACTTCGTATGGTGGCAGAGAGATGCTGTACGCAATTCAGTCAGGGCAACAGCACAGGCTTATTTCAGCAGCAAGCAGCTTCATGGCGTTTCCCGTGAGCAGTCACTGGAAATGCTGAAAGCAGAACGGTCAGTGGACTGGAACAGCTTTCCGCTTCATCTTCAGAGAGGAAGCTGCTGCATAAAAGTGCCGCAGCTGCTTAATGAAGGTACGGAACGTGAGGTTCTCAGAAAGGTATGGAAACTTGATGAGGAGATTCCGATTTTCTCAGATAATCCTGACTATGTGAACAGCTGTATTCAGTTCGGAGATGAAGTATGATTTTTTTTACAAGTGATCTTCATTTAGGACATGAGGGTATTTTGAAGTACTGTCACCGTCCTTTTGCAAGTGTTGAAGAAATGAACAGAACTCTTATCAGGAATTATAATGCTGTTGTGACCCCTGATGATACTGTGTATATTCTCGGAGACCTCAGCTACAAAATTCCTGTTTCTGAGGCGAACGAAATGATAAGCAGACTTAATGGTCACAAGCACCTGATACGTGGCAATCACGACAAAAGCTATGACGAAAGCCTGTTTGAGGAGATTTGCGATTACAGGCAGATTTTCGAGTGCGGCAGGCACTTTACGCTGATGCACTACCCTATGCTTGAATGGGCAAAGATGCGGAATAAGAGTATTCAGCTGCACGGACACAGTCATAATGAGGGTATGGAGTATAACCTTAGCTGCAAAGCACAGGGTATCCGCAGATATGATGTGGGTGTGGACGCAAACGGATATTATCCGGTATCAATCAGCACGATACTTAATTTTATTGATATGTTTAACCATTCTCTTTAGCTTCGGCAGTACAAGTCTGCCGGATTAGTGTTAGGAGGAACAAGTAATGCAAAGAAGATATCATGATGCAGAGCGTAGAGCTGCAATTTTTGAGGATACAATGGATATGTGCTGGAATAATCCGGTACTGTCAGACGCCATTGATGATACGGTTGTGCGAACTGTAGTTTATGGTGCTGATACGTCTTTAAAAGATGTAAAGGCAGGCTTTGCCGAAACTAAGATAACTGTCACTGATGAGCGTTCTCTTGCGGCGGCACAGAGACTTCACGGTGAGTTTCATGACAGCCGTATTGCTGTACTGAATTTTGCATCAGCTACAAATCCGGGCGGCGGAGTGAAGTCAGGAAGTTCTGCACAGGAGGAGTCAATCTGCCGGTGCAGTACTCTTTATCAGTGCCTTGATACAAACAGCCTGATGAGAGAATTTTACGGTATGCACAGGAAAAGAAGTGACCTCAGATATACCGATACCTGTATTTATACACCTGATATCATTGCTTTTAAAAGCGATACAATGTTTCCGGAACTTATGAACAAAAGCGACTGGTTCAAGGTGGATATTATTACCTGCGCGGCACCGAATCTGAGAAAGATACCCTACAACCGTATGAATCCGGGCAAAGGAAAGGCTATCAGTCTGAGTGATGATGAACTGCTGGAGATTCATATAAAACGTGGCAGGCACATATTGTCTGCTGCAATTGAAAACGGTGCGGATATAATGGTACTGGGGGCGTTCGGCTGCGGAGCTTTTGCCAATAACCCTGAAGTGGTGGCAAAGGCGTATAAGAAACTGCTCACAGAGTTTGCAGGCTGTTTCAGAGCGGTATGCTTTGCAGTTTACTGTCCGCCCCATGATATGACAAATTACAGGATATTTTCAGAAATCATTGGAGATGATTGAAATTGATTTACATAACAGGTGACCTGCATGGAGAACATGATATTCACAAGCTGAGTGCAAGCTGCTTTACTTAGGGAAAAGAGCTTTCACGCTCGGATTATCTGATTATCTGCGGAGATTTTGGCTTGGTATGGAATGGAGACAAAACAGATGTACACTGGCTTAAATGGCTGAATGACAAGCCCTGGACTACTCTGTGGATAGACGGCAATCACGAGAATTTTGATTTGCTCAAAACTTATCCGGAGGAGGACTGGAACGGCGGCAGAGTTCAGTTTATAAGAGATAACATTATTCACCTTGTTCGAGGCAGTGTATTCGATATTGAGGGCAGGAAAATCTTTGCATTCGGCGGTGCAGAGAGCCATGACAAGGAATACCGCAAGGAGGGAAGAAGTTGGTGGGCAGCAGAAATGCCCGATGCTGAAGAAATGGAGTATGGACGACAACGACTTGCAGAGCATGACTGGAAAGTGGATATCGTTCTGTCTCATTCGCTGCCGCAGCATATTCAGGAGCATATTCTGCGGCACGAGGATTATGGCAGAAATGCTCTTACTTCTTATTTTGATGAAGTTGACAGCAGACTGGATTTCAGAATGTGGTTTTCCGGACATTATCATCGTTCCATGAGGTACGATAACAGGCACTTTCTGATATACAATACTATAATAAAGCTTACAGATACCGGATTTGAGCGTGTTTATCCTCAATCTGACATGGTAAAGTCAGATGCGGAGCGTATGCCTGACAGATTCTGTGCCGAACTATAAGTTTAGAAAAAGACCTGCACTCATACAGGGGGCAGGTCTGTTATTTTAATCGGAGTTTTCCGGTAATTTCCTGCTTAACCCCATAAGATAGGCTTTCAGCAGTTCTTTGCTGTTTCTGTCAAGCTCACGATACATAGAAATAATTGTTCGTTCATCAGAAGTCAGAACGTCAATATTCTCGGTAACCGGCATATTGATGTCGAAAAACTGCGACAGTGTGATTTGCAGTCCGTCACAGATTTTCTCCAGCGTAATAACGCTGGGAATTGTGTTTCGTACAAATATATTATTAAGTGATGAGTATGCCATGCCTGATTCCTTAGCAAGTCTGTATATTGTCCAGTCACGCTCGTTCAGAAGCTGCTGTATTCTTGACAAAACAAAGTTCTTTTCATGCTCCATAATATGCTCCTTTCACGCTTACATATTATATTTTAATGCATTTACACAATTTTTCATAGATGAGCCTTTGAGAACTATTAAATACTTCTCAATATATTATGCTCAATATTTCTATGATTTGAAATGAGATTACTCTGCCTTTGAAAGGATACAGCTCTGCTTTGAATGAAGATTACTCTGAATTTGAAGTGATACTGCTCTGCCCTGAATGAAGATTACTCTGACTTTGAAGTGATACTGCTCTGCTTTGAATAAAGATTACTCTGCTTTTGAAATGATACTGCTATGCCTTGAATGAAGATTACTCCGACTTTGAATTGAATTTGCTCTGCTGAATAAGCTTGATTCTTGCTGAATTCGGATTTGTCCTTAAGGAGTGTTGTAACTTTAGTTACAAAAATGAGTTACTTTATTAGTAACAATATTTCTGTAACAGGCAATTTTTTGAAAAAATCGGTGGAAACAGGGCGTTTTCAGCTAAATTATAAATATGGGAAACCCACAAAAGTCCAATTAAAAATTTGAATTTTATTACTGTCGCCGATGCGCATTGTAACTTTTCTTCTGCTGAGATGCTGCAATTTTGAAATGAGACTACTCTGCCTGTTGATTCAGGGAAAGGATTGAGTTTATGGCTTTAACTGATAAGGGTCATTTTGGAGACTATGAGGATTACGAACTGCTTTTCTTTAATTCATACAGCGATTTTGCTTACAGGGTATCTGGAGGAATAATTATATCCGTTCGTGAGACTACGGAACATTACACCGAATTTTTCGTGTCCGATGAAAGTCTTTCAAGAACCGCTATGGTCATTGAACAGCCGCCGCTGATCATGTTTCGCAATATTTCTCCGGTTGCTTTCATTGATCGGTTCTACAGTAAACTTATCGATAATTTTTTCGAAAATGAAGTAAGCCGCTTTGACAGCGTGGAAATGCTGCTTATTAGTGAGATGCTTAAATGAGTGATAAAAGGCTGTTGACAAATGTGGTCTTTTGAGATATAATATTAATAAGATATAGCAAAAGCTATGGATTATTGGGTTATTGATTAGTAGGGAGATTTGATTATGAAGAAGTATATAGCTTACTTTACAGCTTTGACAATGGCAATGGCAGTATTTACGGGGTGTGATGTAAAGAAAGAGACAGAAAGAACGGAGAAAAGCAAGGTCAATGTTGAGTCAACCGATATTGAGTCGACTGTTGATACTTCTTCCGCAGATAGTTCGGCTAACGAAGAAGTTGAGACATCGGTCGGTAATGACGAATCAGCTGTCTCAGAAGAGTCCGAAGATGGGCGGGAGATCGAGTTTTATGAGGATATACTGAAAAATCCTTACTCTCATACAGCGATAATTGACCCGTCATCTAAATCTTTCAACAACCATTCATACTTTATTGCGGATATAAACAGTGACAATAAATATGAGCTTGTTATCAAGGGTGAGACGAAAGAAGAAGAATATGACCCATACGGTGTGCTTACAATAGTGAAAGCAGACAGAGAAATAATAAAGTGGGAATATTCGAATACGCCCGATTTTCATGCAGATGGAATAATCTCTTATGGTCGTGTAGCAACACATTTTCCACAAAACTTTGTAAATATAAATTCAGGCGATTTATGGGAAGCCGGAAGCTTTGACGTCGGAAGTGACGACGTTGGATATCGTAGGGAACGAGTATTGACTAATATAGTAACAGGTGAAACTATACAGGGCGAAACTGCAGATAAAAAGGAAGAAGAACTTTCTTCCGGTGCTTTACTCTATCCTAAGTGGACTGATTATGATGTGTACAATGCCAAAGATACTAAAATAGTCGTACTGGAGAAGGAAGATATAGAATATAACTGGCGTAACGCATATCTCAAGCTTGTAGAAGATATGGAAACAAGCGGAACTTTATCTCGCTGTGCATTGCTGTATATCGACAATGATGATATTCCTGAACTGTATATTGTGCCGTCTTATACAGACTGCGGAAAGATATACAGCTTCCATAACGGAAAGTTGATAGAAAACACTTCTTTTAATGCAGATGGATATAGCCTTGACTATTATGTAGAGAGAAAGGGAAAGCTTTGCGGCAGAATGATTCCAATCGGAGGTATTCATCTGCTGTATCAGGAGTATCAAAACGGAAAATTTAAGGATATTCTTTATGCAAGCTGCACCGGATATGAGACCTGGCATGGAACTATTAATAATGTTGAGGTTACTGAACAGGAATACAATTCACAGGTAGCTGCTGTGGATGAACGTGAAAATGCAACACCTGTTGTACTGAAAAGCTATCAGGAAATTGTACTTGAACTCATGGATACTTCCGGAAATTCAGGTACGAGTGCTGAAATAATTATTGGAGTAGTTATCACCCAGCAGGACGCCCTGAACGTGCGCTTTGAACCCTCTACCGATTCTGATATACTTGGAACTGTTCCTAAGAACGCTGAGGTATATATCATAGGCGAATCAAATGACTGG
>JAQXHC010000004.1 GCA_029007035.1 Oscillospiraceae bacterium
CGAATTTGTAGTCCACCCTCGGTAAGTTGATTTGTGTGGGATTCAGCATAGAAAGACCTCCTTGACAAGTTTCATCTGAAAATAAAAAAGCTCCTCATCGACCTGCTTGCATACAGGCTCAGTGAGAAGCGATGTGCAATATTCAATTTTTAGGCATAAAAATAGCGGACAGCGCTTCTGTTATGAAACACCGTCCGCTTTTGTCCATTATTCAGTTTGCTTTGTCAACAGGCTTTCTACCGTTTGTTTTAGGGTTTCTACCAACTTTCTACCAACCTTGACGGCGGTAGAATTCTACCAGTTTTTCTACCAAAAATCTGCATTTTGATGATTTTTCAGAAACAGCGCAGTTACGCAGTTTTCCATGTTTCTACCCTCAAAAATGCTGATTTTATGGTGATTTGGTAACACTTGGCGATAGATTACGATAATTGGCGATAAAGTGGTGATACTATACCACATCATTCACTGAATGTCCACTCCCAGCGATTATTGGTTTTTTGAAATTTTGAAAATTTTTTTGGAAAAACCCTTGACAAATCTCTTTTATAATGATATAATGTATTACGTTGATTGTTCAACATACCCCATTTCGTCTGGGTGTGGCGCAGTTGGTAGCGCGCTACCTTGGGGTGGTAGAGGCCGTGGGTTCAAGTCCCGTCACTCAGACCATTGAAATTTCCCGATTTTACGTTGTTTAACGCAAAGTCGGGATTTTCTTTTATATGAGGTTTTTACCCAATAGCGAAACTATAACGATACTAAAAAAGCAGAGCGAAATTATTCACTCTGCTTTTTCTTTTATACAGAATTCTATGCTTATTATCCGATTCTAAGTACTGCTATTAATATGCCTTTTAACAAGCTCCATAGCCTCATCAATTACAGACTGTTTTACGTTTTTCTTCAGAAGCTCCCAGTTAGGTCTGCGTCTGTCAGTATTGTGGCTGTCAGAGCCAAAAATGACCGGATATTCCTCTTTGATCAAATGCTTTACAAAGCGTCTTTCCTTGAAGTTTCCGAACGCCTCATTATTTATCTGAAATATTACTTTCATATTCAGAATATGTTCAAGCTGTTCCTTGGTGTAATACTCAAGATAGCGGTGAATATGAGCTATTACCGGTTTCAGCTTATATGTCACTGATATATTGTATATCTCTTCCTCCATCCAGGGTGAATACCCTGTATAGGGGAATTCAAGAAGTATAAGGTCTGAATCCTGAATTGCCAGCTTTTCAATTCCCTCTGTCTCTGAAATACCATGTTCAATGGCAACCTCTGCACCAAGACGCATATTATGCGGAGAACCAAGTGATTTGTATGCCTCTCCCCTTTTTTCAAGAAATGCCCGCACGTTTTTGGAGCGGTGTGCATAGAAATGAGGTGTTGCTATGATTTGCTCAACGCCCTGTTTTTTCAGCATTTCAAGCATTTTCCGTGATGTTTCTATGCTGTCACTTCCGTCATCAATACAAGGAAGAATATGAATATGTGCATCGATCATTTCTTTTCTTCTTTCTTCTTTTCGGCCTTCTCTTCTTTTTTCTCATACGGTTCACCATAACCGTATGAATAATCCTTGTAATAGTGGTACTTTCCGTAACGCTTGTAATATCTGCCGCTGTTCTTTCTCTTAACTCTCGTCAGTACAAAACCAAGCATATCCATATGTGCAAGTTCTGTCTTGCTCATCAATTCCTTGATGTCATCCTGAGCTGTATATCCGCACCTTACAACTGTAAGAAGTCCCGCAACATTCTGACTAAGATTCAAAGTATCGGATACAACATTTATGGGTGGAGAGTCAATAATGATTACGTCATACTCCTCGCTCATTTTCTTCAGCAGTCCGGCTGTCACCGCCGAGCTGAGAAGCTCTGAGGGGTTGGGAGGAATAGGACCGCATGTCATGAGACTAAGCGCCGGTATAGCTGTTTTTTGAATACAGTCTTCCGCTTTCTTCATTTTCGAAAGAACAGATGATAATCCTCTATCATTTTTCAACTCAAAAATCTTATGCTGTACAGGCTTCCTCATATCTGCATCAATCAGAAGAACCTTCTGTCCCTCATCAGCCATTGTAATCGCAATATTGGCTGCTGTTGTGGATTTACCTTCGCCTGGATTTGCGCTTGATACAATCAATGCTTTTTTATCCGATGTGGATATTGCAAAACCGATATTTGTACGCATCGCCTTGAAGCTCTCGACTACATTAAACGGCACATCATTATTAAGAAGCGAGATATGTTCTTCGCTGTTCTTTTTGCTCTTTGATGTGGCAACATCCTCAATTTCTCCAAGAATGGCTTTTTTATACTTTGCAGACAAAACCTCAGGTTCCTTAATGGTATTATCAAAGAAATCAATTAAGAAAATAACGAACACTGCCAGAAGCATAAGTGCGAGTCCGCCGATTACTGTATTCTTTGTCTTATTGGGACTTACAGGATTCGGATATACCCTTGCTGTATCTATAGACTTGATCTCACCAACACCGATTGCTTTATCAGTGAAGTAATTTGCCTGCTTACACAGTTCGTTGCAGACCGCTGCAGAAAGTTCGGCATTTTTTGTTGTTGCAGTGATTGTGATAGCACTGGTATCAGTTACAGTTGTAATGGAAATATGTGATGCCAGCGAAGATGGCTTGATATTTCCGTTTGCCATGGAAAAGCTTTCGGAAATAATATTCTCATCAAATTGATTACAGAGTTCTTTTCCGACGGATTCCATTACGGCGTCGTCTTTCAATACCTGTATATATGTATTTATCAGCTGCTTTGATTTGCTTATATCGTTATATGCATTCTCCTGGTCATTTGTGATTCCTGTATATGTCTGAACATACATGGAGATATGTGAAGAATACTGCGGATCTATGGCAAACGTTGTATACGCATACGCTGCACCTGCACCAACAGCTAATGAAATGATCAATACCCATATACGGCTCCATAACAGCAGCAACAGATCCTTGATTGATATTGTTGAATCTTCATTCATAATTATACTTTCCTTTACATTTATTTTCCGGTATGTTTTCGGGTATTTCATACCCAAATAAAAACCGGTTTCAACATCTGTATAATTTTATTATACCACATAATATCAAACCTTTGCAAGACGTTACATGATACTTTTTTCATTTGTTTGTCTAAATCAGCATATTATTGACAATTCGGAATTCCATAGTAAAAAAAATATATGAATTGCCATTTTCTCAGCCAAACATGCCCGTTTTTTACTTCCAAGCCTCGGGATATTATATAAAAAGGTAAATCATTTCCTCATTTGATTGACTAAACTCACTTGGTATGATATAATCATATTAACGAGCAAAAATATAAATATCTAAAAACGAGGTATTGGATATGAATATATTTCATAAGATTATTTCCGGTGCGTTGGCTTTATGCCTTTTAGCCGGCTGCTCATCAGGTAAAATACAGGAAAGCGCTTCAGATAAATCGGTTCCTGAAACTACAGCATTTTCTGAAAGCACCGGAAACACAATTCCCGCAGCAGACTGGACGGAATACACCGTGCCCTTGCTGTCTATTGAAACAAAAAATCAAGACCCGGACGTTATGGACTTTGTTACAAAGCCTGTCAATCGATTTGTCGCTGAATCTATAGCTTCGTGGACACCGGGATACACTGTGCCCGAAGAACCCTATTATGAAGACTGCACCATTACATTGACAGATACTGACAGCACTGTTCTGTTTAACGATGTCAATGCTCAGGTCAAAGTCCGCGGTAACTGGACTACAAGCTACGATAAAAAACCGCTCAGAATTAAATTTGAACAAAAACAGAATATTCTTGGCTTAAATAACGGAGCTGAAATGAAGAACTGGCTTTTGCTTGCAGAATACAAGGACGCCTCCATGCTCAGGAACAAAGCCGCCCTTTCTATAGCCCGTGAACTTCTCAAAGAGGATGGACTTTATGCAGCTGATGCGGAACTGGTCGAGGTTGAAATAAATAACCAATATTGGGGTGTGTATCTGCTTATCGAGCAGCAGCAAGTAAATCCGTCACGCATAAATATTACAGAGCCGGCACCAAACTATACTGGTACAGACATAGGCTATTTTCTTGAATTTGATGGCTATTTCACCAACGAGGACAAGCTCCACGGTTTCAGCGTTGATTATGCCGATAACGCTCCGCTGATTCCATTTGACGGAAACGGAGGCAACGGCAGAACTATGAAGTGTCTCGGTGAAAGCAGCAGCGACCCCAAAAAAGATGTGGGTATTACAATCAAGAGCGATATTTACTCTGAGCAGCAGCACGATTTTATTTCTTCATACATAAACAATGTTTATTATATTATGTATGCTGCTGCCTACGAGAAAAAGGCTTTTGTATTTGATTCCGACTATTCCTGCATTACAGAGACTTCCGATATAACTCCGCAGAAAGCAGTGGAGAACGTTGTCGATGTGCAGTCCCTTGCAGATATGTATATTATAAGTGAACTCACCTGTGATGCCGACATCTACTGGTCAAGCTTTTTTATGGACGTTGATTTTGGTGAAGGCGGCAACGGAAAACTGCGGTTTGAAGCCCCGTGGGATTTTGATTCATCAATGGGAAATAAAGACCGATGTGCAGATGGTACTGGTTTTTATGCTGCCAACATAGTTCCCGACGTCAACGGCGGTCCCGGCAAGGGCGGCGAGTATGAAACTATAAATCCGTGGCTTGCCGTTCTGATTTACGAAGACTGGTTTCAGGAGATAATAAGAGAAAAATGGACGAGCGCCTACGATGGCGGAATATTTGACAGAACCATCGAAATGATTGAACACGACAAAAACCAATACAGCGAGGCATTTGAAAGAAATTACCAAAGGTGGAACAACCTTATTGACAATTCTTCCTTTTCAGGAGAGCTGTCAAAAAATGCAGCAGCGTGCAAAAATCATTCAGAAGCGGCTGATTACCTTTCTGAATGGCTTCAGAAAAGAGTTGCCTTTCTAAATGATTACTGGCATAAGTAAGAAAAATCCCGGAGTGCGATACTTCGGGATTTTTTAGAAATCGTTATCATAGTAAGAAAGTATTATACCGTATTTTTATCGTCTCAATCTGTTGTATAAGACAGGATCAGTTATTTACCTCAAGCAGTCGTCTATCGAATTCCTCTGCAGAAACAGGCTTGGAGTAATAAAAACCCTGAGCTGCATCACAGCCGCACATACTCAGAAACTGTGCCTGCTCGTTTGTTTCAACTCCCTCAGCAATTATATCAAGTCCTATATCCTGCGACATTGAGATTGTATGAGCAATTATTTTACGTCCTCTGTCGCTTTCCATAAATTCCGACAGGAAATTACGATCTATTTTCAGAACGTCAAACGGAGTGGTTTTCAGCATATTCAGTGATGAATATCCGGAACCAAAGTCATCCATAAGCATGGTGAATCCGATTTTTTTCATCTGCCTTACTACTCCCGACGTGTCCTCTGCGTCAACAGACTCCGTTATCTCGGCTTCGAGCAGCTTTATAGGTATATCATACTTTTTTATAAGCTCTGAAAATTTTCCTGCAACATCAAAGCTGTGAAGATATTCCCTTGAAATATTGACAGAAATCGGAACAGGTTCGATTCCACTGTCAATCCATTGACGTATTTTTTTACAGGCTTTCTCCCAGATCAGCTGATCCAGTTTGAGAATAAAACCGTTCTTTTCGAATATAGGAATGAACTCGTCCGGCGGAATCAGCCCCTTTTCAGAGTGAAACCAACGGGTTAATGCCTCTGCACCTATTATTTTTCCGCTTGAAATGCTGAACTTCGGCTGAAGAAACATTACAAATTCATTATTTATCATCGCACGAGTCATGTCGTCCTCAATGCTCTGCTGATGATAAAGAGCGGTTTTCAGGCTTCCGTTGTAAAATCCGATATTGTTAAGAGCATTGCCTTTTACAGACTGACGAGCAAGAGTAGCGTTATCACCATGACGACGTGTGTGAAGTGTTCTGTCCTCTGCTATAGCTACTCCGTAAACAAGCCGGTAATCAATACCCATATATCCGCGGAGCATACTGTCGAGCTTATGGATGAATTCAAGAATTTCATTCTCATCATCAAACACGGTGATAATCATAAAGACATCAGCTGTAAGACGCATAAAAGGCTTATCATCGCTGCAGATCACAGAAAGAGAATCATTGAAAAATTTAAGCAGCTGATCGCCGACTTCAACTCCGTATGTATCATTTATCAGCTTGAAGCGTTCAACATCAAACTGAATAAAAGCAATATTTCTGTCAGCATTTTTCTCCATCATCCTTGCAACACGCTGACCAAAAAGCTGCGGAGCCTTATCCGATGTGAACAAATGGACAATTTCTCTCTCCTGCGTCTCTTTTTCACTGTAAGAGCGTATATTAATATGCGCACTGATTATTTTTCCGGATTCATTGCGGAGAAAAAGAACAAAAATATGCTTTAAGGCATAGACACTTTCACCCGGGAGCTTCATCGGAATATCGACAGCAATGCTGTTCCTGTCAATACTCTTCATAATCCCTTCCTCAATCTGAGAGCATAAAACATCAAATGCCGAACGTGAAGAATCTTCAATCCAGTCGGTTTTTCTTATATATTCAAAGGGATCGTTAATTTCGCAGGGAAAAAGATTTCCGCATAGTCCGATGATATATCCCTTTTCGCAGTTCCAGAAAATATGAATGCTGTCGGAATCGCCTGCAAATATATTGACTATTAAATTTCGGTCTTCATCCGAAATATGAGAAATATTCATAACGAGCATCCCTTTCCGTAATCAGATTTGAGTGTTAAACACGCAGAAAAATCATTTTGTCAAATTGCACAAACTTTTCATAAATAAATTGTCTTATATAAAGAAAACACTGTAAAAAATGACAAAAAAGCATCAATAGATTGTGCACATATACACAAAACGCCACTTGCTTTATATTATTATACCACGTTTTTTCATAAATTTCAAGTGTTTTTTATTAATTATGCACAGAAAATAAAAACCATCGAAAAGAACAAAAAGCTTTCCGACGGTTTTTATGCCTTAATTATACATACCCTATAATGGACGAGATAAGAATCACAACCATGCACACGGGAACTACATACTTGATAATTGCTGTATACATTTTCTTTGCCTTGAATTTACCGGAGCTTTCAACCTCGTCAATAACAAGCTTTGGCTTTGCCACGAATCCTACAAGAATTGCTGTGAGCAGAGCAACTACAGGCATCATAATATTATTGCTGATGAAGTCAAAAAAGTCGAGAATTGAATATCCGAAAAGCTTAACGCCCGAAAGAACTCCGAAGCCGAGAGACGACGGAACAGCAATAATAAATGAGAATATCATTATTCCGATGCTCGTCTTGATTCTGCTGAAATGGAATTTATCAATTATAATTGAAACAATAGTCTCCATAAGTGAAATTGCAGATGTGAGTGCTGCAAAAAATACGAGAACAAAGAACAGCAATCCGAAAATATGTCCGCCCTTCATCGAATCAAACACATTCGGGAGAGTTATAAACATCAGAGTCGGACCTTTCTGAAGCGCACTCTGATCTCCGCCCGAGAATGCGAACACTGCGGGAATAATCATCATTCCCGAAAGGAACGCTATGGCTGTATCGAACACCTCAATATTTCTTACCGACTTTTCAAGGTCGTCTTCCTTCTTCATATACGAACCATATGTTATCATAATTCCCATCGCCAGCGACATTGAATAGAAAAGCTGTCCCATTGCCGCAACAACGGTTTTCAGTGAAAATTCGCTGAAATTCGGCTTGATGTAATAAATAAGTCCGTCTATAGCTCCGTCTATCGTAAGACTGTATATCGCAGTTCCCAGCGACATCAGCACAAGCAGAGGCATCAGGAATTTGCTTACCCTCTCGATTCCTTTCTCTACTCCGAGCATAACAACTATTGAAGTAAGAAACAGGAAAATTGCAAGGCATATCAGCGGTTCTCCAGTTGAGCCGATAAAATTCCCAAAATAGCCGTCATTGGTAGCTTCGTGTCCCTGATTTGTAAAATATACTCCAAGGAATTTTATAACCCAGCCTCCGATTACGCAGTAATACGGGAATATTATTATCGGAACAAGAGACGCTATATAACCTAAAAATGAGAATTTTTTATTTATTGTACTATAGGCAAGTATTGTACTTTTTCCGATTTTGCGTCCCAATGATACTTCTGTAATCATAAGTGCAAATCCGAATGTTACCGCCAGAATAAGATATACGAGCAGGAATATTCCTCCGCCGTATTTCGCGGCAAGATAAGGGAATCTCCATATGTTTCCCAGTCCTACCGCAGAGCCTGCCGCCGCCATTACAAATCCAAGACGGCTTGAAAATACAGATTTCTTTTCCATTTTGACCTCCGGTTGTTAATTGATTATTTGAAAATTGCCGCCGCTCCGTAAACGATAAGCAAAGCTATCAGAAGCGGTACTATAAATTGAAAATATCTCCGAACCCACTTGTTTTCGGTCATCTTCATGCCTGTACCCTGATTGACTTCCCTGAGATAATTTTTGTATCCCCATCCTGATTTAAGAGTACAGAACAGCAGTATAAGAATACTTCCGATCGGAAGAATAAGATTGCTTACTATGAAATCTTCCAGGTCGAGAACTGTCGTTCCGTTTCCGAGAGGCTGGAAATTACTCCAGATATTGAAACCAAACACGCACGGAAGCGAGCCAATCCCGACAATGAAAAAGTTCAGAACTGCTGTCTTTTTTCTGCTCCAGCCAAATTCATCCATGCAGCATGCCATAATATTTTCAAACACTGCTATCAGCGTTGAAAGCGACGCAAAAGTCATGAACAAAAAGAACAGACTTCCCCATATTCTTCCGCCGGGCATATTTCCGAATACGTTCGGAAGAGTCATAAATACAAGACTCGGACCGCTGTCGGGACTTACATTGTAAGCAAAGCAGGCAGGAAAAATTATCAGTCCCGCAGTAATTGCGACAAAAGTATCAAGTGCTGATACAGTAATCGCCTCGCCTAAAAGACTTTTTTCCTTATCCATATAACTGCCGAAAATCATCATTGAACCTATTCCGATACTCAGCGTGAAAAATGCCTGATTCATTGCCGCTACAAGTACCGGGAACAGTCCCACATCTCTGATTCGTTTCACATCGGGATAAAGATAGAATTTAAGTCCCTCTGAGCCGCCCGGCAGAGTCAGCGAATGAACTGCAAGTATAATAATAAGTCCAAGCAGGGCTATCATCATGAACTTTGTGATCTTCTCGACGCCTTTCTGCAGTCCCAACGAGCAGATGAAGAAGCCTGCAAATACCATTATCAGCATCCAAAGCAACATTGTTCCGGGACTCGCAAGCAATTCGGTAAATTTATCGCTGATTTCCTCTTTTTCAACACCATCAAAGCCGCCTGTTACGTAACGGAAACAATAACAGCTCATCCATCCTGACACAGTGGAATAGAACATCATCAGGATATAGTTTCCGATTAGTGCGGTTTTTCCGTGAATCTGCCATATACGTCCCCCGGGTTTAAGCTCTTTATGAGCGCACATTATGCTTTTTCCCGAAGCCCTGCCGATCGCATATTCCATGCTAAGCAGCGGAATTCCGATAATTATCAGAAACAATATATAAAAAAGTACGAAAATTCCGCCGCCGTTATCGCCTACAACATATGGAAAACGCCATATATTACCGATTCCTATTGCACAGCCTGCCGACAGGAGTATAAAGCCGAGCCTTGATTTAAAGCGCTCTCTTTCCATTATAAAATCTCACTTTCGGATTAAACTATTTTTGAAATAAAATCGCGAAGTCTCGGATGCTGCGCATTTTCAAATATTTCCTTCGGAGTTCCGTCCTCAGCGATTACTCCGTTATCTATGAATATTATCCGCGATGCAACTTCACTGGCAAATCCCATCTCGTGTGTTACACAGACCATTGTGATTCCGCTGCCTGCAAGCTGCTTCATTACGCTGAGCACCTCGCCGACCATTTCCGGGTCAAGTGCAGATGTCGGCTCGTCAAATAAAATTATTTCCGGCTCCATAGCGAGAGCCCGGCATATTGCAGCTCGCTGCTTCTGTCCGCCCGACAGCTGATTCGGATATGCCTTTGCCTTATCAGCAAGTCCGACACGTTCGAGCAGTTCCATCGCCTTTTTCTCCGCGTCCTCAGGTTTTATCTTTTTCAGCTTTCTCGGAGCGACTGTAAGATTATCAAGAATTGTCATATGCGGAAAAAGATTGAAATGCTGAAACACCATCATCATTTTTTCACGCTGTTTGTTTATATTCACATTTTTATCGGTGATTTCCGTTCCGTCAAGAAAGATCTTTCCCTCTGTCGGAGTTTCAAGCAGATTCAGACATCTGAGAAATGTTGACTTTCCGCAGCCGGACGGTCCGAGAATTACAACGACCTCGCCGCGTTTGATTTCGATATTTATTCCGTTCAGAACGTTATTACCGCCGAATACTTTTTTCAGATTCTCAACTCTGATTACTGTGCTGTTATCTTTCATTTTTCTTCAGCCTCTTTTCCAGCTTTGAAACAAGCCATGTAAGAATAATAACTATAATAAGGTATACAAGTGCTACAGCAATGAGCGGCAGGAACGCCTCATAGGTACGGCTTCTGATAATATCACCGCCGCGTGTAAGGTCGATAATGCCTATGTAACCGGAAATCGATGTCTCCTTGATGAGCACGATGAATTCGTTGCAAAGCGCGGGAAGAACATTTTTCACAGCCTGCGGAATAATGAAATATCTCATAGTCTGAGCATAGCTGAATCCAAGACTGCGGCCCGCCTCAAACTGTCCCTCATCGATAGACATTATTCCCGAACGTACAATTTCGGCTATATAAGCCGACGAATTAAGTCCGAAAGCTATAATCGCAATTACAACCTTGTTAATGCTTGATGACGCAAAAACAACATAATAAATTATAAGGAGCTGAATCATCGACGGAGTTCCCCTTATTACAGTAAGGTAGAGCTTCAGAATTCCGTTGAGAAATCTGCATTTCTGTGTCTTGTCGCAAGCACTTCTGCCGATCGCAATAAAGAAGCCAAGCACAATACCTATAAGCACAGCTCCAAGGCTTATGAGAAGAGTATTTCCAAGACCCGTAGTTATATTCTTCCAGCGTGATTCTTTAACGAAGTTATTATAGAGCTTGCTTTGAATCGAAGCCGAATCCGCAGTGGTACCGTTTCTTACAATGATTACCTGAGTACTCGTTGTATAGGGAACGGTAAAGTCGATACTTTTGAGACGATCCTCGGTTATGGTCATACCGGCGATTCCAAGGTCTGCCTTTCCCGACTGCACCGCGTTGATGATTGCATCAAACTCAATATTTTCAATTTTAAGCTCCATATTCAGAATATCGCATATTGCCTGTGCCATATCAATATCGATACCTGTGATAGTTCCGTTTTCGATGTATTCATAAGGTTCGAAAGCGGCATTGGTTGCGATGGTCAGAGTACCTCCGCTGTGATCGTTATTCTGTGACACATACGGATATTTACCCTTTGTATCATCTCCGATATAATTCTTTACGATCTCATCAAGCTTGCCATTTTCCTTCAGCTGACCAATCGCTCCGTTTACCTTTTCCTTGAGTGCGCTCTTATCCTTTGAAATACAGATTGCATACTCCTCAACAGTAAAAATATCGTTAAGGATTGATAAATCCGAATTCGAGTCAACGAATGACTCTGCCGGCGATTTATCAAGTATAATGCAGTCCAGCTTTCCTTGTTTCAGCGCCTGGACAGCATCAGCTGCCTTTGTATAGCGTTCTACAGTCGAACCTTCGCTTTCGTAATCCGAAGCATAAATATCTCCGGTAGTTCCAAGCTGTACACCTATAACCGCACCTGCAAGTTCGTCAATACAGGTGACCTTAGACTTGCCCGGTCCTTTTGAACCCGAGCAGCCTGAAAACATTGTTGCTGCGATTACAAGCAGCATAAACAATACGGGAATCCGCTTTATAAGCGGTGTTTTTTTCCGCAAATCCATGGCTTCTGCCCCTTTCCTCAGCCTCGTCCGGCTGAATAAAAACATACTTATTTATTATACCACATTTCGCAGAAAATGTAAATAAAAAACATATATTTTAAAGTATTTACAAAGCAACTACTTATCTGACAATTCCCGAAGCTTTTTCCTTATAAGCATCAAGGCTGTATCGGGATCATCGGTTAAAGAAACTGCGCTTTCCATAGGACATAATCCAGTATTGTTCCGATTCCGGATGGCACGAGTCAAAATATCATATTCAACCTGTATTCCGTGATTTTCCAGTACTTTAAGCGCAGGCTCGCTAATAACTTCTGAATATATTTTTTCTGCTCCGAGAAGAGTATAGAGAAAAGCTGCTGCTTTTCCGATAACCTTGTCTGCTGCGGAGAACCCGTTCAGGCTCTCGCCTGCATCAAGCAGAAGAAGCAGCGGTTTCACTCCCCTTTCACTGCTGGTGAGAACGTGTTTTCCATTAACTGCGGCAAATGTATATACTCCCTCTGAAAGAAGATTCTTTGCTTTTTCAATATTGGAATTCATCCCAGATTACCTCCGTTCAAAATAAAAAGCGGACATACTTAATGTCCGCCTGAATTGTATTCACTCAGCCATTTCCGGTCTGGAACTATTTATTTCATCATTTTTTCTGCCGCGAATAATCATATACACCACCGTAGCAACAATTCCAACGGCAATGAAAACTGTTTCACAGATGATAAATGACTTTACTGCATCATACATCAGACCTGTAAAAGACGTAAAAACCTGAGGCTGTTTAATTGTGAACGAGTCAAAATATCTCGTTATTGTGAGAAATATTCCCGGTACAACTCCTATTACACCTGCAAGGAATGATGAAATTCCAGCCCAGTAAAGAGCATCTGATCTCGCTCTGAGATTTACGAGCAGAAGCAGTAATATCATCGCAATGCAAACCGCTGCAGCGTCTATCGGAAGATTATCAATATAGGGATAAATTTTAGACACCTTTTCTAATATATTGGAATTATACATGGTTTCAAGCTTATAAACGTCGCAGTATTCACCGACTTTTTTATAAGCTGCATACATCGATTCGTCAAGTTTGAGGTAGAAAAAATCGTCTTTTTCATAATTTTTACTCTCGGCATATTCCTCAAACACGGCATTCATATTACTCTGAAGTTCAGAATTTACCGGCACGCTGAATTCGATATTCTTATTGCCGTTAATACATTCAAAACCTGTGTCAATATAAGATTCAACCACCTGCTGAATATATTCATCGGTAAAGGCTTCGGTGTAAGTTTCAGCCGGAATCCCTGTAGCATTATACCTGTCACTGTAATAGTCTGCAAGCTGACTTTTAATCTGCTGAACCACTCCGTTTTTTATTGATAGTTCTTTCAGTGCATCCGGTGAAGCATATTTTTTTACTGCAATTGCCGCAGAAGTACCGAGTACCGCAAAAACAAGAAGTACAGACAGAATCAGGCTTGATATGTACGATTTTATCGATTTCATTCTTCCGTACCCCCTATATAGAACTTACTTTCCTTGGGCGTACAGATTACGCCGATTCTCTCGTCTGCCTCTCCAAGAATATCCTTTTTGCAGGTATAAAGGATCAGCTCGGAAGTGTCGGACGGATTGACATACTTTTTATTCTGCTTTTCAAAGATTATTGTTTCCGAAACGGTATAGGTAAATTCACCGTAGGATGTGTTGACAATAATCTCGTCGCCAACTTTCAGCTTTGAAAGATTATTGAAAAAAGTATCTTCATGGGCACTGATAACGGCTCTTCCATCAAGTCCCGGAAGCTTGGA
Source organism: Oscillospiraceae bacterium (assembly GCA_029007035.1). Taxonomy (GTDB): domain Bacteria; phylum Bacillota; class Clostridia; order Oscillospirales; family Ruminococcaceae; genus Ruminococcus. Next base: position 13,899 of record JAQXHC010000004.1, read on the forward strand.
ATAGGAAGCCTGACAAGCGCCCCTTTTAAAAAGCTCACGGTCACCGCCCCAGTAAACCGGAGCGGTAAGATCGGCTGACTCACATCTCAGAACGGCAAACTGCTCGCCGAAATTCGGACGGACGACCTCGCCGTTCTCGCTTGTCTCACCGCTGTAATTTGTATTGATTTCATTAGGTGTGGGAATGACAAGTCCGTTATCGTCATTATTTGGATTATTGCGGAATTCGTCCATGAAAGCAAGATTCAGATAGACGGAAAGCTTGTTATACGGTTTTATTGCTGCAACTATAAGGACAGCCATGCTTATGAGAAGCACTATAAATGGAGTGACGATATAGATTGCTCTGTTTTTTTCGCCGGATTTTTTTTCCATTTTTAACCTGCTTTCTTTTTGGAAAAGTACTTTCTGAAAACAAAAAATATTCCCGCAGCGGCAGCGGCAATACATGAAGCGGAAATAAGGTAAAGCTTTCTGTAGCTTATACCTGTGTCCTCAACGACGGCTCCGAGAGAGCCTTTGTCAATGAGATTTCCTTCATTGTCGCGCATTTCCATAGAGAAATTATCATCGGTAATTTCATCTATCGTTACATTGACTCCGAGTGCGCCGCCTGCCTGTACAAATTTATCGATTACGCCTGCCTTATCATTGGCAGGAAGCTGCTTTACAACACTTTTAAGCTCCTCGGCAGAAAGTGAGTTCAAAAAATCATCCCTTTGCTGCTCGTCGAGACTTGCAATGTAATTCTGCTTTTCCTCAAGGCTCATATTAATGAAGTCGTCCTTGTCAACACGTTCAAAAGTCGGTGAGGTGGTAGTCTGTGAATTTCCGGAAGATGCCTGTGTACTGTCGGAAGCCGTTTCCTGAGAACCTCCTGAAGAGGATGACGATTCAGTTTTATCGCTTTCTGTCGCAGGCTCAGACGTAGGAGTCTGACCGACTAATTCAGCCAGTATTTCATCATGATATTGATCAAGATATTCCATAGCCAGATCAATATCGTATGTTCCCGGAGCCTGATAGTACTGGTTCAGACCCGACTGAATAGCTGACTCGGGTATACCATATGCTCGTGCTTTGGCAACAAGGTCGTCAATCGATGCAGCGTTTGCAGTCATTCCGACTGTACTCATAAAAGCAATAACCGAGACAGCTGCTGCAGTAAGAAGCTTATTCTTCATATTGTACTCCTTTCGGTAAACAGAAATCACGTTTGAAATAATTATTCAGCTATATGATTATACCCGATTTGCCGGCTAAAGTCAAGCTCCGGAAATAATTACCGGCCGGAAAAAGAAAACATCACACAAGCTTTCTCTCGTCGCAGTATTCGCATTCAAGCAGCGTTTCGTCTCCGCTGGCACGGAAGCTTTTCGGAAGATAAGGCTCACAGTTGGTAATACATTTTGGATTATCACAGCACACTCCGCCGTATTCTCTGCCTTTCAGAAGCTCAACAGGATTTTCGTTCTTCATAATTGTAAGAATCAAAGCCATTCGTACATATACACCATACTTAGCCTGACTGAAATACATTGCTCTTGCGTCGCTGTCAACATCGACAGTAATCTCGTCAACTCTCGGAAGAGGGTGCATTACAATCATATCTTTTTTGGCTGCCTGCAGCTTGATGCGGTCAAGCACATATGTATTCTTTTGAGCAAGATATTCCTCGCGGCTTGCAAAACGCTCCTGCTGGATTCTCGTCATGTAAAGCACGTCCAGTTCCCCGATAGCTTCTTCAAGAGTATCTACTTCCTTGTAGGAGCTTCCGCCTGAAATAATTACGTCCTTGATATATGCGGGCATTCTCAGCTGCGGAGTCGATATGAATACAAATTTATTTCCTTTAAGGCTGCTCAGCGCCTTGCACAGCGAATGTACAGTTCTTCCGTTCACAAGGTCGCCGCACATACCGATTGTAAGTCCTTCCAGCGTGCCTTTTTCAATTTTCAGTGTGAGCAGGTCGGTAAGAGTCTGCGTTGGATGAAGATGACCGCCGTCGCCTGCGTTGATCACCGGACAATCTGCCGTGAGCGCAGCAGCCTTTGCCGCTCCGGCAACGGGATGACGCATTACAAGAATATCGGCATAGCTGCTGACAATTTTGGTAGTGTCCTTGATAGTCTCTCCCTTTGAAACGGAGGAATTAGCAGGATTATCAAATCCTATAATACGCCCGCCAAGACGCAGCATCGCAGTCTGAAACGACATCTGAGTCCGGGTTGAAGGCTCATAGAAAAGCGTTGCCATAATTTTCCCGTCAAGACTGTGGGCGTATTCCCCGGGATTGTTCTTGATTTTTTCCCCCAGTGCAACGACGTCTTTCCACCACTGAACAGGATAGTCATTAAGGTCGATAAGATGCTGAATTTTCATTTTTATACCTCCGTTATTTATCCGGCAGCACCGCAAAATTAACAGCCGACAATTTTTCTGTACCTCTGTGCAGAAAAAATTATGCGGTATTGCCCTAAAAAGCTTCTACCAAAGCTTATTCGATTTTATTAATCCCGAATATTACAATATTTTGCTTCCGTTCGCTGCCATTTCAAATCTGAGTCCGAAAAATCCGCACGCTTTCCGGCAGAGCAGCATTCTGTCAAGGAAAATCTCGAAATATTCAAGAACCGACGATATTTCCGTATCAATTGTCAGTTCAAGAATAATAGCGGTTTTGTCGCTGTTAAAGCTGACCTTTGAATATTCAACAGCGTAATTTACGCGGTCGTGGATATCAAAAGTAAGCAAATCGGTATTCCTCACGCGGCTGCGTCGGACATCGGTTTTATCACCGATTATCAATGCAGCCGAAACTTCGTCGAGAGGCTGCCCGGTATGCTCGTCATGATTGCCGATTGCTGAAATAATCGTGCATATTTCGCCCGGAGGCATACTCATGTTATCAAGCAGCCTGAATGCCATTACAGCACCGCTCTGAGCATGATCGATCCTGTTTATTACATTGCCGATGTCATGCATCATTCCGGCAATTTTTGCAAGCTCGACTTTCCGCTCATCGTATCCGAGGGTTTCGAGCACCATTGCAGCCGTATGTGCCGCACGCTCAACGTGGGCAAATGAATGCTCCGTATAACCGAGAGCTTCCAAAGCAGTATCCGCACGCCTGATGTATTCCATTACATCAGGATTGCGTCGGATATATTCATAAGTTACATTGCTTGCCATATTTATCAGTACCGTCCGTTATTTTCAAAATATACCTTATACCAAACGAGGAACATGAACACAGTCCAGATTTTGCGGCTGTTATCACATTTTCCGCTTCTGTGATCGTCGAGGAGTTTAACAATTTCCCCGGTGTTGAAGAATTTACGTCCGCTTTCGCTTTCAAAGGTATTTTTCACCAGATTGTAGTATTTATCCTCTTTGAGCCATACGCGGATCGGCACAGGGAATCCAAGTTTCTTCTTAACCGCTGTCGCGGCAGTACTCTGAGGAGTGTCTTTCTTCGCCGCAAGTCTCATGGCGTATTTGGTTATATACGCAGTCTCGTTGGTCTTTTCGGTATGGGTTACCCTGTATTTAGTCGGAATTTTTCCTGCAAGAGCCATAACTTCTTTGTCAAGGAAAGGTACTCTCAGCTCAAGGGAATTCGCCATACTCATCTTATCGGCTTTGAGGAGAATATCGCCTGCCATCCATAAATGCAGATCAAGGTACTGCATTTTTGTAACGGTATCCTTATCACTTACATTATCGTAAAAAGGCTTTGTGATTGCTGTAGGGTCAGGAGCATTTGTCTTTATTCTGAGAATCGACTTGCGCTCCTCGGGAGAAAACATATATGCGTTGCCGATGAAACGCTCCTCAATGTCCTTACCTTTGCGGACGAGGAAATTGATTCCCTTTTTTGCAGGAAGTTTTTCGGCAAGCCCGCCTATGCCGCGTCTTACCCCTCTCGGAAGCTTGTCGTAAAGCGTTGAATCAGGCTCGCTGTAAACGTTGTAGCCTCCGAAAATTTCATCTGCTCCCTCGCCGGAAAGTACTACCTTGACCTTCTCGGAAGCGATATTACACACAAAATACAGAGCAACCGCCGATGGGTCTGCAAGCGGTTCGTCCATATGATACTGGATTTTCGGAAGAATGCTCCAGTACTCCTCTGCACTGATAACCTTGCTGGTATTTTCCTTGCCTATTGCCTTGGAGAACGCCTTTGCCCAGCTTGTTTCGTTATATTTTTCATCTGTTCCGAAGCCGACAGTGAATGTCTTGTCAACATCGGCTGCGGCAGCAGCATAGCTTGAATCAACTCCACTTGAAAGGAACGAGCCTACCTCAACATCTGCAATTTTGTGAGCCTTTACCGAGTCCTTGAATGTATCGGAAATCATATTAACCCATTCGTCAAGACCCGGCTTTTCATCAGCTTCAAAATTCACGTCCCAATAGCGGTGAATCTCGGTTTTACCTTTTCTGCGGATAAAATAATGCGCCGGCGGAAGCTTATAGACGTTTTTGAAAAATGTCTCGTTAGTCGGAGAATACTGGAATGTGAGGTAATTTTCAAGTGCAGAAGTATTAAGCTCCTTTCTGAAAGCGGGGTGTTCGAGAAAGCTCTTTATCTCCGAGCCGAACATAAAAGTTTTATCCATTTCAGCGTAATACATCGGCTTTATGCCGAAAAAGTCCCTTGCGCCGAAAAGCTCATGCCGATTTTTGTCCCAGATGATAAATGAAAACATTCCGCGAAGCATATTCAGCAAACTTGTTCCGTACTCCTCATAGCCATGAATCAGCACCTCGGAATCGGTATTCGTCATGAATTTATGACCTGCCGCAACGAGCTTTTCTCTGATTTCCATGAAATTATAAATCTCACCGTTAAATATCAGTACAAGACTTTTATCCTCATTGAAAATCGGCTGATTTCCCTGTGCGGAAACGTCAATGATGCTCAGACGTCTGTGCCCGAGCGCCGTTTCTCCGTCGATATATTTCCCCTCCGCGTCCGGACCTCTGTGTCTGATTCTATCCATCATTCTGCCGAGAATTTCGTCTGCATTATCCGTCGTGTTTGTGAAACCAACTATTCCGCACATATATGCTATTACCTCCGGTCTACGATACCGTTCCTGTTCACTGCGGCTCTGCCAAGACAAAAACGGAACGCAGCTTTTTCCATATTCATTATTATACTACAACTATGCTTTTTTTGCAACAGAAAAAGAAAAAATCAGAGAAATATTTGTATATCAAAGCAAATCAAGTTTATTCAGCGGTATATTTACAACAATTGCATCTTATAATTTTTATTCATTTTTGTTTAATACGCTGATTCTGATTTTCGGAATGTGCAAAAAGTTTCATTTTATGTTCGGTCAATACAGCGTATCGATTGTGCCGAAAATGCAGAGTCGGTTTTTTCTTTATAGCCGACAGAATTATGCTCGAAATCCTCAGAATTATTTCATCGGTACAAGCTTTTAAGACAACACCGCACAATCTTTGTGAGATATCGTCTTAAAAAATTTCAAAAATATACTTGACAGATACTTTTCTTTATGCTAAAATGAATTTAGATTCATTTTAGAGGTGAAATATGCGTCACATAAGTGAAGAAAAACGATTACTAATTTTAAACGCTGCCGCTGAAGCATTCTCCGAGAGAGGATATTACGAGACATCTATCCGAGATATAACCGAGCGTGCAGGCGTTTCTGCCGGTACATTTTACATTTATTATAAAAACAAGGAAGACATACTCCTTTCTCTGTATAATCAGTTTGCGGAAAATGCCAAGCTTGCAATCAATCAGACCCCACTAGCAGGTTCTGCGGAATATGATGAAATACTTGCCGTCTGCACGCTTTCATTATTAAAGCTGTATTGCAGGCATGAGAAGCTGTCGCTTATTCTTTTGACCAAAACTATTGGCATTAATAAAACTGCTGAAGAACAATATTACAAAATCTTTTATGAAATGAGTATGGCAATCCATAATATCATTCTAAATATCAATACTGATTTTTTAAATGATATGAACCCAACCGATAAATATTCTGTTTCTATTGCGTACTTACAAGTGGTTAATGGTCTTGCAGCCAAATGGCTCGCCGATTCTTCTTCAAGTACTTTTTCGGAGCTTTGTTATTCTGTTTTAAAATACAACTTTAATGCTCTTTCAATAAAAACAGACAACGAAAAAATCAGGAAACTTATCGCCGCAAATATCGAAAGGAATGATTAACTATGAAAAAAAACACTAAAGGCTTTACTCTTATTGAATTAATTGTGGTCATCGCAATAATTGGTATTCTGGCAGCAATACTTGTTCCAAGCATTCTCGGATATGTAAAAAAGTCTAAACAGACAGCTGCAAACGAAAATGCAAGAGTTATATTTCAAACGCTCACAATGAGCGCTTTTGAGCTTGATGATGAAGGAATTGTTATGGGAAATAACGGAAACTTTCAGCTGAGCCAGGCAGGAGTCGCAGGTGATGAAGGAAACTGTGTTGACTTGACAGAATGGCTTTCAAGCAATGGTTTTTCAGCTTCTCAGCGCGCAGAAATGCAGCTTGATGTCGGCGGATATATAGATCTGATTTATGAAAATGGATACCCCGCATATGTTGTGTGGTCGAAAAGCAAAGCATCAAATGCAATTATCGGAAGATATCCTGAACCGCTCGGACTCAAAAGCGGTGTTACATGGAGCAATTGGAGTAAAAAACTGTAAAAACACACTTATCGGCAGTAATAAATATTTAAAGCCTGAGAACCTTGAAAGTTCTCAGGCTTTTTTCTGATTTCAAATCAACAATATCAAAAATACGCTTCCGAATTACGCAGATACCTCGGTTATAACTATTCTTCGTCGGAAGAAGTCGCTTCGTTTTCTTCTGAGGGTATTTCTCTAACCGGTGCGTCATCAAGAACGCTTTCAGTGATTTCTCCGCGCATAAGCTTTTCAAAGTCCGCACCCTCGATTTTCTCGAATTTCAGCAGATACTTCGCAAGTAAGTGAAGCTTATCCATATTCTCTGTTAGGATAACCTTGCAGTCCTTATATGCCTTTTCGATGATGAGTCTTACTTCCTCGTCAATCTGGGCAGCGACAGCCTCGCTGTAGTTGCGTGTGTGACCGTAATCCTTGCCAAGGAATACCTCATCATTATCCGAGCCATAGACTACAGTACCGATCTTATCCGAAAATCCGTACTTTGTTACCATGCTCCGTGCGGTATTTGTAGCGCGCTCAATGTCGTTTGAAGCGCCTGTACAGATGTCGTCGAGTACAAGTTCCTCTGCAGCTCTGCCGCCGAGAAGCATAACGATATTCTCGCGCATCTGATTTCTTGAAACGTGCATATTATCGTTATCCGGACGGGTTACGGTAAGTCCTGCCGCCATTCCGCGCTGAATAATCGTAACCTGATGAACCTTATCCTGAGTCGGCAGATTATATGCTGCAATCGCGTGTCCTGCTTCGTGATAAGCCGTAACACGCCTGTCGCGCTCGGTAACGATCCGCGATTTCTTCTCGGGACCTGCAATAACCTTCATAGTGGCTTCCTCAATGTCATTTTCGGTGATAGCCTTACGGTCATTTCTTGCTGCAAGCAGAGCCGCTTCGTTAAGCAGATTTTCAAGGTCAGCCCCGGTAAAGCCCTGCGTGGTCTGAGCGATTACACGAAGGTCGACGTCGGGTCCAATCGGCTTGTTTTTCGCATGGACCTTGAGGATCTCCTCTCTGCCCTTTACATCCGGATATCCGACGACAATCTGTCTGTCGAAGCGTCCCGGACGTAGCAGAGCCGGGTCAAGAATATCGCGTCGGTTTGTTGCCGCAATAACAATAACACTTTCGTTGCCTGTAAATCCGTCCATTTCAACAAGCAGCTGGTTCAGCGTCTGCTCACGCTCATCGTGACCGCCGCCAAGTCCTGCACCCCTGTGTCTGCCGACGGCATCGATCTCGTCGATAAAAATAATCGCAGGAGCGTGCTTTTTAGCCTGTTCAAAGAGGTCGCGGACTCTCGATGCACCTACACCGACGAACATTTCAACGAAATCCGAGCCTGAAATCGGGAAGAAAGGACAGCCTGCCTCACCTGCAACTGCTCTGGCAAGCAGAGTCTTACCTGTTCCGGGAGGTCCGAGAAGAAGTACACCCTTCGGTACTTTTGCACCAATTTCCTTATATTTGTTCGGATGCTTGAGGAAATCGACGATTTCTTCAAGTTCCTGCTTTTCCTCGTCAGCGCCGGCGACGTCTTTGAATGTTGCTTTTCTTCCGTTAGCAGAATTTTTCATGTTAGCCTTGCCGAAGTTGGAATACTTTCCTCCCCCTCCGTTCTGCTTCATCATGAAGTAGATGAATATGCCCGCAAGAACGGTCATGAGCAGCACCGGAATAAGAGAATAAATCCACGAATTATCCTTGATTTTCTTATAATCCTGCTTCAGAGGCTCGTTGGGATACTTCTGATTGTATTCCTTGCGGTAATTTTCGGTGTCATCGAGGAAGATGCTCACATTCGGAACGTTGTACTTATATTTTTTTCCGTCCTCTCCTCTGAGCTGATATGTCAGCTCACCTGTTCCGAGATCGAGGTCGTAATATGATACCTCGTAATTATCAAAATGTGCGATTATCTCGGTATATTCCTTTTTCGCCGCGTTATCGGAAAACTTTGACGATGCATAATAAATACAAGCCGCTGCCGCTACGACAATCAGCAGATACGGAATTATACCTTTGCTCTTCTTTGGTGTCAATAATTTCACTCCATTCTTTATAAGGTGACCGTCTGTGATTCGGGTTCATCCCTGTTTTTTTCAACTGTTATTTTCAGAAAACGGACGGTTCTTTCATCGGGAGCTGCTCTTTCAGCAACACCCAGCCTTTCAGCAAATACCGTACCCTCACTGTCATCGATAAAATGAAGCGTGCTCCGGTATTCAGTGCCGACCTTCTCGTTTATCAGCTTTTTGACCGACGAGGTACAGTTTTTCCCCGCAATGCGGATCTTATCGCCGTACCGCCTGTTTCTGAGAGTTAATTTCCCCGAAAGCTTATCGAAGTCGAGATAATATACAGCTGAATTTATATCAACATTTTGTCCGGACATATCGCTGACTCCGACTATTTCGGCTTTAACACTGATTCCGCCGAATATGAAGTTATCACCGATTTTCAGCGGAACCGACCTCTCGGTCTGAGAGGTCTTTTCGATTCTTTTAAGAAAAAGTGATCGTCCGTCCGAAACAAAATAAAGATTTTTCGATATATTGATTTTGCCTTTTTCGGCAATAATTGAATCTGTCATTTCAAGCCTGTCGTATGAATAAGGAAGCGAATTTTCGCTGAGCAGTCTCGCTGCACACCGTTTCCTTATAACTGGAGGATAATCTGCAATATCTATCAGGGAATTATCGGAAAAACACCGCATATAAGCCTTTTCAGCTTCGGCTTCGATAAAGCTGTTTTCCTCCCTCAAAGCGTCCATTGATGATACAGATTTCTCTGTCAAAGAGCCGTTAAGTTCTCGCATCAAAGGTATCAGACGATGCCGAATCTTATTTCGCGTATAATCGTCGGAAAGATTTGTACTGTCGGTGACGTAACTAAGATTATTCTCCGCCGCATATTTCTCAATTTCCCTGCGGCTGACAGTCAGAAGAGGCCGTATAATATTTTTCCGTTTGGGCGGAATCCCCGTAAGTCCCTTCAGAGCAGTTCCGCGTATGAGATTGTGAACGGCTGTTTCGAGATTGTCATCGGCATTATGAGCCGTTGCGACAAGCATTCCTGCGGAATGCTCCGCAAATGCCCTGTATCTCAGTTCCCTCGCAGCCTCCTCCTCCGAAAGTCCGCAAGCCTGAGCGTATTCGGGAACATTACAACGCACCGCGATAAACGGTATTCTGCGGTTCTCGCAAAAATCCCGGCAGAATTCTTCATCATCGTCGCTTTCTTTGCCGCGTATACAATGGTTGACGTGCAAAGCTTTGACGGTTATGCCAAGTTTTCCGCTGAGAGCCGTCATCACATGAAGAAGAACCGTACTGTCCGCTCCGCCCGAGAATCCGCATATCACCGAATCGCCGCGGCTGAGCATTTTATTCTTTTCAATAAAATTGAGTATTTTTTCAAGCATACTTCACTATTCCTGCGGAACGTCACCGTATTCGGGATTGGAAAATCTCGTATACTGACCGTTCCATATCAGCTCCACTGTGCCTGTTTCACCGTGTCGGTTCTTGGCTATGATACATTCGGAAATGTTTTGCTTAGGGCTTTCCTTATTATAGTACGCGTCTCGGTAAAGGAAAAGAACGATATCCGCATCCTGCTCGATTGAACCCGATTCTCTCAAATCTGAAAGCATCGGACGTTTATCGGTTCGGCTCTCGGGTCCTCGTGAAAGCTGTGAAAGCAGAATTACCGGAACATTCAGCTCCTTCGCCATTACTTTAAGCTGCCTTGTAATCTCGGAAACGACAACAACACGGTTATCCGAATGCGAGGTCGATTCCATAAGCTGCAGGTAATCGATTATCACAAGTCCGAGATTTTTAGTTCGCCTCAGTTTGGCTTTCATCTGCTGTACTGTCATACCGGCAGTATCGTCGATATATAACGGAAGAGTACTCAGATAGCCTGCGCTTGTCGCGAGCCTTACCCAGTCGTCGCCGCTTATTCTGCCATTTCTCAGAGAATTTGAGTCCACAAGTGCTTCCGTTGAAAGGATACGGGTCGCAAGCTGTTCCTTGCTCATTTCAAGGTTGAATGCCACCACTTCCTTTTCCGAACGCCTCGCCACATTGACAGCAATATTCATAACAAACGAGGTTTTTCCCATACCCGGTCGTGCAGCGATAATAACAAGGTCGGAATTGTTCAGACCTGATATTATGCCGTCAAGCATCGTAAAGCCTGTACGCGCACCGACATATTTATCCTTGTCGGGACCTGAAAGTTTCGCGATTCTGTCATATGCCTCGGTCACCGCATCGGCAAGCGGAACAAGTCCCTTAACGTCGCGGCCCTGACGGATATCATAGATTTTCTGCTCTGCTGCGTCAAGAAGCAGCTGAGCGTCCTGCTCTCCGGTCTGAATGTCATCGAGAATTCCCCGTGCAACATAACCGAGACTTCTGATAAAATACTTATCCGCTACAATTTTGCAGTAGCTTTCTATATTTGAAGTTGAAGGAAGCGTATTGCCGATTTCCGCGAGATACCGCCTGCCCTCGGAGGCGCTTTCAAAAATATGAAGCTTTTCCGCCTCATCAAGAACTGTGATGATATCCACAGGCTGACCGCTTGTGAACATTCTGACGATTATACCGTAAATTGCCTTGTGCTGCTCGCTGTAGAAATAATCAGGTTTTATTTTCTCAATTACAGCCGGCAATACCGATGGGTCTGAAAGAACAGCACCGAGAACGGACTGCTCCGCCCCGATATTATGCGGCAGTTCACGGCTCAGCATAGCAAAGCTGTTATCTGATTCAGACATATTTTATTCCTCGGTAACCTCGACATCAAGCTTTTCTGAAATTCCGTTATAAAACTTTACAACTGCGCTGTAAGAGCCGAAATTTTTGATGTCCGAATTGAGGTTAATCTTTTTCTTCTCAATCTTTACGCCAAGCTGACTCTCCATGGCTTCGGCAATATTTCCTGCCGTAACCGAACCGAATAGCTTTCCGTTTGAACCTGCTTTAGCCTTGATTGAAACTTTTTTGCCTTTGATTTTTTCGGCTGATTCCAATGCAGCCTGACGCTCAAGGTCAATTTTATGCTGAGCTGACGATTTCTGTCCTGCAAGCTTACTGAGATTTGCCGCATTTGCCTCAACAGCATAACCCTTGGGAAGCAGCATATTTCTTGCATAGCCGTCTGCAACGTTTTTTATCTCGCCCTTTTGACCGGAGCCTTTTACGTCCTGTAAGAAGATTACTTTCATGTTTATCCTGCCTTTCAATCATGTTGTATTTTCGTCAATGGACTTAATCAGCCTTTTGAATGCATCCTGAATTGATATGCCATCAATCTGGGCTGCCGCCATGGTCTGATGTCCGCCGCCGCCGAGCTGTTCCATGATCACCTGAACATTCATAGCTCCAAGCGAACGTGCGGATATATTTACCGTGTCGCCCGTTTTATAAATTACAAACGACGCGTTGACATCTGTTATTCCGAGAAGCTCATCCGCCGCCTGTGGAGCGACAAGCCTTATGTCATCCGACTTGAAATCAGCTGCAGCGATTGCACAGGAATTGTGGATTTTCGCCGAAGCAACGATCTGAGTTTTCCGTCTGTAGGAATCGATCGAATTAGAGAACATAAGCTTGACATTTACAGTATCCGCTCCGAGTTTCCTGAGAAATGCGGCTGCTTCAAAAGTACGCACACCTGTGCGCATTACGAAGTTTTTCGTATCAAGAGTAATTCCAGCAAGCAGTGCATCGGCATAGTAGGAATCAAGCGTAACATCACCGCTGAAATCGAAATACTGAATCAGTTCCGTCACCATTTCCGAAGCCGAAGATGCATATGGCTCGTGATGGAAAATCACTGCGTTATCAATAAAGTTAACCGACTTACGGTGATGATCAATTACTATAACGGATTTTGCATTGTAATAAAGAGAATTGTTTTCAATAAAGTCCTTGTTATGGGTATCGACTATTATCAGCAGATCGTTCGATGAAATTTCGTCCGCCGCATCCGCGGGATTTATAAAGAAATTTTCCCCTGATGCCTTTCTGACCATGTCGATAAGGTGAGGCGCAAGATTTTTCTTATAGTCCACGGCAATATATGCTTCTTTTCCGAGAAGTCTTACAGCACCAGCAAGACCGCACGACGCTCCGACTGAGTCAAGATCCCCGAAGCGGTGACCCATAATATATACCTTGCCGCAGTTGCTTACCATCTCCTGCAAAGTATTGGCGATAATACGTGTTTTGGCTCTGGATTTTTTTTCAATTCCCTTTGAAAGCCCGCCAAAGAACCGGTATCCGGTCTCTGTTTTTACAACTGCCTGGTCTCCGCCCCTTCCGAGTGCCATATCAAGGCACTGCCTTGCAACCTTCTCACTCTCCGCAAGGCTCGAAGCTCCTTGTCCCACACCGATTGAAAGCGTGAGAGACATTCTGTCACCGATTTTTATATTCCTTGCATCATCAAGGATCTTGAATTTTTCGTCTATTATATTATTCAGAAATCTGTTCTCAATAACAGCATAAAATGTATTTACCGTTGTTCTCTTAACAAATCCGTCTGTGCCGTTCATAAAATTTTCAATAAGCTGCTCAGTCTCGACGGAAATTCTTGCCTTTGCGCTTTCTTTGGCATTCTGAATAATTTCATCATAGTTGTCGATGTTTATTATCAGCACATTCTGCCGTGTCTCATCGGATTCCTTTTTAAGATTGAAATAATCCGTCTCATCATGGAAATAAAGTATGAGAAAATCCACATCGTTCTTTCTGAAATTTTCTGCCGAAATTTTATAGAACTTTCCGTTAACCGAACAAAGCGAAAATCCGTCGCTGCGAACGGCATCAATATCAACCGCAACGCATTCCATTACATGAAGTCCGAATACGTCATGCCCGAAAGCTATCGCTTCCGAAAAGAGCTGATTATACCAGATAAATATTCCTGAGCTGTCAATTACTGCAACAGGCGCAGGCAAAGAATTCATATATTCCGCCGCCGAATGCTCGAGATGATTGTTCATCGTTGAGAAATGACGTATTGAATTGCGGCTGTAGAGAATTATAACCACAAATAAAAGCAAGCCTATTATTCCCGTGGAGACAAGAAGTCCCTTTGCAAGAAGGCTGTCGGACCGATAGACAAAAAGCGCGGAGACAACAGCATCTGCAATCATCAGAAAAACAAGCGCTATTACAAGTGCCGGAAATTTATTCTTCAATCATCTCAGCTCCATTCGTGTGAAAATCAGGTTTCCATAATTATAGGCAGAATCATCGGACTGCGCTTTGTTTTCTGATAGATATAATCGGAAAGCGCATCACGCATTTTTCCTTTGAGAGTATTCCATTCTTTAAGCTCAGCCGCTGAACAGTTATTAAGCGTTTCGGTGAGAATATGCTTTGCCTCAACGATAAGCTCCTCCGACTCGCGGACGTAAACAAAGCCTCTGGATACAATATCCGGACCGGCAACGACCTCATTGGTGCTGCGCTCGATTCCGATTACAATTATAATCAGTCCGTCCTGAGCAAGATGCTTTCTGTCGCGGAGGACTATCGAGCCGACATCGCCTACTCCGAGCCCATCAACAAGAACTCGTCCCGCAGGAACCTGAGATACTATTTTCATTGATGCTCCGTCGGTTTCAATTACATTTCCGTTTTCGCCGATAATAATGTTTTCCGCAGGGATTCCCATTTGTAAAGCAAGTCCGGCGTGCTTTTTAAGATGCTTATACTCGCCGTGAACCGGGATAAAGAACTTCGGTTTTGTAAGAGCGAGCATAAGCTTCAGCTCCTCCTGACAGGCATGACCCGAAACATGAACCTCATACATTGCTTCATAAACGACCTCTGCCCCGGACTTCATCAGTTCGTTTACAACTCTTGTAACATATTTTTCGTTGCCGGGAATAGGGGTTGCGGAAATTATGATGAAATCCATGGGAGTTATGTTGACCTTTTTGTGGTCATTCATCGCCATTCTCGTGAGTGCAGACATCGGCTCGCCCTGACTTCCTGTGGTGATGAGGACGATTTCCTCGTCCGGATAACGGTTCATCGCCTCTATGTCGATGATTATTCCCGATGGAACGTCAAGATAGCCAAGCTCGATCGCAGTATTTATTACATTGATCATACTTCTGCCGAATACCGCGACCTTTCTTCCATAGAGACAGGCACAGTTGATGATCTGCTGTACACGGTGAATATTCGACGAGAATGTCGCGATAATGATACGTCTGCCCTCAGCATCCTTGAAAAGCTTGTCAAAGGATTCACCGACAGTACGCTCGGTATGTGTATAACCCGGACGCTCAGCATTTGTAGAGTCTGCCATAAGCGCAAGGACTCCCCTGTTTCCAAGCTCACCGAAACGTGCAAGGTCGATGGTTTTTCCGTCAATCGGAGTATAGTCAACCTTGAAGTCACCCGTATGGACAATTATTCCGGCAGGAGTATGAATCGCCATTCCGACAGCATCCGGAATAGAATGGTTGACCTTGATAAATTCGACAGCCATACAGCCCATTTTAACGGTTTTCTTCGGTTCAATGACGTTTAACTGAACCTTTCCGCTGAGGCCGTGCTCTTTAAGCTTTCCGTCAACGAGTCCGAGAGTCAGTCTTGTCCCATAGACAGGCACATTAATCTTTTTAAGAAAATATGCAAGTCCGCCGATATGGTCCTCGTGACCATGAGTGATTACTATTCCGCGAAGCTTGTCTCTGTTTCGCTCAACATAGGTAAAATCGGGGATTACAATGTCAACTCCCGGCATATCAGCATCCGGGAAAGCAAGTCCGCAGTCGAGGATAAACATATCGTTGGAACACTCAAAAACGGTCATATTTTTGCCTATTTCATGGAGACCGCCGAGAGGGATGATTTTAACCGGAGTTCTTCTGATTTCTTTTGTTTTGACTGTTCCGGCAGCCGTTTTTTCTGTGGGAAGAACCGCAGCAGACTTTTCTGCCGGCTTTTTCTTATAGTATCTCCGCTTCTGAGGAGTTTCCGGCGATGTTGTTTTCCTTGTTCTTTTGGTGTTGTCTTTTTCGTTCACTATATAACCTCTCTTTCAAAATAGCCTTATTCATTGGAACGTACAGTGAATACGGCGGTTTTCTGCGTATGAATCCGTGTAACATCCGAGGCATTATTAACCTGCGGACTAAAACAGCATTGATAATCGACGTGAAAAGAATATTTACGGAAACGCAATCTGAAACAATACACGGAAAATATATTTTTAAAGAAGCCGCTCTGTTCCAAAAAGCAGAGAGGTCTTTAATATTTTATATACGAGTTAATAAGATTAAAATATTTTATTTTAAAAATTTACACAATAATAGACATTATTTATTATACAAAATTTTCATGTAATTGTCAATAGCAAAACCGTGAACGGATTGTATTTGTGTAGTCTGTCTAAAATCAGCAAAGTTGATGCAAACTTTTTATGAACAAGAATTATGCGCATCCGGAGGTCTGAACAGTAGCATATTAGTGTTATTTTTTTGAAAAAATCTCTGTATAAAAGCGAAAAGAATAAATGAAATATATTGAAAGTATTCCTTGTACATTCATCGTATTCCGCCGCAGTATCCTCTTTTATGCAGCTGAGCTTCAAAACTGCTGCACAGCTCAGCCGCTGTTTCCGAATCCATTGCCTGTGCGAGCACCGACAACGTGCTTCTGCCGCTCCGCTCAAGGAAAACCCTGCCGGTTCTTTGCGGATAAACCGATTTATCCGGAAAATTATTTTCGGGAAGCGGAATTTCAATTCTCGCTGACGAAAACTTGGGCATATCCGAAAGAATATCAATGAAGTCCGAATAGTCCTGCATCAGACTGCGGCACATATACAAAGAATCTTTAAGGAATATCTGCTCTGAAGCTTTTTCCGGAACACCGTCTGCCGGATTGAAACGCCTGATTTTAAAACCGTATTTTTCAGCAGTCTCCTCTGCCGAATAGTGATATCGCTCAGGCAGATATACTTCCTCCGACGTCCTTCCGAGCATCACCGAATAAGCCAGAACAAGCCGTTCATATGACACAAAACCCATTCCGAGAATATATGCATTGACTTTTTCACCGTCATCGGAAACCTGAAATACGATTCTGTCATTTTCACCGTCGAAACAGCTCAGCCATAAATTACGAACCGCCTTGTTTCCGCAGCTTACGGAAGCAGACAGCTTATCGGAATTATCACCGCTTTTTTCAATAAATCGCAGATATACCCTGTCAAATCCGCTTATATGACTGATTTGGCTTTTATATGTCGGCTCTGCTGAAGCGAAGTTCATAACGGCGATCATTTCCGTTTCCGTCAGTCCGAAGCCGTTTGCTCCGTAAAACAGGAATTTCTTGGATTTTGATGAGACATAAACCCCAGCACAGTCCAGAAGTGTTAGCGAATATCTGAATGGTGTCGGTGCAACTTCCCCAAGCATAAATATCTCGCAGCTTTGTCCGCTCATACCCGATATGAGTGCCGATACCGCACGGTAATCCTCACTGCAGCTATAGCCGATGCAAATGCGGCTGAACATTCCTCCGAGCTTGCCGCCCAGATTCACCGCTGCCTCTGCGGCAACTGCTCCGCCGAGAAAATTCTCGCAAAAATTATCGGTGTATGCAAACGATTCATCATTTCCTATATAGCCCATATTTACTCTCCCATGCTGTTTATTTCAGTATCCGTACCGAGCTGTAAACGGCAAAATATGCCGGAAAGACATATGGAAATCCTATCGGTACAGATTCTCATATATGGTGAATATTGACATCTGAGAGAAATTTATTCCTTGCCAACCTTTTTGCTCAGAAGCAGCAGCGCAAGAATATTCGGAAATGCCATAAGTCCGTTAAAAATATCCGACAATGTCCACACGTCCGATGCTGAAATTACAGCTCCCGATGCTGCAGTAACGGAGAAAATCAAAGTGAAAATCCGCTTGTGTCCGTCCCCGAAAACATATGCAAACGCACTCTCTCCGCAAAAATACCATCCGATAACCGTACAAAATGCGAGAATTCCCAGCGATACAGTCAGAAACGGGCTCGATAGCGCGCCGAAAACCGTGGCAAACACTGAATTGATGCTTTCCTTGCGCGATGTTAAAATCACAAGGGCTGTAAGAGTGCAGCAAACAAATGTATCAACAAATACCTCGAGCATACTCCAGGTTCCCTGAGTCTTCATTACCGACCCGGAAGCAGCTGAATGAAGCAATGGAGAACTTCCGAGTCCTGCCTCATTGGAAAATATTCCGCGTCGTATGCCTGCAGATACTGCCCTTGAAACTACAAATCCTCCGACACCTCCCACAATAGGCTGAAAGGAAAATGCATCGGTAATTATTTCGGAAAATACGGGTATGATATTGTATGAGTGCTTTACTATCACCGCCAAAGCCGCAGCCGAATATCCCAATGTCACTAAAGGTAGCAGAAACTGAGCCGTGCTTCCTATCCTCGAAGCTCCTCCGCCCGTGACCGAAAAAATCAGCACGAAAGACGCCGCTGCAATTATTATTTTCCCCATATTTGTACATCCGGGAATGCTTTCAGCAAAAGAATTCACCTGCACCATTCCTCCCATTCCGAGAGCAGCAAAAATGCAGAAAACTGCAAATGCCGCTGCAAGTCCGCGACTTCCGAGACCGTTTCGGATATAGGCTATCGAGCCTTTGCATGATCCGGTCCTGTACCTCGCTCCGAGTGTATTTTCGGCATAGACAACCGCCATTCCGAAAAAAGCCGAGACCCACATCCAGAAAACAGCTCCCGGACCTCCGATTGCAATCGCCGAGGCAACTCCGGTAATATTTCCGGTACCCATTGCCGTTCCAAGAGACATACAAAATGTTTTAAGCTGTGAAAGACCCCCGTCACTTACCTTTTCTGAGTTTTTTTTCATCAGCATCGGCAGCATTCTCAGCTGAATGAACCGCAGCTTTATAGTATAATAAACTCCTGTGGCAAGAAGAAGGAAAATCAATCCGTTTCCCCATACTATACCGCTGATTTTTTCAAGTATTTCCGACATATAAATCCACTCACCAATCCAATCAATAAATATATTGCATTTTATGGAAATAATTAAACATATAGAACATTTTTACCGCATATAGAATCGGAGCGTGATTCAATGAAAAAAGTTTTTCCTGACAAAAAAAGCCTTATTGTGCTTATTTCAGCAATATCTGTATTATCAGCAGCATTATCGTTTTTTTTCGGATGCTATCTGAAAAGCTATCCTGTTGCGACAGCTGTGGCTATAATGACAACTGTATTTTCATTTGTATATCTGCCGCTCTTTTTCCGCAGACTTTCCTTTCGGTTCAGCGAAACGGAACTGCACATTTCAAGCGGAGTTTTTATCCACTCGGAAGTAAGCGTCAAACTGTCGTCGGTTCAGTATTATTCATATATTAGGATTCCTGCGGCAGACAGAATCGGATTCAATTTCATATTTTTTTACGTACCCGGAGGAAGAATTTTACTGCCGTTTCTGAAATATCATGACGCAAAGGAGTTTTTATGTTCCGCGAACACCCTGTCAGAATCCTGAAATACTCCTATAAGAACATATGGCTGCTGATTGTCCCCGTATTTCGCATTATCAGAACATTCGGTCTTGATACGGACAGGCTTTGTACCTGGCTAAAAGGCGCATGGATTGATATCGCGTCGATTGGCGGTATTCTGTTTTTCGGATTATTGCAATGGCATTTTTCGGTTATCGAAATATGCGGAAAATCAATTACATTCCGGAACGGACTTTTCATCAGGACTGTGACATCCGTTTGCACCGATAATCTTTGTTCTGCATCTTTTGAAGAACCTTTTTTTCTCCGTCCGTTCGGAACAATAAGGGTCAGTCTCAGTACGAACTCGGGTTCATTCGGAAAACCCGATCTGAAATTTGTCGTAAGCCGCAAAAATGCGGAAATAATACGTAATGCCGCTGATCCACGGCTCGGAATCCGAACGCCGCACAAATCCGGTGTGGCATCAATCCTTATGCTTTCCGCTTTCTTTTCAAGCAGCTATTCGGGTGCAATTTTCACCGCATTTTTTATGTTCAAAGGAGGTTCGGCTGCGCGCGGGATTGCCGAGGATTCTATCGAAAAAATCAAGGCAGGATCAGCGGAACTTTCTGACAGACTTGCTGCCGGCATTCCTTCGCTTTTCATCACAGTTGGCTTGATTTCACTGGGAATGTGGGCAGTCTCGTTTTTGGCTAACCTGCTGAAATATGCGGGATTTTCTGTTCATCAGGACGGTGATTTTCACGTTGTGCAGCATGGTTTATTTTCAAAACGACAAGCTGTTTTTTTCCGGAAAGGTATTTATTTCTCCGACCTGCGCCAAAGCCTTATAATGAAACTTTTCGGGCTGTACACCGAGGAGATTGGCTGTCCCGGATTCGGAAACAGCCACAGGCATATGCCCGTAGCTCAGCCAATGTGCCGCATCAATCCTTCTGTTCCCGAAAACGAAATTATCTTCATTAAGCCGGATAGCCGAAGTTTGTTTCAGTATACCTGGCAGCCTGTGCTGATTCAGCTGATTCTGGTTATATTTTATCTCGCCGGAAAAAAATTTTATCCGAATTATTCTCAGCCTGCCGAAATGCTTCTGCTTACTGTCGGTATACCCTCTGTATGGCTTATAATCTGCCGCATTACCGCTCTGAAAACAGGATTCGTACGGCTTTATCAAGATAAAATTACAGTCAGCTGTATAAAGGGCTTCGGTTTTCATACTCTTACATCCGACAGAAAAGGACTCGTTAAGCTTACAGTCCGTCAGAATGTTTTTCAGCGCAATTCAGGCAAATGCAGTCTCCGCATTCATCTTTTCGGTGCTAAATCAGCAAAATATACTATTAAGGGCTTATCCTACGTCGAGACAAAAAAAATATTTGATATACCGCGATGAATTTATAGCTATACTTGACAATATATGTTTTTTTCTGTATAATAAGTGTACCGATTAAAACTGGAGGCGCGTTATGTCAAAAACAAGACTCTATTCAATCATAGCGGCTATTATTATTGCCGTTTCTATTATGCTTATGGGAAAAGCCTGCACTAACAGTATTCTTAAAGCCAACCGCGAGACACGCAAAAAAAACGCGGCTGCAGGCACTTCTCAGAATTCCGGAAACAATTATTTCAATAATGAAATTTATACCTATCCACCTGACGCCGGAATACAGCCGGAAACAGAAGACTCATCCGGAAATGACGTTCAGTATGTAACGGGAATTCTCGGAGACATTATCGGAACTGTTCCGCCCACCGATTCCCCTGCTCAGCCAAACGAAGAAGTCACCGGGGAACAGCCCTCAACTCAGAAATCAATACTCAATAATCATGACAGTGAAACAACTACCGGGAAAGTAAATTCAATTCTCGGCGGCGGCGAAGAATCAACTGAAAATTCCGCTGTTCCGCCTGCAGCTGAAAATTTTGGGCAAAACAGCACCTTCCCCGACGACTATGTCATTTATGTGAACTGACATATTTCCCCTTATGGGATTTATGATAAGGGAACCTCTAAAAACCTGTTTTAGAGGTGGAGATATGGGGCGAAGATTCACAGAATCCATCTTTTATATTTTTTAAATTTCAAAAACAGGAGTTTTAGAAGTTACCATAATACTATCGGAGGTTAATTTATGGTTATTATTGAAATGGAAAACGGAAGCAAAATCAAAATCGAACTTTATCCCGAAATTGCTCCAATAACTTGTGAGAATTTTGAAAAGCTTGTCAACGAAGGCTTTTATAACGGACTCACGTTCCACCGTATTATTCCCGGATTCATGATCCAGGGAGGCTGCCCAAAGGGTAACGGCACAGGTGGTCCCGGTTGGAGCATAAAAGGCGAATTTTCATCAAACGGCATTAAAAACGACCTTAAACATACAAGAGGCGTTATCTCAATGGCGCGTTCGATGATGCCCGATTCCGCAGGCTCACAGTTCTTTATCATGCACGAGGATGCTCCACATCTCGATGGTCAGTATGCCGCTTTCGGCAGAGTAATCGATGGAATGGACGCTGTTGACGCAATAGCCGAGACTCCTACAAACTATAATGATACTCCCGTCAAACCCCAGAAAATGGTCAGAGTTTACATTGCCGACTAATCTTTCCGCTTAATAATCAGGAGTAAAGTTATGTTATTTATAGGCTGCCACCTTTCAGCATCTAAAGGCTATAAAGCTATGGGAGAGCAGGCTCTCGCGATCGGAGCAAATACATTTGCTTTCTTTACAAGAAATCCACGGGGAGGCAGCGCAAAAGCTGTAGACCCCGATGACGCAGCGGCTTTATGCGGCATTGTTTCGGAGCATAGCTTCGGAAAACTCGTTGCTCACGCTCCGTATACTATGAATGCCTGCGCTGCCGACGAAAATATCCGTCGGTTTGCCCGTGAGGCTATGGCTGATGATCTCAGAAGAATGGAGTTCACTCCCGGAAATTATTATAATTTTCATCCCGGCTCTCACGTAAAACAAGGCACTGAAATCGGTATTGAGCTTATCGCCGATCAGCTTAATACTGTTCTAAGGCCTGAGCAAACTACGATTGTCCTGCTTGAAACAATGGCAGGAAAAGGCTCTGAAATGGGCAGATGCTTTGAAGAACTGAAAGAAATCATCGACCGGACAGAGCTTTCGGACAAGCTTGGTGTTTGCCTTGATACCTGTCACGTTTGGGACGGAGGTTACGATATTGTAAACGACCTCGACGGTGTACTCGGTGAATTCGACCGAATTATCGGTCTTGACAGACTCAAAGCTGTTCATCTCAACGACAGTATGAATCCCCTCGGCGCTCACAAAGACCGCCACGCAAAAATCGGAGAAGGACACATCGGAGCTGATGCTCTGATCAGAGTAATCAATCATCCTGTTCTGAAAAAATTGCCGTTTATCCTTGAAACACCGAATGATATTGACGGATATGCCCGTGAAATAGCTTTCTTAAGAGAAAATTTCAGCGAATAAAATATCCCCGGAAGGAACTTAAGATTCCTTTCGGGGATTCATTTTACATATTAAACTGTCCGGCATTTTTTTCTCTCAAATTTATTCTCATACATATTTCTGTCGGCAATGCTGAAGCAGTCGGCGAAGCTGACATTCTCGTCCGGGATTCCACAATAATAGCCTATGCTCGCACCAACCTTGTACTTCTTTCCGGATGTGGCATTATAGCGTTCAAAATAATCATTTATATATTTAAGATAACCGTCAATAATTCTTGTTGTATAGTCACTGCAGCCAACCACCGCGTACTCATCTCCGCCGATACGGGCACAGATCTCATTGTTTTTGCAGCAGGTACTGAGCACCTTTCCGCATACTATAATTGCGTTATCGCCCTCAATATGACCATAATTATCGTTAATATGCTTCAGCATATCCAGATCGGCAACAATAATCAGAAGCTTTCTGTGTTCTGCCTTTGCTTTTCTGAAAAAATTCTCGGAATACCGCTTAAAACCCTTGCGATTGAAAACGCCGGTAAGAGTATCACGTATCGAACTCAGAGAAATGCGCTGATTCATTCGTATAAGCTTGGTACGAACGCGGAGAAACTCAAGAGCGACTGCTAAGCTTCCGCACCATTTTGCATAGATTGAGCATACTGCGGCTTCGATTGTCTTGAATCTGAACACCGCATAACCGAAGCATCTTTCCTTAAAATGAACAGGAAGCAAAAAATAAGCAGCTGGATGAGCGGTTATTTCATCAAGTGAATCAGGAAGAATATCGTGTGATGCATACTTAATTTCGCACGAGACATAGTGGTCGTTCTGATGAATCATCCTGACAGCCATTTTTTCGGAATAACCGCTGCTGATAAAAACGTCTTCCTTTTCCTCAACGTTATCCCAGTTTTCATTAAGGCAAAGAATGAATTTTTCAAGTCCGTTGATAATGTATGTAAAACTCTCAAGCCGCCGCAGCAGATCCTCGAAATTCTCTGCTCCGAGAAGAGTTTCCATCATACCGCTGGAATCGTAATAATTTTCATACTTCTGGATATTTTCCACATAATACTGATGTCTGCCGACCCTTTCGGGGAAATTTTCACCGCAACGGCAGCTTTGTCCGAACATGAAATGAAACGGCGGAAACTTGATAAGTTCAGGAGTTTCTCCAGAAAGCAAATTATGAATTCGACAGACTGCACTTGCCCCGAGCTTATAATTCTGCGGAAAAATCGTCGTGATTGACGGAGCGTTGTCCTCCGCTTTTTTTGAACCGTCATAGCCCGAAATCATTACGTCTTCAGGAACTCTGATTCCGGCGCTTATGAGAGTATTGCAAAGCTCTACTGCCATAGAGTCATTGGCACAGACCACCGCTTCAGGAATTTTTCTGAGTCCGCTGATAAATTCCTCCGCAAGCTCATGAGCGGAATTAATCCAAAAATCGCCAAAGATAATAAGATCATCTCTGACCGGTATACCATGCTTTATCAGTGATTTTCTGTATCCCTCGGCTCTTGTATGAGACTGAGGAGAACTTTCCAGTCCCGTCAGGCACATAATTTCTCGGCAGCCGTGCTTGTCAATAAAGTGATCGGTCATAAGCTCAAAAAGCTCGGTATCCTCGGCTATCATTGTTTCGCCAAGCGCGGTTGAACCGTCAATTGCGACCACGGGAATTTTCATCTGTGACAGTCTCTGCTCAATGCTTGATAAAATACCCTGACCGACAAAATCTCCGCACAGAAATACCGCTCCGCAGATTACATCGCTGTTGATCAATGTAAAGATATTTTCCTCCCCAACCTGCACAAGCGAATCGGAATTTCTGTTATAGCTCATGTGAAAAACAACCGTATCATAATTGAGCCGACTGCACTGCTCAGAAATGCCTTTCAGAATTTCATTGACATATTCATTAAAAGTATTTGCAGCAATTACTGCTATAGTTTTTCGTTTTTTCATTGTAAATCACTTTCAGAAAAAGGTTCATACTTCAAGATAACAGCGAAAATACGCTTAATTGGATCTATGAACGTCATGTCTTAAAGCATCACCCGAATTTGTACTGATTCCGATTAATTGTCAAAGTATTGTCTTTAACTTAAAACATCGCTGAATATATTGCCTGCCATTCGTCAGATAATCTATACTGTTCTTTATGGCAGCTCAGGACTTTCGCTGCTCATTTACCGGTTTTTATTTAAATAACCAATTTTATTATACAGTACTTTAGCATAAAAATCAATACCTTTTTCGAAATTTTTTAGCAATTTTTAGTGGAAAGCGAAATACAGTTTGTCTATTTTTAGTGGATTATGTCGACCGGAACTGTTTTTTATAAATCTATTGAAAAAAAATCGAAGCCATGATATAATTATATAGACAGGTCAAAATCTGAAATACTATACACAGTAAAGGGGCTCAACTATGAATGCGAACAAACTACGAAGTGCTTACTGGGACAATATAAAGGGATTTTTGATTATTCTTACAGTCTTTGCTCACTGTCTTTATGAAAAACAGTTTCTTTCTTCTATAAATACAATAGTTGACGGAATTTATATGTTCCATATGCCGGCGTTTGTTTTTGTATCGGGATATTTTGGGAAAAGTGAACGGTCACACAGCTTTTTTTCAATTGTAAAACTACTTTTTGCCTACTTTATTTTTGACAGCATTGTTTCGTTCATTTACGACGGAGAACTGCTGATTGTCCCTATTTATTCATACTGGTATCTGCTGGCACTGGTTGTTTGGCGGCTTACCGCTCACAGAATCGCAAAATTCAAGGAAATACAGCTGATTTTGTTGGTTATCGCTCTCTTTGCAGGCTTCTATTCGGTTATTGATAACACATTTGCAGCTGCAAGAATAATCGGTTTCTATCCATTCTACATGGCAGGCTATAAGCTCTCGGAAGAAAAGTCAGATTCACTCGTTTCAAAAAGCACACCAAAAAAACTCGGGTTCGGACTGCTTTCGATCTTCGGAGCAATACTGGTCGGAACCGCTGCAGTCAAAATATGTTATCTGAATGACGATTCGTTTCTTATGTTCAGCTACAATGACCCTATTGAAGCCTTTGGCAGAATCGGAATCTTTGCTGCATCTTTTCTTGCGATATACGCTATAAGATGTCTTTCACCAAATAAAAACATTCCGCTTCTCACTGCATTCGGAAGAAACTCCCTTGTAATTTTTCTGTTTCATCGTCCGTTTACACTTATATTCCAGGATGTATTCAGAATCGCAAGTGCAGGACGTCTTATCGCATATGCCGCTGTATGCACACTTCTGATCTGCCTTGTTTTCGGAAACGATTTCTTCACAGGTTTTGTTAATGATTTTCTGGATGCAGGTGCAGAAATTTTCACAGGTCATGTGAAAAGCAGGAGGAAACTTTCATATTACGCATCAAGAACTGCTTTTCTCGTTGTTTCGCTTTGCTTTATAGGACAGGTTGTAATCAGCTCTTACGCAGGAGTCAGCTTCGGTGACAACTCAGATCCTGAATCGGATTATACTGTAAGCACAGACCCTATCTATTCAATTTTAAGTGACGAAAAACAGAGCCAATTTGACAGCGCTTTCCGAATCACCTTTGCAGGAGATCTGATATGTCTTGAAGACCAGGTAAAAAGGGCATATACCGATGATGGGTATAATTTCGACGATGTATTCGAGTACGCAAAGCCTCACATCTCATCGGCGGATCTGGCTATAGGCGTTTTTGAGGGTCCTATGGCCGGAGAAGCAGCAGGTTATTCCTCAAGCAATTTCAATGACGAAAAGGAACTATATCTGAATTACCCTGATGAATTTGCCGCAGCTGTAAAAAATGCTGGCTTCGATATCGTTACAACCGCCACAAATCATGTTCTTGATAAAGGTCCGGAAGGAGTGGAAAGAACACTTGATGTTCTTGACAAAACAGGACTTGACCACACCGGAAGCTACCGTAATGCCGCGGAAAAAGAATCATCGAATATAAAAATCATCGAACAAAACGGTCTTAAATTTGCACTTCTCTCCTATACATACGGTAGCAATTATCATGAAACTTCAAACCTTGCAGAGGGAGATTTATCATACATCTCGTCATTTATCAGCGGAACACATGGTGAGCTTTTTGACAAGCTTAAAGCTTCCGTGATAAAGGATTTTGAAAAAGCCAAAGAATATAATCCGGATTTCATCGTTGTTCTTCCTCATATCGGGACCCAGTTTTCAAACGAATCCAACAGTGAACAGGAGACTTGGTTTGAAATATTCAAGGAATGCGGTGCAGATATTATCCTCGGTGACCATGCACACTCGGTTCAGCCTGTTTCAATAGATGATTATTGCGGCAGTAAGGTATTTACAGCCTACTGTCCCGGAAATTTTGCCAATATTTACAGAGAGAATCAAGGTGATGCCAGCGCACTGATTGATGTCTATATCGACATTGACTCAAAAGAGATTATCGGAGGAGGAATCGTCCCTCTTTATACTCAGTCTCCTGCGGACGGAAATTACCGTGCGCTTCCGATTTTTGAAATTCAGAACAATAAAACTCTGAGAAGCGGACTAAGTACTGATGACTGTGAAAAAGCAGCTGAGGCTCACAGCATTATCACCAAGGTTATGCTTGGCTCGGAATTGGATATGTCGGCTGCAACAGAAAGCTATCTTTTCGATGAGAGCGGTTATCTGCGTCAAAAAACAACAGGGCTTTCCTTGAACGAAAAAATGAAAAGTTCCGCACTCTGTTCGGCACTTTCAAATGCAGAATCGGTTTGCTTTGTTGGCGACTCTCTGACAGAGGGAACTAAAAACGGGGGCTGTCCGTGGTATGAACCCATCGAAGAATTCATTCCGTCCAGAGTATTGAATTACTCAAAAGGCGGTTCAACAGTTTCATATTTTACAGAACGTTCCGAAGAAATACCGGAAGCTGATTTATATGTCATTGCTGTCGGCACAAACGATGTAAGATATCGTGACAAGAGCTGCTGTGCAATGTCTGCTGACATCTATTCCAAGGAAATAAATTTACTCAGAAATAAACTGCTTGATAAATCACCTGATGCAGAATTTGTATTTATCGCCCCATGGTATTCAATTGACGGTGATTTATTCTGCGATCTTTCTTTTAAACAAAAAACAAAGCTGAACATCGAGTACTGCGATGCTCTTGAAAGTCTTTGCATTGAAAATGAGGATATATATGTAAATCCGAACGAATATATTAAACATAAACTTGACTCTGCTCCCACAGGCACATATCTGCTTGATCATATCCATCCAAATTCAACTGCCGGAGTAATAATGTACTCTGAAGCTGTTCTGAGCAGCGCTGCGGAAGAATAACAATTGCTTTAACGGAGGCGACTAAAATGCCCATGCAAATGGAGGGCGATTTTGAAATCGTGGGCTTCAGCGAAAATCAGAGTATTTTGCTCTACGACAATGAAAAAACAGAAGAATACCCTACCCACTGGCATAATGCGGTTGAGATTATTATGCCGCTGAAAAATTCGTTCACAGTAATCTGTGACGGCGAAAAAATCAGCCTAAAAGAACGTGAAATCCTCATTATTCCGGCAGGCACACTGCATAACCTCAAAGCTCAGTCAGGCAGACGTCTGATAATGCTCGCAGACAACATTACTATCAGCGAAAATCCTGCACTGACTGAACTCTCCGCAATTATGAATACTCCAATATATATATCAAAGGAAGCCGATATGAACCTGATGAATAAGCTCGGAAATATTATTGAGGACATTTATCGTTCATATAACAGACCCGGAGGCACTGCAGAAGTTTTCATATACATAAAGCTTCTGACTTTGCTTGGCGAAGTGCTGAAATACCGTCTTGGTGAGGCAGCAAAAAGCGCTGATAATCCTACGGATAAATTCATGCTTTCAATTAAATATATCGAAAAAAATTACATGAATGAGATCACTCTCGACCGCCTTTCAGAAATTTCTGGTTACAGCAAATATTATTTTTCGAGAATGTTTTCAAAATATACGGGCATGAGTCTCAGCGATTTTCTCAACAGACGCAGAATTATGGCGGCTGAGCTGCTCCTGCTTGATAAAAAAAGAGCAATCATTGACATCGCTATGCAGACGGGATTCACTAATCTTTCAACCTTTAACCGCGCATTCAGAAAGGCTAAAAACTGCACTCCGACTCAATTCAGAAAGCTGTGCTCGGAGATAAATCACTGACCGGTGTATTAATGTAAACAAGGGCGACCAATGGTCGCCCTTGCTTGTTATATTCATGTTATTCTTTATTTACAACCTTAATTCCGAGCACTTCAAGACTTTCATCATCGACCGCTGACGGACATTCGGACATTAACTCACTTGCATTCTGAACTTTCGGGAACGCAGTAACGTCTTTCAGGCTGTCCGCCTTGCACATAATCATAGCAAGACGATCGAGACCGATTCCCATTCCTCCATGGGGCGGAGCGGCATAGCGGTAAGCATCAACAAGGAAGCCGAACTTTGCCTGAATCTCTTCATCGGTCATGCCAAGAGCCTCAAACATTCTCTGCTGAAGCTCAAAGTCAGTGATACGCATAGAGCCGCTTGAAAGCTCAGTACCGTTCAATACCAGATCCCACGCCTTAGCTCTAACATTTGCCGGGTCAGTATCGAGGTAATCAATACACTCATCCATGGGCATTGTGAACGGATGATGAGCAGCAATCCATGTATTTGTTTCATCGTCATACTCGAAGAATGGCATTTCTGTTATCCAAAGGAAGTTGTATTTATCCTCTGGAATAACACCGAGGCGCTTGCCTGCTATCAGACGGATAGCGCCAAGAGTCGAAAGAACCGTCCTGGTCTTGTCGGCACAAATCAGAATAAGGTCACCCTTCTGAGCATCAACAGCTTCACAGATACGCTCTAAATCACCGTCGGCAAGGAATTTCTTGAACGAGCAGTTCGGCTCGTCTGCCCAGCGGATATAGGCAAGACCTTTCGCGCCGATGCCCTTTGCGTGCTCGATAAGCTTGTCAATCTCCTTACGGGTATAGGTTTCCGCACCGTTCTTGACGTTAATTGCGCGTACTGTTCCGCCATCTGCAATGGCATTTTTTAAGACAACGAAATCTATATTCCGAACGGTTTCAGTAATATCCTGAATTTCAAAACCGAAGCGTGTATCAGGCTTATCCGAGCCATACCTGTTCATGGCATCTGCAAAGGTGAGTCTTGGAAGCGGTGTAGGTACATCGACTCCGACAACTTCTTTAAACACACGCTGAACAAATCCCTCAACGCATGACTGAATATCCTCTGCATCAACAAATGACATCTCAAGGTCAATCTGAGTGAACTCCGGCTGCCTGTCCGCACGCAAATCTTCATCGCGGAAACAGCGCGCAAGCTGGATATATCTGTCATAGCCTGCAATCATGAGCAGCTGCTTGTAAATCTGTGGAGACTGCGGCAGAGCATAGAATTTTCCGTTATGAACTCTTGACGGAATAAGATAATCTCTCGCGCCCTCGGGAGTGGATTTCATCATCATCGGCGTTTCAATTTCAAGGAATCCGTTTTCATAGAAATACTCACGGGTAACCCTTGCAATTTCATGACGCATGATTATATTTTTCTGAAGCGGCTCACGTCTGAGGTCAAGATAGCGGTATTTCAGACGAAGCTCCTCGTTAACCTTTGTTTCTGCAGTAATCTCAAAAGGCGGAGTCTGAGCCTTTGCGAGTATTCTCAGGTCAGTTACTACGATTTCTACATGACCTGTTTTCAGCTTGTCATTCTTGCTTTCGCGCTCACGGACATTTCCCTTAGCCATAAGTACGTATTCGCTCCGGCATGAAGCCGCCTTTTCAAAAATATCGCGGTCAGTTTCTTCGTCGAAAGTAAGCTGCACCACACCTGTTCTGTCTCTGAGAACTATGAAGATCAGGCTGCCTTTATCGCGAATCTTATCAACAAATCCTCCGACTACAACCTCCTTACCGGCTTCAACAACCTCTCCGCAGTAATGTGTACGCTTTAATCCTTTCATATTATCAGCCATTGCAGCCATCCTCCTTGCATCCGCAGTTACAGTCATGTCCGTGCTCGTGAACATACTCCTGAGCAGCCGTCTCAAATACTTTTACCGCTTCGGCTTCATCAAGGCTGTCAAGCATTTTATCAATGAAAATCGCATCAAAATTATTGCTGAATTTATCATCCAGCCTGATAAGCGTTTCCTTGCCGGACTCCATTTCCTTGAGCTTTGCAGCGCCGTCATTCAGTTCATTATCGCCGATTACCATTGTGAACTCTGCACCGATTTTATTCGCATACTTCATCTGAGCCTTGAGTCCTCTGCCCACAACGTCATATTCGGCACGGTAGCCGAACTCTCGAAGCTCTTTACAGAGCATCATTGCTTTTTCAAGAGCCGCATCTCCCATTGCAGCAAAATATATATCGCACTTCTTGGGGGTAAGATAATCACACCCCTGCTTATCCATTACAAGCAGCAGGCGCTCAATTCCCATTGCAAAGCCAAGTGCGGGAGTTTTCTGACCACCAAGTTCTTCAATAAGACCGTCGTATCGTCCTCCGCCGCAGACTGTTCCCTGCGCACCGATTTCGGTTGTTACAAACTCGAAAACTGTTTTGGTATAATAGTCGAGTCCGCGGACAATTTTCGGATTTATCCTGAATTCAATTCCAAGAGTTTTAAGATAACTCTGAAGTTTTTCAAAATGCTCCCTGCAATCGTCGCACAGATAGTCAAGGATTATCGGGGCATTTTTACCGATTTCAGAGCAAACCGGACTTTTACAGTCAAGAATTCGCATAGGATTCTTTTCCAGACGGGTACGGCAGGTTTCACAAAGTTCATCTCTGCGCGCTCCGAAAAATTCACGCAGAGCCTCGTGATATTTCGCACGGCAGTCAGGACATCCGATTGAATTAATATAAAGCTCAATATTTCTGATTCCAAGGTGTTCAAGAATCGTCTTTGCAAGCGAGATAACCTCTGCGTCGGCACACGGTGATGAGCTTCCCGCCATCTCAATACCGAACTGGTGGAATTCACGGAGTCTTCCTGCCTGAGGACGCTCATGCCGGAAGCACGAAAGAATATAAAACACCCTCTGGGGCATAGCTTCATTAAGCAGTCCATTCTGAAGCATTGCCCGGATTGTTCCTGCCGTTCCCTCGGGACGAAGCGTGAATTTAGTTTCCTTCGCCATGACGGTATACATTTCTTTCTGTACAACATCGGTAGTCTCTCCTACAGAACGCATATACAAATCGGTGCTCTCAAATGTAGGAATACGAATTTCGCTGAAGCCGTAGCTTTCAGCGGTTTCCCGTGCAATTTTTTCAATGGTATACCATTTGTGAACATCCTTGGGAAGCACATCCTCTGTACCGTTGGGACGTTTAATGTTATTTGCCATATTTTCAAACCTTTCTATGGTGATACTTCCGGGACTATATACATAATACAGTCCTGCTGTTTCGTCAATAACATGAAAATTGTCCCTTTTGAAGGGACAATAAGTCATCAGATAGACGGCGTTCCGACCTCGCGCCAGTCAAGATCGCCTCTTTCAAGGGCAAGAATCAGCGCTTCGGCAGTTGCGATATTCGTTGCAACCGGCACGTTATGAACGTCGCATACTCTGAGAAGATTCATATCGTGAACGTCGGTATTCTTGGGATTTATCGGGTCTCTGAAAAATAAAAGGACATCAACCTCATTGCACGAGAGCAGTGAAATAATCTGCTCTGCTCCGCCCTGTCCGCTAAGATACCTCTTAATCGGAAGTCCTGTTGCTTCGCTTACCTGCTTACCGGTCGTGTTTGTTGCAATAAGATTGTGCTTCGAAAGTATTCCGCAGTAAGCACTGCAGAACTGAACCATGAGTTCTTTTTTTGCATCGTGTGCTATAATTGCAATCGTCATCTGTTAATCCTTTCCACCGCTGAGCGATTTTTTATTCAGGCAGCTCCTCATAAGGAATTGACCGCCTTTGTTATACATTTATCCGTATCTGATTACAGACTGCGGATAAAATCAGTATCAGGAAATTTTTACGGTAAGCGGAACCGGCTGACCATCGAGTCTCTTTGAAATAGCATCAAATGCTTTCAGAGCTTCGGAATCGGTCGGAATCGGAGTTCCCTTTCCGGTTGATACAGTAAGCTTGAAATCATCGGGAATTACACCGATAAGCTGTACTCCGACCTTATCAATGATTTCATCAAGATGGCTTACAAGCTGACTGCCGATAATTTTTTTGCTGACCTTATTGATAATAAGACGCTGGCTTTTGTTTCCTCTGTTATAGAACTCGTCAGACATTAGCGTAGCATCTCTGATGCAGACAGGATCGGGAGTTGTAACAACAAGGATAAGATTAGCCTGCTCAACAATATCGAAAACGTGAGAGTTGATACCTGCGCCTGTATCGATAATAATATATTCAAAGTATTTTTTTATTGAACGGCAGATGTCGACGATCTGCTCGGCTGTTACTGATGTAAGCGTTTTCGGAGCGCAGAGAATGCTCAGATTGCTTGCCATCGGAACCTGACAGGCTGCGTCAAGAACCTTTTTACTGCCGTTGAGAACGTCGGTCAGATCGGTAGTGATTTTGCCCTCCATTCCAAACATAATATCAAGGCATCTGAGACCGAAGTCAAGCTCGATAATAAGGGTTCTGTGACCCTGCTTGGCAAGAGTATAGCCAAGACCTGCACAAACGGTTGATTTACCTGTACCGCCTTTTCCGGAAGTAACTGCAATAATTTTTGACATTGTTTATCCTTTCCGATTCCCGACACGCTCAAGGACACGAAAGTATGCTGACATACATACTTTGAAATCGGGATTTCAATTCTATAATTCCTCATTACATATTATACCATAAAAAATGATTTTGTCAAAGAACTTTTTGACAAAAAAATCATAATTGTGCAACATGGTGTTTTTCATCACTGATTTATTGTGCAACTTTCACACCAAAGTCCCTTAATCCTTCCGTCAATTTGCTAATTGTTTTTTCGATTCCGCATCCGTTTTCGTCAATCACAATATCGGCGTATTTTTCATATAGGGGGATTCTCTCGCTGAAAAGCTCCTGAAGAGTCTGACCTCTGCGAATTACAACACCGCGATTTTGAATATCGCCGAGTCTTTTTTCAAGGCTATTATAATTGAGCCGCAGATATACGATAATTCCCCTTTCCGACAGCTTTTTCATTGCTTCCCTGCCGTATACTGCACTTCCGCCTGTAGCTATAACTGTTTTTTCTGCTTCGATTCCGCTGATTATACGGTTTTCCACACCAATAAATCCGTCAACTCCCTGCTCCGAGATAATTTCGCAGAGCAGCTTTCCCTCCTCGTGCTGAATAACAAGATCGGTATCCAAAAATTTATAACCTAATATTTTTGCAAGGATTACTCCGACAGTACTTTTACCGACTCCCGGCATACCGATAAGTACAATATTTCTTTTATTCATTTTAATTCTCCTCACTGCATAATCTCTTGCCCTGCCATGAATCAAGCTCAGCCTGACGGCGGTCAATTGCTCCGAGTGTTGCTATTTTGTCCGCACTCCATAACGGTGCAATGAGCTTTTTCTTGTCGCCGTCTCCTGTAATACGCTCTATCACTGTATCAGGTGATAGATATTCAAGCTGTTTCACGGTAATATCGACATATTCATCGCGGCTCAGAAGTCTGAAATGCTCCCTTTCATACAACTCTGCCAGCCGTGTTCCTCTTATGATATGTAGCATCTGAATTTTCACCGCCTCAGGACGCATTTCGGAAAGTCCGGCAGCGGTTTCAAGCATCATTTCCGCGCTCTCGCCGGGAAGTCCGTTGATAATGTGGACACAAGTTCTGATTCCGCGTTTTTTTAATCTGTAATAGCCGTTAAGGAACTCATCATGACTGCTGCACCGGTTTATATATTCAAGCGTTTTTTCGTGAATTGTCTGCATTCCAAGTTCTACAGTAAGATTCGTTTTTTCATTCAGTTCAGACAAAATATAAAGTATCTCGTCGGAGAGACAGTCTGCACGTGTACCGATTGATATTCCGTGAATTCCCTCAAAGCTCAGCGTTTCGCTATATATGGATTTAAGATATTCCGGCAACGCATATGTATTGGTATTTGCCTGAAAGTAAGCGGTTACAGGCACTTCTCCGTATTTTTTGAATATGCGGCTGCGCTCTTTTTTATACTGCTCAGAAAGTGAAAGTGCTCCGTCAGTAAAATAGCCGCTTCCTCCGTCACAGAATATACAGCCGCCGACACCCTTGCTTCCGTCAATATTCGGACAGGTGAAGCCGCAGTCAAGTACTGCTTTGTATATTTTCTTTCCGTATGTAACTTTATTATAATAATTCAATGTATGATACCTTTTATTGTCAAAGGAAAACATAAACGGATTGTCTCCCATATATTCGCTCCCGATAAACATTTCATATAATTTATATAATATTATACCACAAAATGAAGAACAAGTCAATTTACACAATAAATCTTTATTGACGTTTTTGCCTGTAATACGTAATTCTACTGCCGGTAGAGAGATTTTTTTCAGCTCTACCGATCGGAAATCAGAATTCTACCTGTTTTTTCATTCAGTAGATTGATTTTTTGAGTATAGCCGTATATAATAAACATATAAAATCATTTCACACGGGAGGTACCTGTTATGAGCAAATATGTTATTATGGCGGATTCTGCCTGCGATATCAAGCCGGAGCTTCTTGAAAAATGGGGTATAAAGTATGCTGAATTAAAATTTTCATTTGAAAACTCAGATGCTCAGTACTCCGACGCCGAAATCTCAAGCAAGACTTTTTACGACAAAATGCGCGGCGGTGTTGTCGCAAAAACATCAGCGGTAAACGTGGACGGCTTCAGGAATCTTTTTGAATCAGAACTGATAAACGGAGTCGATATTCTTTATCTCGGATTTTCTTCGGGTCTAAGCACAACATTTAATTCCGCACGTATTGCAGCCGACGAGCTTATGGCGGAATATCCTGAACGAAAAATTATCTGTGCCGATACCCTCAGCGCCTCAGCAGGCTTCGGACTTCTTCTCTATCTGACGGTTAAAAAGAAAATCAGCGGTGCGTCAATTGACGAAGTGGCTCGGTTTGTTCTTGATACGCGTATGCGCATATGCCATTGGTTCACCGTTGACGACCTCGTTTATCTCAAACGCGGCGGAAGAATAAGTCCTACGGTTGCCTTTGTGGGCGGAATACTCGGTATCAAGCCTGTGCTCCATATGGATAATGAAGGACATCTTATCAATGTTTCAAAGGCAAGAGGCAGAAAGGCAGCACTTAAAGCTCTTGTCGACAAATACACCGAGCTTGCACTTAATCCATCAAACGGTACTGTATTTATCTCTCATGCCGACTGCAAAGATGATGCTCTTGCTGTTAAGGCTATGCTTAACGAACGCCACAAAGCCGATGTTCAGATGATTACTGATATAGGTCCCGTCATCGGCGCGCATTCCGGTCCGGGTACCGTTGCTCTGTTTTTTGAAGGCAAAGAAAGATAAAATCCGCCTTAAATGATTTTTTACGCCTGATATTGACATAAAATTCTTATTGTTATATAATAATAGGTATAATTATCATTTATGAGGAGAACAGTCATGGAAAATTTAACTATATCGAATCTTTTCAGCCTTGAACATACACTTGCTGCCGATTATCTTTCCGAATTCAAATATCCCTGGGAGGCACTTGGAAATATCAGCAGTTTAATTATCAGACTCGGAAATACACTCAGAAGCGAGGAATACGAAAACCCATCCGAGAATGTGTGGATCCACAAAACAGCAAAAATATTCCCATCCGCGTATATCGGCGCTCCCTGCATCATCGGCGCAAATACTGAGGTTCGCCACTGTGCATTCATCAGAGGAAGCGCACTTGTTGGTGAAAACTGTGTTGTAGGCAATTCAGCAGAGCTTAAAAATGTTATTATATTTGATAACGTCCAGACGCCTCACTACAACTATGTCGGAGACAGCATTCTTGGCTACAAATCCCACATGGGAGCAGGTTCAATTACATCAAATGTCAAGTCAGATAAGACAAATGTTACTGTAAAATCAGGCACTACCTCAATCGATACAGGTCTGAAAAAGGTTGGTGCATTTCTCGGAGATTTCGCAGAGATTGGCTGCAATAGTGTTCTCAATCCGGGAACCGTTATAGGAAGAAATTCAAATGTTTATCCCGTAAGTTGTGTAAGAGGTACCGTGCCTGAAAAAAGCATCTACAAAAACGACGGTACTATTATCGCAAAATATGACTGATATACTATAATTACAAACAGACCTGTTCATTAAACAAGTCTGATATAAAGCAGACGGGCAAGTTTATAACTTGTCCGTTTTTTCGGTTAACCAAAATTAACAAGGCTTGATAAATCAGAATTCCGGTGTTATAATAAGGACGTAATATGTCACAAACTTTCTTATCAGGAGGTTATTATGCTTAAAGCTATAGTTATCAATGTTGAAGGTATGTCATGTCATCACTGTGAAATGAGCGTCGAAAAGGCATGTCGGTCGGTAAGCGGCGTTGAATCCGCAAAAGCAAGCGCAAAAAAAGGTGTTGTAAAAATCAAAGCCGCCGATGAATCGGTCATTCCAATGGTAAAGGCTGCTGTCAAAGAGGCAGGTTTCAGCTGCTGAGTATGAAAAAAATAACGGTTATTATAACAGGAATGACCTGTGCTGCCTGCTCCTCAACTGCGGAACGGGTATTGAATAAGCTCGAAAGCGTCATGGCGTCAGTTAATCTTGCCTCAGAAAAAGCTTATATTGAATACGATGAAAATGTCATTTCCTATGAGCAGCTCGAAAGAGCCATAAACGATGCAGGCTTCGCAATGCTCAGCGAAGAAGAATACGGCAGACAGCGCGAACAGCAGAAAATCAGAGAACATAAAATCGCGAAGCTTAAGCTGACTATCGCAATTATTTTTTCCATTCCGCTCTTTTATATTGCCATGGGGTCAATGATTGGACTGCCATCTCCGGTAGATGACAGTACCCCTGTTCTATATGCGGTCGTTCAACTCTGTCTCGCCGTTCCTGTCATGATTTCGGGTTATAATTTTTTCACAAGCGGCTTCAGAAAGCTGTTTAAGCTTCATCCGAACATGGACAGCCTTGTGGCGGTGGGCACAACATCAGCATTCCTTTACAGCGTCTATTCTCTTATTGAAATTATTCTCGGAGATGCTCATGCGGTTCACCATCTCTATTTTGAGAGTACAGCTATTATCATTACCCTTGTCATGGTCGGAAAATTTCTCGAAAGCAACTCACGGAACAAGACCGGCGAAGCTATCAGAAAACTCGGTTCTCTCGCTCCGAAAACCGCCGAAATCGTCAGGGACGGTAATATCATCACCATTCCTGCAGAGGAAATCCAAATCGGAGACACAGTCATTATCAAACCGGGAGCCAGCTTTCCCTGCGACGGTCTGATTGTTTCAGGTGAGACATCTGTCAATGAATCAATGCTCACAGGCGAGAGTATGCCTGTTGAAAAAATAACAGGCGACAGTGTTTTTGCAGGTACAGTCAACGGAGAAGGTTCTGTACACTACACAGCTCAGAAAGTCGGATCTGACACTTCACTTGCTCATATTATCAAATTGGTTGAGGACGCTTCCGGATCAAAAGCTCCGATTGCAAGGATCGCTGACATTGCAGCAGGATATTTCGTTGCAGTTGTTATTGTAATTGCTCTGGCAGCAGCGGTTATATGGTTTGCGGCGCGTGGCAGCTTTGAGCTTTCACTGAAAATTTTCATCAGTATTCTCGTAATCGCTTGTCCCTGTGCGCTGGGACTCGCCACTCCGACGGCTATTATTACTGCCACCGGACGCGCCGCCGAACATGGTATACTTTTTAAAAACGCTCAGGCACTCGAATATACAAATAAAATCACAACAGTTGTTTTCGATAAGACAGGCACAGTAACCGAGGGAAAGCCGTCGGTTACAGACGTGATCTGCTTCGGAGGATTTTCAGAAGCCGAACTGCTCCGGAATGCCTATGCACTTGAAAGACTGTCAGAGCACCCTGCTGCTTCAGCTGTTTGCGCTTACGCGGAGAAATATGCGGAAGAGAGTACGGTTTTAACAGATTTCAAAGCAATTTCCGGCTTCGGGATATCAGGAATTTCGGACGGCAAAGCCTGTCTTATCGGCAAGCCTGCACTGCTCTCTGACAACGGAATCAATATCGAAGAAGCCTCAGAGAGCATTTTTTCACTTTCGGCTCAGGGCAAAACCATAATCCTTGCCGCTTTTGACGGAAAACTGGCAGGTCTGATTGCCTGCGCTGACAAAATCCGTGACACAAGCAGTACGGCGATTGAAAAAATGAATAAGCTTGGAATTAAAACAATCATGCTCACAGGCGACAATACCCGTGCAGCCGAATATGTCGCGGCTCAGGCAGGAATCTCCGGAGTAATCGCACAGGTTCTGCCTAAAGACAAGGAAAACGAAATCAGACGTCTGCGTGAAAACGGGGAATTCACTGCAATGTGCGGCGACGGAATAAACGACGCACCGGCTCTTGCCGCTGCTGATGTTGGAATCGCCATTGGCTCCGGAACGGATATTGCTATCGACTGTGCCGATATAATCCTGATGAAAAATAGTCTTGAGGGTGTTGCAGACGCTGTAAGAATCAGTCACCTGACTGTGCGCAATATCAAACAGAATCTCTTCTGGGCATTCTGTTACAACACTCTTGGAATACCGATTGCCGCAGGACTGCTGTACGCTTTCGGAGGTCCGCTCCTCAATCCTATGATCGCTGCGGCGGCAATGAGCCTTTCCTCCGTTTCCGTCGTTACAAATGCCCTCCGACTTAGAAAGATATAGGTATGCTATGGGACTTAATCACATTTATTTCGGCAGCGGAAAAGGAAAAACAACCGCTGCTCTCGGACTTGCACTGCGTGCTGCAGGATGCGGAATGACAGTTTTAATTGTGCAGTTTCTCAAAAGCTCCGATACTTCGGAGCTTCATTCGCTGACGGAAATTGATGGTATTACCGTCCTCAGAAGTGATAAAAGATTCGGATTTACATTCAATATGACCGACGAGGAAAAGGCTGAACTGACCGAAGTCAACAACGACCTGCTCCGGCAGGCACAGACTTCTCTGCTCAGCGGTAAAACCGGTATGCTGATTCTTGACGAGTTTCTCGATGCATATAACCTCGGATTTGTCGATAAAGCTCTCGCAGATGATACTGCACTCCGTCATTATGATAATTCTGAGCTGATCATTACAGGACGGACGCCTCCTGAACGCTACATTGCTCTTTACGACTATGTAAGCGAGATATGTTCGGTAAAGCACCCGTTCGATAAAGGAATCCCGGCACGTAAAGGAATTGAATACTGATAACAGAACACGGACGAACAGTTTCTCTGCTCGCCCGTGTATTTTTATTTTCTGACAACATCCATTCCAAAAGGTTTCAGCTCAATTTTATCTTTGCCCATGGAATCAATTATGCTGTACATCGGCTTCGGAAGTCCGATTACAGTGTTCTGCTCCGAATTATTGAAGAAAAAGATATATTCATCGATTCCGTTTGTACGCGTAGTAACCTCGACACCCTTCGAAAGTCCCCTCAGACGCGGAATTCCGTTCTGCTTCATAAGTCGGCTTGCAAACTTTTCATAAAAATCAGACTTGCATACCGTACCCACATAATATGTAAGTCCCTTGCAGTATTCGTTGACCGTCACCGCAGGACAACAGAGATAATAGCCGTCGGCATACTGCGCATATGCCTTCGCCGTGTTGAGCTTCAGAATATCGCACCATTCGCGGCAGACAAATTCGTTACCGGAAAAATCAACTATTTTCTGTTCTGAGTTTCCAATCGGATCATACTCGGTAACCTCCGCACCAACAAGTTCCTTAAACACAGTCGGCAGGGAATCTATAATGCAGTTGTTGTTCTTGTCCTTTACTCCGCTCCTGTTGGTAAGTACAAGTGTTCCGCCGTTCATTACATAACGGTACAGATTTTCCGTGGCTGCCTTATTGTTGACGTAAAGAGCAGGTGCAACAACTATTTTATACTGCGAAAGATCGGTTTCGGGAGATACTACGTCAATATTTGCACCATACTTTGCAAAAGCCGCATGGAAATATTTAAGCTGTTCAAAATAATAATATCCCTCTGTCTGAGGCTGATTCTTCAGTGCGTATTCAGCTTCGGGTGAATAGAGTATTGCAATTCCCGAGATAAGCTGAGTGTCCTTTAATATTTCAAGCTTTGATGCGATTTTACAAAGCTCCGCAAACTCAAAGAAACGCCTGCCTGGTACATTGCTGTGGTCAAGAATGCCGTGCCAGTGCATCTCTGCTCCGGTTACAGCCGTTCTCCAGCGAAAATGAACTACAGTATCCGCTCCATGAGCAAAGGCTTGCAATGCATAACCCATTATCATATTCGGCTTGGGCGATGCTGACATCGGAGCCCAGCTTCCCGTTGGTCCGCTGAGCTGCTCCATTACCCAGAAATTCTTTTCCTTGATTCCTCTCATCAGGTCAAGGTGGAATGCATGAGAATAGAATGCTTCGGGATCTTCGGGAATTTTCACAGGAGGATAATTATCGTAGGAGACAAAGTCCAGCTCGTCAAAAAGCTTGTAAAAATCAGGCATATGCTCACAGAACCATGTATTCGTCGTAATTTTAGCCTTTGGACAGTATCTGCGGATTATTGACGATATTATCTTTACATATTTGACTGTAATCTCAGATGTGAACCGATAGAATTCCATGCACAGCGACGGATTCTGCCATGCCGAAGGATATGCCGTCGGAGGCTGAATCTGTGTAATGCTGCTGTATTCACCGCTCCACACGCTGTTTCCGAATGCCTTGTTTATATTCTCAATGCTGTCATACTTATCGATGAGCCATATTCTGAAATCATCGCGGCATGCCTCACAGCAGCATGGATAAGCTTCAAGCTCATTATCGATCTGCCAAGCTACAACAGACGGATGATCCGCGTAATGACGAGCCATTTCCTCTGTTATTTTCATCGCATATTCAAGAAATATCTGATTATTTATGCATCTGTGACCTCTTATGCCAATCTGCAGCGGCTTGCCGTCCACTCCGACCTGAACAATCTCCGGATACTTTTCATATAGCCAAAGCGGAGGGCAGTTCGTCGGTGTGCAAAGAATAATTTCGATGCCGTAGTGAGAGAAAATCGAAATAACCTCGTCAAGCCAGCTGAAATCATATTCGTCCTCGTTCGGTTCAAGCCGCGACCATGCAAATTCTGCCAGCCTTACCGTTTTAACGCCTGTTTTCGCCATTAACTCGGCATCCTTACTCCAAAGGGATCTGTCCCACTGCTCGGGATAGTAATCAACACCAATTTTCATATTATTAACTCCTGAAATAAATTTAATATATTTTACAGTTCATAGCATATAAGCTGACAATTTCCCATAAACCATCCGCTGAACTGCTCTGTTGTCATGTCATGGAAGTAAGTTTCAATCATCCGGCAAACGCCCCCGTGACTGACTATCAGTACATTTTTATCCGCATACTGCTCAATTATCCAATCGAGTGCGCTGTATACCCTGTGTGAAAGCTGCAGAAGTGACTCTCCCGTTCTGCCCATTCGAACTCCGAATTCACGCTTGCTCTCGGGGAAACCCTCGGCATCTCTGTGCATTCCCTCGTATTCTCCGTAATTCCATTCTCGAAGTCGTTTATCAGTTATTATCGGTATTCCGCATCGCTCGGAAATAATCTCTGCCGTCCGCAGCGCGCGCTTCATTGGTGAAGAAATAATCAGGTCAATCCGGATTTCTTCATTGCCGTAAATTTTATCCGCAAGCTCACGAGCCTGAGCGATTCCCGTATCATTAAGAACAATATCCGTTGTGCCGAGAATGATGTCTCTTTTGTTGTAATCCGTCTGTCCGTGACGGGTTGAATATATTTTCATACCTAACTCCATTTATAGTGCTTCAAAAATTTGCTCCTTAAGCGGAATCAAAGCTGAAAGCTTAAAAATAAAAGCACGGGATTACTGTCATATTAGAAGCTTTTATGACAGCATTTTTCAGCTTTGATATACACAGAGAAATCTGAGAGCAAGTTGAATAGCGATAATATTTCATTGATTCAGATTTCCGATGCCTTGCAAAGCTCCTCGCCTGCCGTGTCGAGCATCAGCTGACTTGGATTATCTCCGCCCATGATTCTGGCAATTTCCTGCTTTCTGCCCTCAAAATCAAGAACC
Organism: Oscillospiraceae bacterium; assembly: GCA_029007035.1. GTDB lineage: Bacteria > Bacillota > Clostridia > Oscillospirales > Ruminococcaceae > Ruminococcus. The sequence continues at coordinate 56,999 of JAQXHC010000004.1, forward strand.
GTTACGTTTGTTTCGGTTCTGTCGCCGACAACTCCCTTTTCAATCATAAGGTGATGGTCAGCCATAACCGCAATCTGAGAAAGATGCGTTACACATAAAACCTGCCGCACTTTTCCGATTTCACGAAGCTTTATCCCGATTTTATGTGCAGCTTTGCCGCTGACACCCGTGTCGATTTCATCAAAAATCATTGTGGGAATACTATCCTTATCGGCGATTACGCCTTTCAGTGCAAGCATTATCCTTGAAAGCTCTCCGCCTGAAGCAATTTTTGAAATTGGTCTCGGCGCTTCACCTTTATTTGCCGAAATCAGAAATTCAACAGTATCCATTCCGTGAACGGTCAGCTTTCCCTTTCCGTGGCAGACTTCGATAACCACATCGGGCATATTGAGAAATTTCAGTTCCTCGCCTACTCTGCGCACAAACTCTGACGCAACCTTTTCACGATAATCATAGAGAGCCTTTGCACGCTCGGTTACCGTATGAAGAAGCGCACTTCTCTCATCTGCAAGCTTTTTTATCTCGTCTGCCGAGCTGTCAAGCTGTGCAAGCTCGGTCACTGCGCTGCTGTACATTTCACGAAGTTCGTTGCAGCTGCACATATACTTACGTTTCAGCTTATTCAGCTCACTGAGACGTTCGCGCATTGATTCCAGCCGCTGACCGTCAAGATCAATCTGCTCGGCATAGCTGCCAAGCTCGGAAGCGATGTCTGAAAGCTCAATTTCAGCCGCGCTGATTCGGTCACATAGGATATTGAGATGTGAATCCGTTTCAGTATATCTGCCGATTTCACGCTCCGCCGAGTTCAGAAGCTCCGTTACCGCATCATCTCCTGTAAGAAGCTGAACTGCGTTGTTTATAGATATTATGGTCTGCTCGGCATTACGCGCTGTTTCATATTCTTTTTCAAGCCGGTCATCCTCATCCTGCTCCGGCTCAACTGCTCCGATATCTTCAATTATTTCGTTGAGCTGACGGCTTCGTTCTCTCCTCGACTGTTCAAGCTTTTTCAGCTCTCCAAGCTTTCGTGCCGTCTGCTGAAGCCGGCGAAAGCTGTCGGTATACTCGTCCAGAAGTGTGCTGTCTCCGCCAAAGCTGTCGAGGATCAAAAGGTGCTTTTCGCTGTCGAGCAGAACCTGATTGTCATGCTGACCGTGAATGTTAATCAGCATCGCGCCGATTTCCTTTAACAGAGCCACAGGAGCTGTACGGCGGTTTATCCGCGAAACACTTCCTCCATCGGCACTGATTTCTCTTGTAAGCGTTATTTCATGATTATCGTGAGCGATTCCGAGCTCGTCAAGCTTATTCTCAATTTCCGCAGAAAGCTCCGTAAACAGTGCTGTTATTTCTGCCTTTGAACAGCCTGTTCGGACGATGTCCCTCGTGCATCGCTGACCAAGAACGGCATTGATTCCGTTTATCAGAATTGACTTTCCTGCGCCTGTTTCGCCGGTAAAAACATTCAGTCTGCCCTCAAGCGGAATTACTGCCTCTTTGATTACAGCAAGATTTTTTATATATATTTCTTTAAGCATTTAGGATTACCTCATATTCTTTTCGGAAACAGCTCGCTCCGAAACTTCCTTGAAAGTCTTTTTGCATCCGCTTCCGACCTGACAAGGATAAAAATTGTATCATCTCCGGCGATTGTGCCGACAATTCCGGGATGATTTACTGAGTCAATAGCCGCGCACGTTCCCTGAGCCATACCGGCACGGCATTTAAGTACAATTGTATTCATTGCATAGTCAACCGCAAGTACAGCCTCTGAAAAAATGCTCTTCTCCGCCGCCTGATTTGCAGCAGGCATATATCGGCTGACATTTTTTTCATCCCTCGCCTTGATAAGCGAAAGCTGCTGAATATCCCTTGAAAGCGTTGCCTGTGTCGTTTTTATTCCCCTCTTCGCAAGCAGCTCGATAAGCTGTTCCTGCGTTACCACGGGAACTTCCGCTATTATTTCAAGAATTGCGTCATGTCTGCGGTTTTTCATTTGCGTCACCTCATTTTACCGGCTTCATCATTTTTTTGCACAGCGATTCATGGAACGAATTGCCGATAAGGTCGATAAACCTTATCTTACTCGCTCCCCTGTAAATTTCAACCGAACTGCCGTATGGAAGTTCTATGTTTTTTTCACCGTCTATGGAAACTCCCATAGGACGCTCATCATCATCTGTTGTATTTACACATTTAAGAGTACGGTCCGCCGAAAACATTGTGGCTCTCGCAAAAAGCGAATGGGGACAAATCAGCGTCATTTCAACACATTCAAGCTCAGGTTCGATTATAGGTCCCCCTGCTGAAAGGGCATAAGCAGTTGAACCCGAGGGCGAGCTGAACAGCACTCCGTCCGCTCTGTATCTGCCGATTAAATACCCGTCCGCCAGAACATCAAAATCGCAGATACGTGAGTTCTTTGACTTTACGCACACATCATTCAGCGCGGTGAAATTCATTTCTCCGTCTGTGCTGTGGACTGTTATTCCAAGCGTCATTCGTTCGGAAATATTGTAATTACCCGTTCGGAGCTTCTTCAGCCTGTCAAGCTGATCTGCCTCAAGTCCTGCCATGAAACCGAGTGTACCTGTATTTATTCCGAGAAGCTTTGTATCGCTTCCCATTAGATATTTTGCACATCGGAGAATTGTACCGTCGCCGCCTATTGCGATTACAAGGTCGGCATTCCGTGACGCCTCGTCCATCGGCTCAAACCGAACCGACGGCTTATCGGCAAATTCACCTCTGTATTCCTCGCTGACGCATACTTGTATATCCTCATCGGTTAATACATCACAGACTCTCCGCGCACAGCTGAGAGCATTGTCTTTCTGAAAATTCGGAAACAGAACTGCTTTCATTATCATGCTCCTTTCAGCTTGCCGAACGCTTCGCCGACAAGTTCCTGAAAATTATGGATAACCGGTGTACGACGAGCCTTTACAAGCTTTACAAGATACTCAATATTGCCACTTCCGCCCCTGATCGGCGAATATGTGTATGCTTCGGAAAAAAAGCCCAGTGATGCCGCAAATTCATCAATGTCTGTAAGCACCTTAATATGCTCCTTTTTGTCCCTGACAATACCGCGCTTGCCGACAGCTTTCCTTCCAGCCTCGAACTGAGGCTTTATCAGCATAACTGCACACGCTTCATTCTGAAGCAGCTCATAGGCTTTCGGCAGAATTTTTTTTAATGAAATAAATGAAACGTCTCCGCAGATAAAATCCACCTCACCGCCTGTCATTTCAAGCGTTACGTTCCGAATATCAGTTCCTTCCGCATCGACTACCCTTTCATCATCTCTCAGCGACTGCGCAAGCTGACCGTGACCTACGTCCACAGCAATTACCCTTTTTGCTCCGCCAAGCAGCATAAACTCGGTAAATCCGCCAGTAGACGCTCCGATGTCAAGACAAACCTTATCGCTGAAATCAAGAGAAAAAACCTCAGCTGCCTTTTCGAGCTTGTAAGCCCCTCTGCCGACGTAAAACTCAGTTTCCGCTGATTTTATCTCGGCTTCGGGCAGAACCTCTGCGGATGGCTTATATATCGTAATTCCGCCGACAGTGACGCTTCCGTTTTTTATCATTTCCTTTGCGAGCTGACGGCTTCGGGCGATCCCCCTCGCGACGAGCTCACTGTCAAGCCTTGCCATTGCCAACACTCCTGCATCTCACATACTCTGCCATTTCTCCGCAGGAAAGACCAAGCTTTTTTAAACACGATGCAACAGACGCCTGCTTCACAAATCCATCTGCTGCAACAGTGCTGTAACTTCCCGTGAATGAGCTTTCTGCAAGCTGCTCGCCGATTTTTTCCGAAATGCTGCCGCGTTTCATGCTCTCCTCGAAAAAGATTATCGTTTTATAATGCTGAATTCTTTCGATTATCTCATCGGGAACCGGATAAATCCGCGTCAGCTTCAGAATATCGCAGTTTATTCCGTCCGCGTCAAGAAGCGATTTCGCCTTGAAAAGCTCGCTGCATATTCTGCCGTAGGTTATAAGGAGTATATCGCCGCTGTTTTCAAAAAATGTGTAATCCGTATTCAGCCTGTCCTTGGGAAAAGAAGATTTATCCGCACCCCTTGGATATCTGACCGCCGCAATTCCCGTATCTTCGAAAATGGCTCGCTTCATGCACATTTTAAGCTCCTCATAACAGGAGGGCGAATAAATCGTTGTATTCGGTATGGATGACAGCATCGGAACATCAAGCAGTCCATGATGAGTTTCGCCGTCCTCTCCGACTATACCGGCACGGTCAATCCCGAGAACTATGTGAAGATTTCCGATTGCGGCATCATGTACAAGCTGGTCATAGGAACGCTGAATAAATGTCGAATAGACTGCAAATACAGGTATTTTTCCCATTGTTGCCAGTCCGCAGCCAAAAGTTACCGCGTGCTGCTCTGCGATTCCGACATCAAAAAATCTCTCCGGATACTCGGCGGCAAAAAACTGCAGTCCCGTCCCATACTTCATTGCCGCTGTAATCGCGAAAATTCTGTCGTCATCCTCCGCAAGCCTGACAAGCTCTCTGCCGAAAACGGTTGAATAACATTCATCAGCCGATACTTCGGGATTTCCGGTAACTATATCAAACTTAGAAATACCGTGATATTCGCCGGGATTTTTCTCTGCGGGAATGTATCCCTTGCCTTTGACTGTTTTAACGTGAATCAGAACCGGTTTATGGAATGACTTGGCAACTTTCAGAACTTCGTCAAGTTCAGAGATGCTATGTCCGTTGACCGGTCCGAGATAGATAAAACCCATATCCTCAAACATCGTACTCTGTTCAAGGATCCTCGATTTAACGGAATCCTTGGCATTCTTGATGCCCTTCGCCATAGGCGCACCCAATACGGGAATGTTCATCAGTGTTTTCTCAACAGTTCGCTTCGTGTTGAGATAACCCTCGGTGTTTCTCAGCGATGTAAGATATCTTGAAAGCGCTCCGACACTCTTTGAAATGGACATATTATTATCGTTCAGTATTACGATCAGATTGCTGTTTTTATCCCTGCCGCCGTTATTCATCGCTTCGTAGAACATTCCGCCGGTCATAGCGCCGTCACCGATTACCGCAACCGCATAGTGATTGTCCCCGCTGACTTTCATCGCTTCGGCAATTCCCACTGCCAGAGATACCGACGTACTGCTGTGACCGCTGATGCAGGTATCATGCTCTGATTCATCCGGTTTCGGGAATCCTGATATACCATTCTCCTGACGCAAAGTTGAGAATCTGTCGGCTCTTCCGGTGAGTATTTTGTGAGTATAGGACTGATGTCCCACATCCCAGATTATTTTGTCCTCGGGAGAGTCAAAATTGCGATGAATTGCAAGAGTTAGTTCAACAACGCCAAGATTAGACGCAAGATGTCCGCCGTTTTTTGAAACAGTTGAAATCAGCATATTTCTAATTTCGCTGCAAAGACATCCGCACTGTCTAAGTGACAGTTTTTTCAGATCCTGCGGCAGATTCAGCTCTCTTAATGAAACTTTTTCTTCGTTTTTATTTTTTTCCCTCATTTTATACTTATGCGGAAACCGCTGTCCGCAACTCCTTTAAAACTATTTTGTCCGCTTTAAAAGCATCTCAGTCAGCTGTTTAAGAAATCCGCTGTTGTCAAACTGCTCAAGTAAGGTCATTGCTTCCGAAGTTATCGCAGATGCTATTTCCTGTGCACGGGCAACTCCATAAAGTGTTACAAACGTTGTTTTATTCTCTTCTTCATCACTTCCGACAGGCTTTCCAAGATTTTCCTGAGTTCCTGTAACGTCGAGAATATCATCGATAATCTGAAATGCAAGTCCGAGCCTGAAAGCGTATTCCTCTGCCGTTCTGATCACATCGGCATCAGCTCCGGCACAGATACATCCCATTACACAGGACGCGGCTATGAGCTGCCCTGTTTTACAGCGGTACATATTACGCAGATTCGCTTCATCAACGTCAGTGCGTTCCTCATTTTCCATATCGATAACCTGACCGCCTATCATACCGTCTCTTCCGACAGCTTTGGCAAGATAAGAGATTATTCTGACCTTCTCCGCAGCGTCAAGCTCATTATCATCTGCAATTATTTCAAAAGGAAGAACCGAAAGCGCGTCGCCCGCAAGAATCGCCATTGCTTCTCCGTACGCTTTGTGACATGACGGTCTGCCGCGGCGGAAATCATCATCATCCATAGCAGGCAGGTCGTCGTGAATAAGTGAAAAGGTATGTATCATCTCAATCGCTGCAGCAGGAGCTTTTGCTTTGCGCAGGTCTCCTCCCAGCATCTCGCAGAATGAATACACCAATACAGGACGCACTCTCTTTCCCCCTGCTTCAAGGGAATAGTTCATCGCGTCTATAAGACCGCTCTGCGGCTTGTTATTATCACTGTGTGCATTATATACTTTAAGACTATCCTCCGCAAGAGAGATATAACTGTCAAGTTTTTCCTTAAATTCCATTATTCTACCTCCGTTACACTGAGCTGAGCCTCCTGAAGCTGCTTTTTGCAGTCCGCCGAGAGCTTTACTCCCTCGCCGTACAGAGCAACCGCTTTTTCAAGGGGGATTTCTCCCTTTTCAAGCTCCGCAACAATTGCTCCGAGCCTCGTCATATTTTCTTCAAAGCTAAGTTTTTCTTCCATATTATCACCGCATTTATTTTATTACAGCGTCGTGCTCGCCGCTGCCGAATCTGATTTTAACTGTATCGCCGCTTTTAAGCTTTTCTGCGTCATTTATAAGTCTTTCGCCATGGTAAACGAGAGAATAACCCCTCGACAGTACTTTAAGGGGACTCAGCATATCGAGTCTTACCGCCAGCTCGCCGAGTCTCTTATCGCAATTCGATGTATATCTTCCATAGCTGTTTTTAAGTCGTTCTGAAAGTCCGTCAAGCCTACCGGCAGCAAGCTTCATCCGGTTTTCCGGAGACTGAGCCGTCAGTCTCGCGTTCAGAGCAATATACCCGTCAGTACACGAATCAAGTTTCCGCAGAGCCGCATTCCGAATTCGCCGTTCGCAAATATTCAGCTTTTCCGCAAGATTTTCCACCGACGGAACGGAAAGCTCCGCAGCAGCCGATGGTGTGGGTGCACGCAGATCTGCGGCAAGGTCGGCTATTGAAAAATTGGTTTCGTGTCCTACAGCCGATATAACAGGAACCTTGCAGTTATAAATTGCATAAGCTACCTTTTCGCTGTTAAATGCGGACAGATCCTCCGATGAGCCGCCGCCCCTGCCGACGATTATCACATCACAGCCGAGCGATTCGGCTTTCATAATACCGCGGCATACAGATTCGGGAGCGTTTTCACCCTGCACAAGGGCATTGACGCAGTACAGCTCTCCGATCGGGTATCTGCGGCTGAGAACATTGACTATATCTCTCACCGCCGCGCCGCTGAGAGATGTTACCGCTCCTATTTTTTTGGGCATCACAGGCACAGGACGCTTATGTGCAGTATCAAAAATCCCCTCTTTTGAAAGCTTCTTTTTTAGCTGTTCAAGAGCTATGCTCACTGCTCCGGCTCCGTCGGGCTGGATATCGGTAACATAAAGCTGGTAAACTCCGTCGCGCTCAAATACGGAAACACTTCCGCTAACTATTACAGACATTCCGTCTTCGGGAGAAAACCTGAGTCTCGCAGCAGCAGATGCAAACATCACCGCCTTAATCGCGCTTTCACCGTCCTTTAAGGTGAAATAAAGATGACCGCTGCGGTAGTGCTCCACAAAATTTGATATTTCTCCCTTAACCATTATTCCCTGTATATTCTTGTCTTCCTTGAATCGGAAGCTGATATAGCGGTTAATCTGGGAAACTGTCAGAACCGGCATATTACTTTTCTCCGTTATATTTCAAATACCCGAAAATCGCCGCTCCTGCTGCGTTATCACAGGAAAACTGCGGATCTGCGAACGCTGCATCGGGAAATCGGGAAATAATTTTATCGCGTATTATTTTATCGGACATCACTCCGCCTGCAAATACAAGCGGATGTCTGCCATATTCTGAAACTGCCGCTTCGGTCATGGAAATAATCGTTTCGGCAATAATACTTAGACAGAATGCGGCAATATCTTCGGCAGATCCGCCATCTTCAAGCATTTTCCGGCATCTGTTTTCAACACCGGAAAGGCAGCAGTCTGTACCTTTAAGAGTCGCTTTTACCTTGAAGCATTTTGTACATTTTTCCGCAAGCTTCTCTAATTCAGGTCCGCAGGGGAAATCAAGTCCGAGCATTAAGCCTGTCCTGTCAACAGCCTGTCCGGCTTTCAGATCGAGCGATGTGCCGATCCGGGTTATTTTCAGTACCAACTCATCGTCCGGCTCGCAGAACAGGCAATCAGTCGTTCCGCCGCTTACATGAAAAGCAATAAATTTCTCCTTCACCAGTTCAAGGCAATTTACGGAATACAGAGCTGCGAGAATATGCCCCACCTGATGAGATGTAAATACCGCCGGAATCTTCTCAATGGCTGCATAGGAACGCACAAATCCCTCGCCGCACAGAAAACACGGCATATATGAGCCTGCCTCATTTCTCGGCTGCGATGAAGCTGCTGCCGATGCCGGCTTTTTAAGATTATTGTCAGAAAACAGCCTTTCAATCATCTCCGGGAGCTGCTTAGTATGATGAAACACAGCATCGCTCTGACGGAGTCCAAGCTCACCCGGTCTGACGGGAAGCAGCCGCCTGGACTGAAAAACCGTTCCGTCCTCGCTTCTGAAAACAGCTGCAGAGGTTGTATAATTACTCGTATCGATTCCGAGAAAATCAGGCATTTTCGTTTTCTCCACTGCTGCGGTCCCGTGAGAATGCACCGAGTACGCCGTTGATAAATGATGTATCCTCCTGATAAGTATATGTCATCGAGAGGTTTATTGCTTCGCTGATTGCAGCGTTAACCGGTGTATTGTCATCATAGATCGATTCATACAACGCAAGCCGCAGAATTGCAAGATTGAGCTTTGAGATTCTGCTTATGCTTCTCGATTTGCTGTAGCCTGAAATTATTCCGTCAAGCTCATCGCGGTGACTGATCGTTCCCTCAACAAGTTTTTTAACTTCGTCGTTGACGGTAATTTCGTCAACTTCTTCGGCTATATCATAAAGCTCTTCAATATCATCGTCACGCAGAAGCTGCTCAAAAATCAGCTTGAATGCGCTGTCTCTTATTTCACGTCTTGTCATTTTTTTCTCCTTGACTTATTCAAAGCAAATATCGTCGATTATTACGTTAACTCTTGCAACGGTCACACCGGTCATGGTCTGGACATTTTCCTTTACAGCAGCCTGAACAGCCTGCGCAACCGTGCACGCCCTGGCATCTCCGGCAACGACAAGCTTTATTTCGATAGATACAACATCGCCCATAAGCTCTGTCCTGATCGGAGCTTTTCCGCAGAGCCTGCTTAACTTATCATCCTCGCCGCTGAGACCTGCCACACCCTTAACATCAAGTGCGGCAAGTCTTGCAACGGTTATAACTACGTCCTCGGATATTTTAAGTCTGCTCTTGGCAGTTTCCTTAATTCCTTTCATTTTCAAAACCTACGCTTTCACAGATAATTGAGTGTAAAATTTTAACAATAGTGTCTCTTACACCCTTATTCTTATATTATACCAAAAAAATTTCAATTGTACAACTACTTTACCTCAAAAATTCTGATATTTTCTGCAGAAACTTCAGTTTCGCCCAGAATTATTTCCTTAATTGAAGCAGCCTGCGCCTTATCAAGCCCTTCTGTCTTGACTACAAGCTTCGCAGATTCGCCGTCAAGGTATGCAACGCAGTCCTCAAAACCCTGTGCTTTTACAAGAGATTCGATTGTTCCCTCGGCTTCGATCAGCTTTGAAACCTCAACCGCATCGAGAGCATTGGTTACCATTTCATCCTCGGTAAGATCTCCGCCGCCGATGATCGTCTGGAGAGTCTGAACAGCCTCATCGCGGTTGTTCATTTTATCGAGACGCGCCTGTGCAAAATAGTCCACAGAATCAGAGCCGCCGTTCACAAACTCGGTATCGCCGTAATTGACTGTATCTCCTGCTCTTTTTTCCGCCTTCTCATCCATTTTTCCAACCTTTGGCGCAGTTGCGTAATTTATGTACACCGCGATTGCAAGCATAAGCGTAAGGCAGGTCATTATTATCTGTTTTTTTCCTATTATTACTGTTGGTCTTTTCATAAAACAAGTCTCCTTTTATCTTAATTTTGTTACATAAATACAGCTTGTCGGAATCCCGAGAGCTGTAGCCGCAGCTTTATATACGCTTTGGCATACTGCCGCATTTTCGCTTCCCGAGCAGGCTATCACCGCCCCCTTAACCTCCGGCAGCTTAACCGTCTCGACAAGTGCGGTTTTATCACTGCTTCCGCCTGTCATCACATATTTATACTCCTCCTCTTTTTTATTTTCGGAAACCGAAGTCCGTCCCTCACGGGCATAGACGTATTCCTTTTCGCCCTCGTAGGTCAGATAGACTTTCACCTCGCCGACTCCTTCAATATTTCTGAGAAAATCAGTGAGCCGACGCTCGGTTTCGTCCCTGTATTCGCTGACGGATTCCGACGGCTGTGCAGACTTTTCCGCTTTTTTTTCATCGTCGCCTCCTCCTGAAAAAAAATATGAAATCAGTATAAGACAGAATCCGGCAATAAACAGAATTTTAAGGATTTTCAGCCGCCTTCCGTCCGATTTCAGGTTCTCGTAAAACTCATGAAACGTCATTGAGCACCTCCGTATCTTCTCCGAGACTGCTGCGTATTATCCTTGCAGCTTCATCAAAATCGTCCGCCGCAACCGTAACACTACTAATAGATATGCTGTTTGTCTCAGAAATATTAACATTCGTTTCAATTTTATCAAAGCGTATTCCTGCCGCTTCAAGCTGACGGGCAAGAACCGACGATATATTCTCTGCCGTCTGACGTTCAAGCTCGGCACGATAGCTGCTGTCGGATGCTGAGACTTCGCTTATGCTGAAATCGGATAACTTCGGCAGCTCTATATCCGCTGCGCCCTTGAGCAGCGGAGTCACTGCCACAAGGATGAACAGCAGATTCAACAGAAATTTCATCTGATTTTTCAGACGTGTGCCGGATGTTATTCCGTCGATTATGCAAATAAGCGCGGATATTGCACATACACTGCCAATTGTTTCTTTTAGTCCGTCCATTGTAACCTCCAATCACGATGCTTTCATGAGAACCGCCGTGCTGATTATGAACAATAAACCGAAGCAAATCAGTATGCTCATGGCAATGGCAAGTCCATTATCAAGTCCTTTCATCAGCTTCGATGCAGACGGCACCGAAAACATTTCGGCTGCCGACGCACCTATCCACATCACGACTCTGAATACAAGTATTTCGATAATCGGCGGCAAAAAAAGCAGAACAAGCCCGACAGTTCCGGCAGTCCCGACGGTGCATCGCATAACTTCAAAGCTTCCTTTTACTGTTGAATAGGCATCCGACACAGCGCTGCCGACTACGGGAATAAATCCAGACATCATAAGCTTTACCGACTTAGCCGCAAAACCGTCAGCTTTTGCTCCAAGAGTCGATTTCACTGAGACAAATCCGCTGAAAAGAGTCAGGGATAGTGTCAGTCCCAGTGTAACAAGCTTTTTTATAAGAGCAGTTACAGTATCAATAAATGAATTCGGGAATATGCTCCCCATAACCGCAAGAGCTGCCATCATTGACAAAAGCGGCATCACCAGACTTTCGGCTGCCTGAACAATTACTTCCGCTGCCATGAGCGTGATTCCGTTATAGAGCTGCGCTGAAACCATTCCACCGGAAACTATTATTATTCCTACGTATATAGGCACAAACGCCGTCATGAAGCCGCCGCATCTGTTCATATCCTCAGCGGTATTTTCATAAACCTCAAGCAGCGGACTGCTTATAACAGCAGTCGTCGAGGCTGCGCATATAAAGCCATAAAGCTCGGCTGATGAAGTTTTTCCTGCAAGCCCGTCTCCGAGATTGTTCATAAACGACGCGAAAATAATTATCACCAGAACAGAACTGAGCAGTCGGAACGGCGCGTTAATCCGCTCTGTGACAGATTCCTTCAGCTTTGAAAGAAATTCATCAATCGAAAGCGCAGTCATGTCAAAATATGAGTAGTCAACTCCGTAATCACTTAATACATCGTCGACTTCACTGCCGAGCTGGGATTCATATGCTTCGCCCTCCTCCGCATAAATATCGGATGAAAACCCGTTCATAGCAATTATACAAATTGTTAACGTAATAATTATTAAAATAATTCTTTTCATTTTACACCTATAGAAATTCCCCGATAATACCAATAAGCGTTCTTATAATCGGAACTGAAAGCAAAACCACAGTTCCCCTCCCCCACAGCTCCGCCGCAGAAGCGATTGCGCCCTCCCCGCTGTCCCGGCAAAGCTCGGTTGTGATTTGAGTAATAATGCATACCGCCGCCGCTTTAAATGCAACTGAGATATACTCGGGGGATATTTCAGACTCCTCAAGAATCTCCCTCAGGTCATTCAGTAAATCACCGGCTGAGGCTGCAAACGCTCCAATCACGGTTATACAGGCGACAAGAGCGACAAAAAGCGACTGTTCGCGGCAATATCGTTTCAGCAGCAGCGACAGCATCACCGCACATATACAAATTGCTGCGACTGAGAAACAGCTGTCTACCATAAACCAAACACCGATTTGATCGTCTCGAAAAGGTTTCCGATTTCCTTAACGATTACCACGAGTACAACGATAAGTCCGGCAAGGGTCGTGAGCATCGCCTGCTCTTCGCGCTCCGCCCTTTTTAGAACAAGGTTCAGAACGGCAACGATTATTCCCGTCCCGGCAATTTTGAAAATCAGGTCAATATCCACTTTTAAACCTCCGCTTTATATAAAAATAATTCCCGTCATGATTCCCAACAAAATTCCCGTACTGCGGTATAAACGGGATTTGTCGGCATATTCCGCTTCAAGCTGCTTTTCAAGCGCCGTCATTTTTTCTGATGCCGCATCGATTACAGAAATCTGCCCGTCTACATCGCTTGTCCCCAACGAAGAACCAAGCTCGTTCAGAATCTGTTTCATATCCGATGTCAGCGATGAATCGGTTTCGACGGATCTTTTCCATTCATCATGAAAATCAAGCTCAGGACTGTATTCCGACGGCATTGAGCATATGAAACCGAGCGAAGAAAATTCTGTATTATTCCGCAGTCTTTGAACAATGTCGAACAGATCAAGTCCTCTGTATCGAATCATCACTGCAAGTTCGGTAAGCAGAGAATGAAGCCTGCGTGCGGTATTACGTCTTTTCCGCAGAACATCCGCCGCTGAGATACCGACAAACGCACCTGTTGCGGCGATCAGTGTGAAAATTATTAATTTTATCACGGTTTAAGCCTCCTGATTCCGCTGACTCTGCCCGGCATATTTTCGTCATATAGAAAAACCGCATAATCGAAAACTTTTTCGTCAAGCAGACGTGCTATTGGTCTCCGTGAAAGAAGCTCGCTGTAGCTTCCGGCATGAACTGTCGATACAAAACGAACCCCGCAGCCGTGACCGTTCAGAATAGCGGTACAGTCCTCATCGTTACTTATCTCATCACAGAAAATATACCCCGGTGAAAGCGTCCTTATTGCAGAATTTATTGCTGCATCCCGTTTCAGATTGGCAATTATATCCGTCATTGTTCCAACATCAAAACAAAATGATTCCGACGAATAGGCTGCGATTTCACGTCTCTCATCAATAAGCGTGACCTTTTCACGGTTTCCGCAGAGTCTGCACAAATCCCTGAGTACTGTTGTTTTACCTGAGTTTGTCCTGCCGCAGATAAGAACGCTGTATCCCGAGTTTAAAACACGGTTGTAAATTTCATTCCCGCATCCGATAATTTCTCTTGAAACCCGAAAATTGAACGATGTAACCTTTTTCAGCATTTCACCTGTGGAATTATATTCACCTGCCACTCCGACTCTGATTCCGTTCTTTATCGTAAAAAATCCCTGCCGAAGTTCCGTTTCACTGCTGTGGACTGAATACTTACAAAGCCTCATAAATATATTTTCAATGTCGTTCATATTTGCCGTAACCAGGTCAGCCATATCAACAGTCCGGCTGACTTGTCCGCTTCGTAACAGAAAACAGGGCTTACCGGACATAATAAAGCTGACCGGAAGATTCAGCCTGATACGCACCTCATCGATTCCGGAGGAGTTTTTGTCTGTCACAAGGCTCATTGCTTTGCTAATGTCCGGCGGCATATACTCGCATATTATTTTGTAACTGTTTGTTATAGCCATTTTATTTCTCCTTTTTTTATAATTCTATTCGGAGATCATACCGTTTAGACCAAAAATTTCAATGGATAAACAACAGCACATTTATAAATATATGTATAATATTCTCCGGCTATTTTTTCGATGCTGTTTCAATGTATACAAACTCTGATTCTTATCACAATTATTGACTAACAAATAATAAAAATCTCTTGACGAACAAGTGAAATAATACTATAATATATTTAAGGCAACACCGCTCAAAAATTTCCTGTCAGGCGCAGCCTGCCTGAGGACTATTTATACAATCCGACTGCGTATCTTCCGCACAATCTCTGTTAGGTATTGCCTTAGAAGATATTCATATCTTAATTCTCAAAGGAGCTGAGTACATGAAAAATATCTTATTTGCTGCATCAGAATGTGTTCCCTTTATCAAAACAGGCGGACTTGCCGATGTTGTCGGCGCACTTCCGCAGTATATCGACAAAAATGAATTCGACGTAAGAGTTATTATGCCGTACTACACCTGCATTCCGGATAAATACCGCAATCAGTTCAGATATGTTCACCACTTCTATATGGACTACGGTATGCGCGTTGTAGGCTCGCACGTTGGTATTATGGAATACGAATACAACGGCATAAAATTCTATTTTGTCGACAACGACTATTATTTCAGATGCAGTCAGCCGTATTCCTCTGACCTTAAATGGGACATCGAAAGATTTATTTTCTTCTCTAAGGCTGTTCTCGCGATAATGCCGGTAATCGGCTTCCGCCCTGACATTATCCACTGCCATGACTGGCAGGCTTCAATGATTCCAGTTTTCCTGCGCTCGTCCTTTGCGACCAATCCGTTCTACAGCGGAACGAAAACCATTATGACCATTCACAACCTTAAATTCCAGGGTGTATGGAATATCGATACATTCAAATACAACACCGCTCTCCCCGACTATATGTTCACTCCGGATAAGCTTGAATTCTTCAAGGACGCAAATATGCTCAAGGGAGGTCTCGTTTACGCCGACTATATCACTACCGTCAGCGAAACCTATGCCGAAGAAATCAAGTATCCGTTCTACGGAGAGCACCTTGACGGTCTGCTGAGAGCACGCTCGGCTTCACTGAGAGGCATCGTCAACGGTATCGACTACAACGTTTTTAATCCTGCTGAAGATAAACAGATCTATTCCGAGTTCAGCTCCTCAAACTTTAAAACCGGAAAAGCCGCAAACAAGTCCAAGCTCCAGGCGGAACTCGGACTCCCAGTGGATAAGGATAAATTCATGATCGCCATTATTTCACGTCTTACCGATCAGAAAGGTCTCGATCTCGTGAAATATGCTCTTGACAGAATATGCGATGAGTTTACCCAGTTCGTCGTTATCGGAACCGGCGATCCAAATTATGAAAACCTTTTCAAGCATTATCAGTGGAAATATCCGGATCGCGTTTCAGCTAATATAATGTATTCCGACACTCTTGCACACAAGCTCTATGCTGCCGCAGACGCTATGCTTATGCCGTCGCTTTTCGAGCCGTGCGGTCTTACTCAGCTTATTTCACTCCGCTACGGTACTGTACCGATTGTACGCGAAACAGGCGGACTTAAAGACACTGTTGAACCTTATAACGAATATAACGATTCCGGTACGGGCTTTTCATTCGCTAACTACAACGCCGACGAAATGCTAAACACTATCAACTATGCTAAGCACGTCTACTTTGACAATCGTAAGGAATGGAACAAAATCGTCAAGAGAGGTATGGAAAAAGACTTCTCGTGGAACAGCTCCGCTAAGCAGTATGAGGGTATGTACAGCTGGCTGATTGACCGCTGATTCATTATTAAAAACTGAATATATTAGGCCTCCGCAGGAATAATATTGTTGAACGGAGGCTTAATTATTATGAAGAAAGTTGCTTTTTTTGACACAAAGGAATATGACAGGACCTGGTTCGGACGTCTTGAAAAAAGCTTTGAAATTAAATTTTTCAAAGAAAAGCTTTCGCCCGAGAACGCCGACCTTGCAAACGGATTCGACGGCGCTGTGGCATTTGTTAACGATACTATCAGCGGAGACGTTATCAGGACGCTGACTGAAGGTGGGACAAAGGTTCTGGCTATGCGATGCTCCGGATATAATAATATCAACTTCAAGGCTGCCCACGACTGCGGACTGACTGTGCTGAGGGTCCCTGTGTATTCTCCGTATGCCGTCGCCGAGCACGCAATGGCTCTGCTTCTTACCGTCAACCGCAAAATACACAAAGCATACAACCGCACAAGGGACTTCAATTTCTCACTGCGCGGACTTACCGGTTTTGATCTGAACGGAAAAACTGTCGGCGTTATCGGTACGGGAAAAATCGGCAGAATTTTTATAAAAATATGCAAGGGCTTCGGCATGAAAGTCCTCGCCTACGACCCTTATCCAATTGATAATCCTGACTTTGAGTATACGACTCTCGACGAAATTTACAGAGAATCTGATGCAATCTCACTTCACTGTCCGCTCACTGACGATTCACACCATCTTCTCGGAGCTGAGGCTTTCGGAAGAATGAAGAAAAACGTCATTATAATCAATACTTCGAGAGGCGGTCTTATCGACAGCGAAGCTCTCCTTTCAGCGCTGAAAGAGAGAAAAATCGCAGGTGCGGGTCTCGACGTTTACGAGGAGGAGACGGAGCTTTTCTTTGAAGATCATTCCCAGCAAATCGTAAACGACGATATACTGGCAAGAATCGTATCTCTGCCAAATGTGGTTCTTACCTCGCATCAGGCTTTTCTCACGGCGGAGGCTCTTAAAAATATTGCTGAAATAACAATCGGCAACCTTGAAGATTTTTTCGCAGGCAGAACACTGAAAAACGTAGTTTGCTACGACTGCGCCGAAGGAGTCCCCACCACTGACTGCACTAAATGCAATAAAGATAACCCCTAAAAACAATACCGAGCATTAACTGCCTGCAGTTGACTGAAACCAAATCCGGGCGGACTGTTACGGTTCGCCCCTTTCAAAGGAGCTGATACAATGCTGAAAGGTGTAATTTTCGACATGGACGGACTTATGCTCGATACCGAAAAGCTGCTCGTCCGCTTCTGGAGGCAGGCGGCTGCCGAATTCGGCTACAGCATGAGCTTTGAGAACGTCCTCTCCATCCGCAGTCTTTCGCGGAAATACTCTGTTCCCTTTCTGAAAGGTCTGTTCGGAGAACAATTCGAGTTTGAGCAAATACGTTCCAGAAGAATTGCTCTCATGAACGATTACATAGACAAAAACGGTTTTGATATTAAAAAAGGTCTCTTCAGACTGCTGGACTATCTGAGAGACAATTCTTACCGAATCGCCGTCGCAACCGCTACCGACCGCGAACGAACACTGATGTATCTCGGAAAAATCAACGCGGCTCATTATTTTGATAAGATCATCTGCGGAGATATGGTTAAAAACGGAAAGCCGGAGCCTGATATTTACATTACCGCTGCATCCGAGCTCGGACTTGCTCCCTGTGAATGTGCAGCTCTTGAGGATTCTCCCAACGGCATAAAATCTGCTTACTCCGCAGGCTGCAAAGCAGTTATGATTCCCGATCTTTCAGCGCCCGATGAAAAAATCCGCCCGATGCTCAGCGCGGTTTATGACAATCTCGAACAGGCGATAGATTTCTTCAAAGGAGGCGATTAAATGAGTGTTTCGGATATTTTTGACATTCCGAAGTTTTACTATTTCGACAGCGGCAACGACTATTCGGGCAGTAAGGGTGACTTTGCATATAAAATTATCACTGCCGAGAAATTTACCTGCATGACGTGGCACAGCAGACTATGTTCCATGAAAGCTGATATCGAAAATTCCGCAGAATTCGATAGGACTCAGGAGGGATTTGACTCTATGATCAAATGGCTCGAAGAGCAGTACTCGGCTTGATAAGCAAGATAACACCTCCGGTAAATGCAGGCGGAACTAAAAATACAACATGTAAAAAATCAGTCAACTGTGGTAAAACAGAAATAACACAGGAGACTGATTTTTATAAAAAATGAAAAGAGAAGTAATGATCGAAACAAACAGATAAGAAAGTTTACGATGAACTTTGTGAACTTCTTGAAAGTGTTATACCTGAATATTTGAGGTGAGCTTTTGGAAAGATACTATATTGCAATCGATCTGAAATCCTTCTACGCATCAGCCGAATGCGTGGAGCGCGGACTGGATCCACTGACAACCAATCTTGTAGTTGCAGATTATACAAAGACAGAAAAAACAATCTGTCTTGCAGTCACACCGTCACTGAAAGCAATCGGTGTTCCCGGCAGACCGCGTTTGTTTGAGGTTGTACAGAAAGTTCAGAATGCGAACCGTAACAGAGTTCTCAAAGCTCCGCAGAAAAGATTTACCGGCAAGTCCTGTAACGCTGCGGAACTGAACGCTGATCCTGCCCTTGAGATTGATTATATTGTCGCACCTCCGCAGATGGCACGATATATGGAGGTCAGTACTAAAATTTATGAGATCTATCTCCGCTATATCGCACCGGAGGATATTCATGTGTATTCAATCGATGAAGTATTTATTGATGTTACAGAATATCTGTCCACATATAAATGTACAGCTCACGAGCTTGCCATCCGCATGATACAGGCTGTGCTGAAAGAAACAGGCATCACGGCAACGGCAGGCATTGGTACAAACTTATACCTTGCCAAAGTGGCAATGGATATTGTCGCAAAGAAAATGCCACCCGACAAGGACGGCGTAAGAATTGCAGAACTGGATGAAATGAGTTATCGCAGACAGCTGTGGGAGCATACACCGCTGACGGATTTCTGGCGTATTGGCAGCGGTACGGCAAAGAAGCTGGAAGCAAATTATATGTACACCATGGGCGATGTGTCAGAATGCTCTGAGTATGACGAGGATAAGCTCTACAAGCTCTTTGGCGTGAATGCAGAGCTGCTCATTGACCATGCATGGGGCTGGGAGCCCTGCACCATTGCAGATATTAAGGCATACAAGCCCAAAGCACACAGTATCAGTCAGGGGCAGGTTTTATCCTGCGCGTACAGCTATGACAAGGGGCGACTCATCGTTCGTGAAATGACGGAGCTTCTTGTACTGGATTTAGTTGAAAAGCGCATAGTCACCGACCAGATCGAATTGACGGTCGGATATGATCACACAGGTGTGCCGAAGAATTTTGACGGCAAAATGGAAACCGACCGATATGGCAGAAAGATTCCGAAGCAGGCTCACGGAACGCTGAATCTAGGTAAGTATAC
>JAQXHC010000005.1 GCA_029007035.1 Oscillospiraceae bacterium
TAAGGGATATATTTTTCGTTGGTTTCGGGGTCGAAATATTCAAGGGACTTGCCGCTTGTCTTCATGTGCTGAGTAAGGTCATAGTCGGTTCTGTCGGCAATGCCCCACAGCTCGCCCCAGCCAAAGGGGAAGAGATATTCAAAGTCGGTTGTAGCCTTTGAGTAGAAGCAAAGCTCCTCGGGGTCGTGGTCACGAAGACGGAGGCGGTCCTCCTTAACGCCTAAGCTGAGAAGCCAGTTCTTGCAGTAGCTTCTCCAGTAATCGAACCATTCAAGGTCAGTGCCGGGCTTGCAGAAGAATTCAAGCTCCATCTGTTCAAACTCGCGGACGCGGAAGATGAAATTACCGGGAGTAATTTCGTTTCTGAATGATTTACCGACCTGAGCAACGCCGAAAGGCACTTTTTTTCTTGTTGTACGCTGGATATTGGCAAAGTTTACAAATATGCCCTGTGCTGTTTCCGGACGGAGGTAAAGCTCTGACTTGGAATCCTCGGTAACGCCCTGGAATGTTTTGAACATAAGGTTAAACTGGCGTATATCTGTGAAATTGGTCTTTCCGCAGTTGGGACAGGCAATATTGTGCTCGCGGATATAGTCGGTCATCTGCTCGTTTGTCCAGCCGGCTACGTTTGTGCCGTCGAAATCCTCGATAAGGTTATCGGCTCTGTGACGTGTTTTGCACTCCTTGCAGTCCATGAGTGGGTCGGAGAATCCGCCGATATGACCGGAAGCGACCCATGTCTGGGGATTCATGAGGATTGCGCTGTCGAGACCGACATTGTATTTGTTTTCCTGAACGAATTTTTTGAGCCAGGCTTTTTTAATGTTGTTTTTCAGCTCAACTCCGAGCGGACCGTAATCCCATGTATTTGCGAGACCGCCGTATATTTCCGAGCCGGGATATACAAAACCTTTGGATTTACAAAGGTCGACGATTTTGTCCATAACTTTTTCGGTGTTTTTAAGCATAATAATAAACCTCGTTTCAAGTATAGTATTCTTATTCTATTTTACTTTATATCGGGGAAATTGTCAATAGGTCGGGAGCAATGAATTCAGAAATAATACTGATTCTCCAGACGCTGACAGATAAAACTGCGAGCAGAAATTCTGACAGTCAAGGAGTACACCTCAAGATGTGCGACGGCGAACGTCGGAATTAATGCCGCTGTTTTGTCTATTGTTGTTTTGAGGATTAGTATAACATAATCACCGGAACGGCATATAATAATAAGGGTACGATGAGAATAATACCCATAGACATATAAAGGAGAAAATCTATGAAATCTGATAAAAGAATGCTCGTTGCAGGCGGAGATATGCGTCAGCTTTACTGCGCACTGCGCCTGTCGGAAAAATATGAAACATATATCATCGGCTTCGACTCTAAATACACCGCTCACTTTCCGCAGCTCGGAAAGGCAGATTTATCGGATAAATTCAGCCGCATTATACTCCCCGTTCCTCCCCTTGACGGCTGCGGAATGATCAACTGCCCGTGCTGTGCGGAATCTCTGTCAACCGATAACGCTGCGGAAATGCTCTCTCCGGACGGTACGGTTTTCGCAGGGAAAATCGACTGCAGTCTGAGAGAAATCTTCCCCCGCGCGGAGCTTATTGACTACATGAGCCGTGAAGAGCTTAGTCTTTTCAATGCCATTCCCACGGCTGAGGGCGCAGTTCAGATAGCTCTCGAGGAGCTTCCCGTCACTCTTAACGGACTTAAGGTTCTCGTTGTCGGCTGCGGAAGAATCGGAACTGCGCTGATTCATATTCTTAAAGGCTTCGGTGCTGATATTACAGTGGCTGTACGCAATCAGAGCGGATTTGCAAAGGCAAAGATGCTCGGAATCAAGGCGTGTCTTACAGACGATATGCCCGACGATTCAGGTCTGGTTTTCAATACAGTTCCGTCGCTGATTTTCAGCAGGGGCAGGCTTATGAATTCCGATAAGAACACTCTGTATATCGACCTTGCATCCAAGCCGGGAGGATTTGACTTTTCCGCCGCCGCTGAACTTGGTATCAAGGTAATATGGGCTCTCGGTCTGCCCGGAAGGACCGCTCCGATAACATCCGGCGAAATGATCGCCGAGACGATTGACGGAATTCTGACCGAAAGGGGTGAAAACAATGGAATTTAACTTTGAGGGAATTAAAATCGGATTTGCCGTAACCGGCTCGTTCTGTACATTCAGCAAAGTATTCAGGCAGGCTGAATTTCTTAAAAACTGCGGTGCGGAGCTGATTCCGATCATGTCGGAAAATGCCTCTTCGATTTCCACACGATTCGGCAGCGCTGAGGAAAACGTGATGCGTTTTGAAAAAGTCTGCGGAAAAGGCGCGATCATGACAATCGCTGATGCCGAACCGATCGGACCGAAATCGCTTACGGATATTATGGTCGTTGCGCCGTGTACATCAAATACAGCCGCCAAGCTTGCCGGAGGAATTACCGATTCTTCGGTGACAATGGCGGTTAAATCTCATCTCAGAAGCGGAAAGCCCGTGCTTCTGGCGATAGCATCGAACGACTCGCTTCTTGGTTCAGCGGCAAATATAGGCTCGCTGTTCAATCGGAAGAATTACTATTTCGTGCCGATGCTCCAGGACGACTGCGTAAAAAAGCCGGCTTCGCTGGTAGCTGAATTCTCGATGCTTCCGCAGGCAATCGAAGCGGCAATGAACGGTATACAGCTCCGTCCGATAATATACCACAATACGCTCGCCGAGAGCGCTGTATAACGGGAAGTATCAAAATCATTCCTTTAAAAAAATAACCTGAGAAGATTCTGTTCTTCTCAGGTTATTTTTACGGCCTTGGAAATTTAACAGGCAAACCATATCTTATTGTTCGTCTGCCTGAATCAGCAGTGAAAGAAGATTCGCACTGTATATTCTTATTTAAATTTCTTCTGCGACAGCTTAAGGCGGTTTATTGCACGATTCAGTGCCGCCTGAGTGTGATAATACTCCATAATGCTCTGTTTTCCTCTGAGGAGCTCTTCGGCGCGCTGTCTTGCAGCTTCGGCGCGCTTTATGTCGATTTCCTCGGGAAGCTCGCAGTGGTCGGCGAGAATCACGGCAAATTCCGGCATAACTTCCATGAAGCCCTCAGAAATTGCTGCATTGTGCCACTTGCCATTCACGCAGTATTTCAGCTCACCTGTGGGAAGCGATGTGACAAGAGCTTCGTGACCCGGGAGAATTCCCAGCTGACCGTCAATTGCAGTGACCACAAGGTGCTCGCACTCGCCCTGATAGAACACTCTGTCGCTGGCGATTATATCAAGATGAAAGGTCTTTGCCATAACTGTACCTCCGCTTTATTCGGACGCTTCAATCTGCTTAGCCTTTTCGATTACGTCGTCGATCGTGCCTGCCATGAGGAATGCTGCCTCGGGATAATTGTCCATTTCGCCATCAATTATCGCCTTGAATCCTCTTATTGTCTCATTGAGAGGAACATATTTTCCCTTTAAGCCTGTGAAGTTCTCGGCTACGTTGAACGGCTGAGACAGGAATTTCTGAATCTTTCTTGCACGATAGACTGCAAGCTTATCAGCTTCGTCAAGCTCCTCCATGCCAAGAATAGCAATGATGTCCTGAAGCTCCTTATATTTTTGCAGCAGCTCCTGAGTTCTGCGCGCAACGTTATAATGCTCCTCGCCGACAACGTCCGGTTCGAGGATACGCGAGTTTGACTCAAGCGGGTCAACCGCCGGATAAATACCCTGCTCGACGATTTTTCTTGAAAGAACCGTTGTTGCGTCAAGGTGAGCAAAGGTTACCGCAGGAGCCGGGTCGGTGAGGTCGTCGGCAGGTACGTATACAGCCTGAACCGACGTAATAGAGCCGTTTTTCGTGGAAGTGATACGTTCCTGAAGCTCGCCCACCTCCGTCGCAAGAGTCGGCTGATAGCCAACCGCCGACGGCATACGTCCGAGAAGTGCGGAAACCTCCGAGCCTGCCTGAACGTAGCGGAAAATATTATCGATAAACAGCAGAACATCCTTATGCTCGCGGTCACGGAAATATTCAGCCATTGTAAGTCCTGTCTGAGCAACTCTCATACGCGATCCGGGAGGCTCGTTCATCTGTCCGAAAACGAGAGCGGTCTTATTGATAACTCCCGATTCCTTCATCTCATTCCACAGGTCGTTGCCCTCACGGGAACGCTCTCCTACGCCTGTGAATATGGAATATCCGCCGTGCTCGGTGGCGATATTGCGGATAAGCTCCTGTATAAGAACGGTTTTACCTACGCCTGCACCGCCGAAAAGTCCGATTTTACCGCCTTTTGCGTAGGGTGCAAGCAGGTCGATTACCTTGATGCCCGTTTCCAGTATCTCAACAACAGGGCTCTGGTCGCGGAATGACGGAGCTTTGCGGTGAATCTCCCACTTCTCCTCCGAATCAACATCTCCCATTTTGTCAATCGGCTCGCCAAGGACGTTGAACATTCTTCCAAGCGTCTTTTCGCCTACGGGAACCTTAATGCACGAGCCTGTAGACCGTACCTCCATACCCTTTGAAAGCCCCTCGCTGGTGGCAAGCATTATACAGCGCACAATGTGGTTGCCCATATGCTGAGCAACCTCCATAACGCGAGTCCTGCCGTCAAGTTCAACCGTCAGAGCATCCCTGACCATGGGAAGTCTGCCGCCGGAGAACTCAACATCTATTACAGGTCCGATAACCTGAGTTATTCTGCCCTTTTCCATTTGTACTCCTTTCTTGTCTGCAAAAACGAGATCACTGCAGACAATAAATGCTTCCGGGAATTCCTGTCCCCACAAAAAAGCGACGGAACCGGCTGATTACCCTCCGGAAACACCCTCGGCACCGCTGACGACCTCGGTGATTTCCTGAGTTATAGCAGCCTGCCTTGCACGGTTATATACCAGTGACAGATCTTTTATCATATCCCTGGCGCTTGAAGTTGCAGCGTCCATTGCGGTCATTCTCGCCTGCTGCTCACAGCAGAAGGCTTCCACCATCGCGCCGTAAATCAGTCCTTTGACATAGTTTGGGATAAGATAATCCATAACCTCTTTTGAGGACGGAACAAACTCGGCTTTGGGCAGCTTTTTCATTTTGCCGTCCTTGTCGAGACCGAAGTGGATTCGCTTGAAAGGCAGAATCTGAACGGTTTTCGGCTCAAATTCGCCTTTGCTGTCCATGGCGGTGTAGATGAGGTATACCTCGTCAAGCTCTTTTTTTACGAATTTATCGAGAATCAGCTCAGCAATGTCCCTTGCCCTGAAAAGAGTGGGATTCTGAGTTGTATACAGAAACTCGCTGTCAATCGAAGAATGGTCAATATCGTTGTTACGATGCTGAAAATAGAGTCTGCCTACCTGACCGAGAATGTACATATAGCAGTTATTGTCAAACGCTTTTTTCAGCTCGACCTCGGTCTGTTTCAGGACGTTATGATTATAGCTTCCGCAGAGTCCCTTGTCGGCAGTTATGACGATATAGCCCTTTTTGCGCTTTTCTTCGGGAATCTCGGCGCGCTTGTTGAAATATCTCTGACGCGTTTCGGGAGTGTGGACGAGAATATCGCTCAGAGTCTCCTGAAGCTTATCAAAATAGGGAGTTGTGTCGTCAAGAGCCTTGCGCGCCTTTTTCAGCTTTGATGACGATATAAGATACATGGCGTTGGTGATTTTAAGGATCTGCTTAATACTTTCAATACGCTCGCGTATTTCTCTGATATTTGGCATATACGCTCACCGCCTATTTCTTGAAATTCCTGATCACGATATCGAGTTTTTCGGCAAGCTCGTCGCTGAACACCTTTTTGGTATCAATTTCCTCAAAGATTGCAGGCGAATAGGTCTTGATATAGCTCATAAGATCGCGGCAGAATTTCTTTACCTCCGTAACCGGAACATCCTTCAGATAGCCGTGTGAAACCACATACAGCAGCACGACCTCCTCATGATGAGAATACGGATTGTAAAGCGGCTGCTTAAGCAGCTCCATAAGCTTATGACCATGGTCAAGCAGCTCGGCTGTAGACTGGTCAAGCTCCGAGGAGAACTGTGTGAATACCTCCATTTCCCTGAACTGGGCGAGGTCGATACGCAATGTTCCCGAAACCTTTTTCATTGCCTTCGTCTGAGCTGCGCCGCCTACACGGGATACCGAAAGTCCGACGTTAACCGCAGGTCTTACGCCCGAGAAAAACAGCTCGCTTTCAAGGAAGATCTGTCCGTCGGTTATAGAAATAACATTTGTCGGAATATAAGCCGAAACGTCGCCTGCAAGGGTCTCAATAATCGGCAAAGCCGTAATCGAACCGCCGCCGTGCTCGTCATCGAGACGGCTTGAACGCTCAAGAAGTCTTGAATGGAGATAGAAAACGTCGCCCGGATAAGCCTCACGTCCCGGAGGTCTGTGGAGAAGAAGCGACATTGCACGGTATGCAACCGCGTGCTTCGAAAGATCGTCATATACTATCAGAACGTCCCGACCCTTTGACATAAAGTATTCAGCTATAGCCGTAGCTGAATAGGGCGCAATATACTGGAACGGTGCAGGCTCACTGGCAGAAGCCGAAACTACAACGGTGTAGTCCATGGCTCCGTATTTGCGGAGATTTTCCACAACCTGTGCGACGGTCGAGGATTTCTGACCGATTGCCGCATAGATGCAGATAACGCCCTGCCCTTTCTGATTTATGATTGTATCAATAGCGATAGAGGTTTTTCCCGTCTGACGGTCGCCGATGATAAGCTCACGCTGACCGCGTCCGATAGGGAACATCGAGTCAATGGCAAGAATACCTGTCTGAAGTGGAACGCTTACAGACTTACGGTCGGTTACACCGGGAGCTTCACGCTCAATGGGGAAATAGTCCTCCGCTGCAAATTCACCGAGTCCGTCAATAGGCGCACCAAGAGCGTCCACAACGCGTCCGAGCATTGCGTCACTTACGCCTATACCGGCACGCTTGCCTGTTCTTGTAACGGTTGAACCCTCGGTTAAACCGTGGTCATCGCCGAGAAGAACAACACCCACCGATTTTTCTTCAAGATTCTGAACAATACCTCTGATTCCTGTTTCAAACTCGACAAGCTCGCCGTACATTACGTTATTCATTCCGTAAACACGGGCAATTCCGTCGCCGAGGGTAATTATATAGCCTGTTTCCGTTGCTCCGGACTTTCTGTCGAAATCGTCGACTTCACTTTTGAGGACAGATATGATATCGCTGTCACCGAAGCCGTGATTTCCGGAGGTTTCTTTATAATGAGCCGCCTTGTTCATAAGGCTCTCGCGCATCTGACGGATTCCGGTGCGGTAGCTGCGGTCGTATTCGTAATCCCCTGCACTGAGTACAAATCCACCGATTATATCGGGGTCTTTTCTGTACTCGATTTCGACATGGACTTTGCCGAATTTCTTCATTATGAAATTTTCAAGCTCTTCCTGCTGTTTTCCGCTTAGGGGAGTAACATACCGCACGACAGCGCGTATGTTTCCAAGGCGCTCTATGCAGAGATTGATATACTCCGAAAGCACCTCGTCAAGAAGCTCGGCATTGTGCTCTTCACAGAGCTTATTCACAAACGGACGCAGTTCAATGGGAAAAAGCTCGTTTACGATATTCTGCTTTTCCTCTGCCGTGATCACCGGATTGCTCAGCGTCTGCGGAAGCTCTTCACAGGACGAAAGGACATACCTCGCCTCGCCCGCTGTTTCCTTAGCTATATTATGGCTTGTGAGGTAATTAAGATATTCCTTGATAACGTCGGTCATTGCTCATTCGCTCCCTCCTGCGAAAGGAATTCGTCGACAAGCTTTCTGTTCTTGGCGTCGTCCATATTTTCGCCGATAATTTTCGTCGCCGCAGCAATTGCGAGGTCGGCAATCTGTGCCTGTGCCTGCTGCATTGAACGCTTGCGCTCGTTTTCTATATTCTTGTTTGCCGTTTCGACGATTCTGTCCGCCTCGTCCTGTGACTGGCGGATTATATCCTGCTTTTCGGACGCAGCCTGCTCGTGGGCTTTCGCAAGTATCTGCTTAGCCTCGTCCTTCGCCTGCTGAATCGTACCCGCATACTGAGCTTTAAGCTCCTCCGCTTCCTCTCTGGCTTTCTTTGCACTGTCTATATCGTTTTGTATGGACGCTGTGCGCTCTTCCATCATCTTGTTAACCGGCTTGAACAGGAAAATTTTCAGCAGTATAACAAGAAGCAGTATATTAACCACAGACCAGATTATATTCCATACGTTCACCGTAAGTATGCTCTGTTCCGATTCTCCGGTTGTTGCTGCGGCTGTCTCCGCCTCGGCAGAATCCGCGTCGGCAAGCTCGATACCTGCATCATCCGCGGCTTTCATAACCGACGCAAGTATTGCTCCCGATGAGAATATTTCCATTGCTGTACACCTCCGTGTTTATATCGAACCGCTGTATTCCGGTAAAGCTCAGTCGCCGTTCATCTGCCAAAGAGCCGCTGAACCGTCTGAATCACGCTGAAGCCCTGACAATGTAGCAGAAAGCAAATCTCCCCGAAAACAGCTTCGGGTATATATTATTTCAGGAAAAGAATAATGAGCAAAGCGATTACGAATCCGTAAATAGCTGTAGCTTCCGCAAGGGCACATCCCAGAAGCAGCGCCTTGTTGATGTCGCCCTTTGCCTCTGGCTGACGAGCGATAGCCTCAGCCGCTTTTGAAGTAGCAATACCGATTCCGATTCCTGCGCCGATACCGGTCAGAACCGCGATACCTGCACCGATTGCAATAAGTCCCATAATATACCTCCATGTATAATTGCTTTTTTATTTTAAGAAAAGGATAATAAGCAATGCTATAACGAAACCGTAAATAGCAGTAGCCTCCGCAAGGGCACAGCCCAGGAGCAGCGCCTTGTTTATATCGCCCTTGGCTTCGGGCTGACGTGCAATAGCCTCAGCAGCCTTTGAGGTTGCGATACCGATACCGATTCCCGCGCCGATACCGGTCAGAACCGCGATACCTGCGCCGATTGCAATAAGTCCCATAATTAACCTCCATTAAGTTATTCCATTGCTTCCGACATAAACAGTGATGTAAGGAATACGAAAACGTATGCCTGGATCAGTCCGTCGAACACGTCGAAATAGAAGCTGAACACCAGCGGAATTCCCACAGGAACCAGCAGCTTTATAAGCTCCATAACTACAAATGCGCCGAGCACATTTCCGAAAAGTCGCATACAAAGCGACAGCGGACGTATAATAAGCTCCAGCAGGTTCATCGGGAGCATAAGTCCCATGGGTTCCTTGAAGCCTTTGAGCCAGCCGCCTACCCCTTTTTCCCTGATTCCGGATACCTGAACCAGAATGATGCTGATAAGCGCAAGCGAAAGCGTTACATTGAAGTCTTTCGTCGGCGGACGAAGACCGAACAGTCCGATGACGTTAGAAACGCCGATATAGATAATGAACGTTTCCAGTACCGGCAGATACTTCTTGCCCTTCGGGCCGAGAATATCAAGGAAAAAGCCGTTCAGCCAGTTTATGCCGATCTCAAGCAGGCACTGCGTTCCCGTCGGGACGGTTTTCATGTGCCTTACGAGTATTATCGAGGCGATTACAAGCACCGCCATGATGACCCATGTCATAACGCAGGACTCCGGTACAGGAATTCCGCCGAAAATCGGGATTTCAAATGCAACCCGGCATTCAAGCTCCTCCATAAGCTTTTCGGCAAGGTCCATAAATACACCTTCTTTCAATGCTGTGATAATTCAAAAGGGATTCATGCGCTGCATAAATCCCCTATTGATTTATTCTTATTGAGCGACATTTTTGTCATTACTAATATTATATAACAAAACCGCTTCTAAGTCAAGGGTATACATTTCTTTTTTTATGTCCGTTTTGTATAGCCGCCATATAAAATACATATTACCTGAACTCTGCTTAGAGTCTGTTTAATCGCTTGGCGTGCGCAGATTTTCAAGGTGATTTTCGCTGGTTTCAAGGCGGAATTCGCAGGCAGGCTGTCGTCCGGCAAGATTTTTTAATGCAGAAACCGGCAAAATTCACCGGAAAGATACGTGCGAAAAGATTCTGAACAGGCTCTTACTCAGACGTATCGTCCACAGCGTTGCTCATACGCTGGATCGCGCTTGTATTGAGCTTTGCGGTAAGCCTCAGACGATCAATTTCTGCCTTGGCGGAGGAAAGCTCGGAGGCGAGCTTTTTCATTGCTTCGGCATGGCGAAGCTGTTCGTCCTCAAGAGCACAAACGCGCCTGATAAGGTCATTTACGTTGGCTGCAAGAGCTTCGTTGGCTTCGTTCTGAGCATCGCCGAATTTTTTGAGAGCAGCGCCTGTTTTGAATGCTCCGGACTCGCCGTCAAAGGTTTTCATTTTTTCGTTGGTCAGCTTAATATCCGACATTTAAAATCCCTCCGTTCAGACATTTTCACGCCAGTAATCCAGCGTGTCTCCGATAGTTTTTTCCATAGAAATCTCGGCTTTCCATCCGGTGTCGCCGCAGATTTCGGATGTATCAGGCTCAATAAGCGGAATATCCGAGGCACGCATTCTTGTGGGATCCTGCTTCACGGCGATTTCACACTTAGCCATAGACAGCGCTGTTTCGAGTATTCTGTTGATTTCCACAGCCTTTCCTCTGCCGACATTGTAGGTCTTTCCGCTCACTCCGTGCTCCGCGAGCAGACGGTATGCCCTCACCACATCGCGCACATCGGTGAAATCCCTCTTTGCCGAGAGATTTCCCACACATATTTCCGCATCATGAAGTCCCTTTTCGATTTCGGCAATTTGTTTGCAGAAGTCGGAAATAACAAATATAGGAGCCTGAGCAGGTCCTGAATGGTTGAATGCCCTCACCATTACAGCGTCAATACCATAGGCACGGAAATATATTTCCCCGAGCATTCCCTGACAGGCTTTCGTAGCAGCATATATATTTCCGGGACGCAGCGGTTCATTTTCGCTGAGAGGACACGCTCCCGCGCGTATAAAACCATACTCCTCACCCGAACCGATGAGAATGATCCGCGGTTTAGGATTTTGCAGCTCCCTTATCGCTTCAAGGACGTTGATCGTGCCGATCACATTGATTTCCGCCGTAAGCTGAGGCTTTTTCCACGATACCGAAACCGAGCTCTGCGCCGCAAGATGATAGATGATATCCGGGCGTACCTCGCCGAGCACAGCCGAAATCTCATCCTTATTGAGTATATCGAGGAAATGTATGCCGCAGCTTTCGGTAATTTTTTCGCCCGGCAGGCAGGTTGCCTGTACCTCGAAGCCGTTTGCGGCAAGCTCGCGGATAAGATAACCTCCCACAAAGCCTGCTCCGCCTATAATTAAAGCTCTCATTTAAAGCCTCCTGTTGATTTGATTCCGGAATAATTTCAGTCTGATGAATACAGAGCCGGATTTTTCTTCGGATAATACCGCATAAAAATACCGTGCATTTATTTTATGTGAACGCGCTCCTGCCGTCAATTACGCAGTGCTGCCATAACTCTGCCGTCGGAGAGAACTCCGAGCAGCTGAGATATCACGTTTTCTTCATTAAAATGAGTTTTCACGCGTTCTGCCGCGGCTTTTCCGAACTTCTCCCTGAGCGCGACGTCCTCCGCAAGACGATTTACCGCTTCTGCAAGAGCCTTCGGATCTGACGGCGGAACGGTAATCCCTGTCTCTCCGTCCAGACTCACATACGGCACTCCCGAGGGCAAGTCCGTGTTTATTACAGGCTTTCCGTAAACCATTGCTTCAAGCTGGACTATGCCGAACGCTTCGCTCCGCACGACCGACGGAAGCACGAATATATCGCAGTCCGCATAAGCCTGACGAAGCTCTCTGTCGGGAAGGAATCCGAGAAAATGCACTTTTTTCTCCATACCGAAACGATGAGAATAAGCTTTCAGTTCATCCTCAAGCTCACCTGTGCCTGCGATGAAAAGCTCGCAGCCCTTAACCAGCCGGAACGCTTTCAGCAGCACATCCACTCCCTTATAATATACCAGCCTGCCGGTGAAAAATACCTTTACGCTGTCTTTATACGTACATTTTTCCGTGAGAATCGGCGCATTTTCAATTGAAAGATAGTCCGACGGATTGATCCCATAGGGGATTATGCGGCATTTCTCAGCGTAGGGTGTCAGATATTCCGAGCCTTTAATGTGCCCCTCGGTAGCGGTGATGATGCAGTCCGCGCGTTTTAGCAGATGAGTCATGAACGGCTTATAAAAAAACATCAGCTTTTTCTGCTTGACTATGTCGCTGTGCCATGCAACCACAACTCTTCCCCTGTAGCCGGACAGCAGCAGCGCCGCATCCGCAAGGGGAAAAGGCACATGAATCTCCACAACATCGGAATTTTTTGCCATTTTCCGGAACAGCCTTATGAACGACAGCGACAGCGGACATGAAAAATACGTTCCAAGGCTGCCAGCTCTCGTAACATCTACTCCGTTTACGGTCTCGCGGTATGTTCCGCCCCTGCCGTCACGGCATACGAGAGTTCTGACCTCAACTCCGCAAAATCGCCCCAGTTCCTCTGAATACTGCTTTACAAGGCTCTCTATTCCGCCTATATGGGGATAGTATGCCTTGTTCACCTGCAAAATTCTAAGCTTTTTTCCGCTCATCAGCAAAGCTCCTTGTAAACATTGTATAATATCTCCGCAGATTTATCCCATGTAAAACCGCGTGCGCGCTCCAATCCGAGGCGGTTGAGCCTGCTCCGCAGCTCTCCGTCGGTGCACAGGCGATAAAGTCCGTCTGCGATGCTTTCTGAGCTGTAGGCGTCACAGATTACTGCACAGTCTCCCGTTACCTCGGGCAGCGATGCGGCATCCGAAGCGAGAACAGGCACTCCGCACGCCATTGCCTCAAGCGGAGGCATACCGAATCCCTCATAAATGGACGGAAAAACGAACGCCAGCGCGCCGCACATCAGTGGGTTCATGTCTTCGGAGGGAACATATTTAGTAAAGATGACCCTGTCTGCCAGTCCAAGCTCCGTGACCCTTGCAAAAATACTGTCGTAAAGCCAGCCCTTGCCGCCCGCAAGCACCAGCTTCGGCGGAGCTTCGGCAATTTTCTGCGTGAAGATATGATAGGCTTCTATCAGCCGTTCAAGGTTTTTACGCGGCTCGATAGTCCCGAGATAGAGAAAGTAGTCTCCGTCGATTCCAAGATTTTTTTTCACCTCCGGAATCCTCTCCGGAGTCTCGCACGGGCGAAATCTTTCAAGGTCAACGCCGCATGGCACGACTCTGAGCTTTTTCTCATGCTGAGGGAAATATCTGATAATTTCGCGGCGGCTGAACTCCGAATCGGTAACGATCAGATCCGCACGCTTCATGGATTTTTTCAGTCCCGAATCGAGCATATATTTGGTTCTCGCGCGGACTGTTTCGGGAAATGCCTTATACACCATGTCATGGACGGTTGTAACCGTTTTTCCATGGACTCCGGGAGGGACAATATAATTGAAGAAATGCGTGATATCGTCATTACTGCCGAAGCGGCCGCTGTAAGGAAGCGGAAGAAACGTTGAAACCGTGCGGTAAACAAATCCCGAGCCGTGAACAAGCCGTATTCCGATATTGTCTCCCGCAAAGGGTCTGATACGTCCGAGCTTGATTTCATCGTCCTTTCTGGAGAAAAAATTATAGGTATATTTATTCTCGGGATAAAGCCGCGCAAGAGCCATTGTCTGACCTGCCTCACACCAGCCGATTCCCGTGATTCTGTCGCTGATAAGCGGCAGCGCGTCGAATGCTATGTTCAAGCCTTTCTCCTTTCTGTCCCGCAGGACGATGTCGTCATTCCCATGCCAGAGGGATAATCTCCCCATATCCGACTGCTATTCTCTCGGCATAGGCAGAGAGACAGGTTCTTCTGAACCGAAAAAAATCATCCTGCCCCATAATAGACTCATAGGGGCGAACAGACTTCGCCCCCTGATTTAAGGCAATAACGCACAGTGATTGCGTATTGCAGCGGACAAGCTCCGGGCAGAACAGTCACAAAGCCATGGGACGGTCATTGTACAGTACTGCCTGAAAATCAGCCAATAATTTCCTTGACCCTGATCTCATCCTCAACGAGTCTGAGATCGTTCATAACCATTCTCTCAACAAGCTCCGAGAACGAAATCTCACGCTTCCATCCGAGAACCTTTTCTGCCTTCTCGGGATTGCCGAGGAGGATATCAACCTCCGCAGGACGGAAGAACTTCTTGTTTACCTTGACAATAGTCTTGCCGTTTGCCTTGTTTATACCGATTTCGTCAACGCCCTCGCCCTGCCATTCAACTTCGATTCCGACATGACCGAAAGCAGTTTCAACGAACTCGCGGACTGTTCTGGTCTCATTCGTAGCGATAACGTAGTCGTCGGGCTTATCCTGCTGAAGCATGAGCCACATTGCGCGGACGTAATCCTTTGAATGTCCCCAGTCGCGCTTTGAATCCATGTTTCCAAGCTCAACATATTCCTGAACGCCGAGCTTGATACGTGCAACAGCGTCGGTGATTTTTCTTGTAACAAATTCGATTCCGCGTCTCTCGGACTCATGGTTGAAGAGGATACCCGAGCATGCGAACATATTGTAGCTCTCGCGGTAGTTCTTTGTAATCCAGTGACCGTAGAGCTTGGCAACACCGTAAGGACTTCTCGGATAGAACGGCGTCGTCTCACACTGCGGAATAGCCTGGACAAGTCCGAACATCTCCGAGGTCGACGCCTGATAGAAACGGCAATCGGGCTTGACAGTTCTGATAGCCTCAAGCATATTGGTTACACCGATAGCATCGATGTCTGCCGTACCGAGAGGAGTATCCCAGCTTGTGGCAACAAAGGACTGTGCAGCAAGGTTATAA
This sequence comes from Oscillospiraceae bacterium, assembly GCA_029007035.1. GTDB lineage: Bacteria > Bacillota > Clostridia > Oscillospirales > Ruminococcaceae > Ruminococcus. The sequence continues at coordinate 14,879 of JAQXHC010000005.1, forward strand.
ACCTCGTCAGCCTGCGATATTCTCATTGCCGACATAAGCGAAACAGGGTCGGTCATGTCCGCATAGATGAGATGAACCTTGTCCTTGAGATGCTCGATGTTGCCATAATCAACGGTAGCCTTTCTTCTCCAGATACCATAAACGTTATAGCCTTTTTCAAGAAGCAGCTCTGCAAGATATGAGCCGTCCTGACCGGTAATTCCTGTAATAAGTGCGTTTTTCATTTTAATTTCTCCTTGATTTTTATTGTTCCGGACTTTCATCCGTTGATTGTTTTACCATATCTCTGACACAGACTGAATTCAGGCAGCACCGTCCGGGTTTGCCTTAAACCAGCTCGTTCCGTCCGCTCTCCTTGAGCTGTGCGATAACCTTTTTAACGTCCTGTGTATTATTCTTTGAGCAGATAAGCACTGCGTCGTCGGTATCGACAATGATTATATCCTCGACTCCCACTGCCGCAATAAGACGCTTTCCTCCGCATATCGTCGCGCGCTCGGAGCCTATGGAAATAACATTGCCCTCAATGTAGTTTTTGCTGTCATCAACCTCGTTGATTCTCTCAACCGCAAGCCAGCTTCCAACGTCGTCCCAACCGAAGTTTCCGGGAATTGTATAGATATCCGAAGCCTTTTCCATGATGCCGAAATCTATCGACTCGCTTGTAAACGCGGAAAATTCCCTGACAAGAACCTCCTCGAATCCGCTGCTGCCGAACGCCTCGCCGATTCTGATTGCTCCCTCGTATATCCCGGGCATGAATTCCTTTAAATTAGCCATTACAGACGAAATTTTCCAGACGAACATTCCGCTGTTCCAGAGATATTTTCCTGAAGCAAGATACTCCTTTGCGGTAGGCAGATCGGGCTTCTCGACAAACCGCTTTACCTTGTAGGCACTGCCGCACTCTTCTCCGAAGTTGATATAGCCGTAGCCTGTTTCGGGATAGTTCGGTGTAATTCCGATGGTTACAAGATTTTTACCCTCAAGGCTGACATCTACAGCCTTTTTCAGCGTAGAGATATACATATCCTCGAATCCGATAAGGTGATCGGAGGGGAGCACGAGCATAACTGCGTCATCGTATTTTCTTCCGATAACCGCCGCTGCAAAGGCGATGCACGGAGCGGTATTTCTTGCACAAGGCTCAGCGAGAATATTCTCTTCGGGAATTCCGGGAAGCTGCTCTTTAACAAGACCGATATACGCGGCATTGGTGACGATGAAAATGTCCTCGTATTCCACAATCGGCAGAAGACGGTTAACCGTTTTCTGGATCATTGTTTCGCCGTCGGCGGTAAGCGAAAGGAACTGTTTCGGACGGGAATTTCTGCTTTTCGGCCAGAAGCGTTCGCCTCTGCCGCCTGCCATGATAACTGCTGTTATTTTCATTATTTATCCTCTTTTCTGTTGATCGGTCAGAATGCCCTCCTCGGTCTCGGCATTTGTCTTGCCGGGGAAAAACATCGTTTTAATTGTCATAAGGATTATCTGCAGATCCATTCTGAACGAGTAGTTCTCGATATACATCAAATCCATTTTAAGCTTATCGTAGGGCGAGGTGTCATAGACACCGGTAACCTGAGCATAGCCTGTGAGTCCTGCCTTTACCTTCAGACGGTAGCCGAACTCAGGCATATCCTTTTTGTATTCATCGGCAAGCTCCGGACGCTCGGGACGCGGTCCTACCACCGACATATCACCTTTCAGTATATTAAACAGCTGCGGAAGCTCATCAAGACGGCATTTCCTGAGAAATCTTCCCACCGGAGTAATACGGCTGTCGTCATCGGTGCAGAGCTGCGGTTTTCCTTCCTTTTCTGCATTTACGATCATGCTCCGGAATTTATAGAGCTGAAACTCTCTGCCGTCGAGCGTCAGACGGGTCTGTCTGTACAGAACCGGACCTCCGTCGCAGAGCTTTATTGCTATTGCCGAGACAATCATAAACGGCGCTGCAATAACAAGGGTAATCAGCGTAAAAACAATGTCGAAAAGGCGTTTTATCAGCCTCTGCTCAAAATCAAGACCGTAATTGCGGCACAGCAGAAGCGGAGTGTCGAAAAGACGGATATCGTCCGCTCCTCTTATTATAATATCCGAAATTTTAGGAGCAATATACGCACGGACTGAATTTTCAAAGCAGAATTTAAGATAATTGTTTCTCATTTCCGCGGGAATATCACAGATGATTACACCTTCATATTTTAAAATCAGTTCCTGAATCTTTTCGGTATCCTCGTTAACACTGACCGATTCGCAAATCATATACTTGTCCACACGCTCGCTCATTTTCAGTACAAGCGCAGCCGCCTGATGACTTCCGTAGAGAATCATAAGCCGCCGCGGAGGATAAATCATGAAATACACCTTTCCGGAAACAAAGGTCCAGAAGGCGAGAAAGACAAAATCAGCGAGAGTCATGAAAAATATCGGCATACCGCCCATAAAGTCACGTCCGATAAGACTGACGAGGAAATATGTGATAATATCCACACAGGCAATTGAAATCAGCTGGGAATAGAACATATCTGTTTTTTTCAGATATCCCAGCTTGAATCCGCCGTAGGCTTTGAAGAAAACGGCGACCATAATGGCATAAATGGCTATAAGAACCCAGTTTCCGCGCCGGTAGAACGGAAGTACGATTTTAGCGCTGTAATATCTGTACCACACAAATCCGAAAATGGCAGTAAGCATCGCAAGGAGCATAAAAGCCGATAATACGGAAATGAGTCTTTTATAACGGTCTCTTTTACTCATAGCATTTCCTGCGGTTCAGCGTTCAATCCGCAGTGTCTCCTTTATTTTTTCTTTATCTTAATAGGTATAAAAACACATTATAACGACATTATAACAAATCGGATAAGGTATGTCAATAGAATTTGCCGATATTTACAATTTTTATTGTCAAAAAACGTCACATTGCACAATTTATAATAAGGGCATTATATACCGGTTACATCGGTTCCGGACACAGCCCCGGGATATAATCAGTAAACACAGATACTGTTTCATATTTTTAGTTATAATATGCGTCTTTCCGTTCTGATGATATCAGAATCTGCGGGTTCACACACTGTTTCCGGCTGCAATGTGCATTAAAGCAAGTGGATTTTCACACAATATTAGTTCAAAACGACGAAATTGTATAAAACCCTTGACAAAGCTCCATAATAGTGATAAATTATAATTAGCACTCAGGGAGATAGAGTGCTAACAATACGAAAGGTTGTGTTAATCGTGGACGACAGAAAGCTGAAAATACTTGCTGCTGTAGTTGACGAATATGTAAAAACAGGCGAACCGGTCGGATCAAAAGCAATCTCCAGACTTGCAGGCATTAACGTCTCTGCCGCTACGATACGTAACGATATGGCTGCTCTCGAACAGCTTGGCTACCTCGAACAGCCCCATACATCCGCAGGCAGAGTCCCCACTTATCAGGGCTATCGCCTCTATATTGACGAGCTTATGACGCTTCCCTCCCTTTCGGACGAGGAAAAAGCTCTGCTCGATGCCCGTCTCGGAGATAAATCAACCCCCGAGGAGATGCTTGTTCAGAACGCAGCCGCCGCCCTCACCGAGCTCACTCAGTGTGCCGCGGTCGTTTCAAACTCAGCTCCGAGGTTTTCAGTAATCTCTAAAGTCGAGGTTATCCCGACAGGCAAACGCCTGTATGTCATCCTGCTGATAACTTCCGACGGCAGCATTAAAAACAAGGCTTGCAGACTCGAATTCGACCTCAGCCATGAACAGCTTGACTTCTTTACACATTATATAGAGCAGAACCTCCACGGCGTTTCGGTTGACGAGCTTTCTCCGGAAATGCTCGACAAAATGGTAACATCGCTCAGCGCCTATATGGTTACTCTCGCGCCGCTGGTCAAAGGTCTTTGCGAAATATCCGAGGATCTGCGCCGCGACGAACTCACACTCAAAGGCAGCGAAAAGCTTTTGTCCTGCGAGGAGCTCGATAAAATGGAAGTTGTCCGATTCATCGAGCACAAAAACGAGCTTTCGGATTTCCTCGATGATACCTTTAACGGGATTCAGGTTAAATTCGGTATCGGCAGCGACAGCTTCGCAATCGGCAATTCAAGCCTGATCGTCTCGAAATACCGCAAAGGCGGTCACGAGGCAGGCTCGCTCGGAATTATCGGACCGATGAGAGTCGACTACAAGCGCATTATCCCATACGTGGACTACCTCACTCAGAAAATCAGCTTCCTGATGTCTGACGAGGACGACAATATAACTGCTGTGCCGGGAATTCCCGACGGCGAGCTGCCGTGACAACAGCGGAACACGAAGAAAGGAGAAATCCGATGGAAGAAAATAATAACGAGCTTTTCGATGAAACAGAGCAGAATACTCCCGAAACCGCAGTCGAGGAGGAATCCGTAACGGAGGAATCATCCGCGGCTGAGGAAACTGACGGCGATATCGATGAAGACGAGGCGGAGGCAAGCGAGTATAACGATACTGCTTTGCAGTATGAAGCCCTTGAAGAAGCTCTTCAGGCGGCAAACGACAAATATCTGCGGCTGTTCGCTGAATATGATAACTACCGTAAGCGCACTGCCCGCGAAAAGTCCGAAACCTATAACAATGCCGCGGCTAAATATGTGGAAACACTTCTGCCCGTGGTCGACAGCTTTGAGCGCTCCCTTGAATTTGAATGTACCGACGAAAATTTCCGAAACGGTATGCTGATGATTTTCAATCAGCTCAAGGAATCCCTCACTAAGCTCAACGTCACCGAAATCGAAGCTCTTGGAGCGGAATTCGACCCCAATGTCCACAATGCTATCAGCCAGCAAGCCGATACCGACTATGCCGCAGGCTATGTCTGTCAGGTATATCAGAAAGGCTATAAACTGGGTGATAAGCTCATAAGACCGGCTATGGTAGCGGTCGCTCAATAAGCATATCTCAATAAATTCAAATAAATAAAGATTACTCAGGAGGTAATTATTATGGGAAAAATTATTGGTATTGACCTTGGTACTACAAACTCGTGCGTAGCAGTTATGGAGGGTGGCAACGCTGTTGTTATCCCCAATTCCGAAGGCGCAAGAACAACTCCGTCAGTTGTAGGCTTCACCAACAACGGCGAAAGACTGGTAGGTCAGGTCGCTAAAAGACAGGCTATCACAAATCACGACAGAACAGTTTCATCAATAAAGAGACACATGGGTTCGGATTATAAGGTCGCAATCGACGGCAAGAACTATACTCCTCAGGAAATTTCGGCTATGATTCTTCAGAAGCTTAAAGCCGACGCTGAGGCTTACCTCGGCGAATCAGTTTCCGAAGCTGTTATCACTGTTCCCGCTTACTTCACAGACTCACAGAGACAGGCTACCAAGGACGCAGGTCAGATTGCCGGTCTTAATGTAAGAAGAATCATCAACGAGCCAACAGCCGCTGCACTCTCTTACGGCATCGACAAGGAAGAGGATCAGACAGTTATGGTTTACGACCTCGGCGGCGGTACATTCGATGTTTCTATCATCGAAATGGGCGAGGATGTTCAGCAGGTTCTTGCAACAGCTGGTAACAACCGTCTCGGCGGCGATGACTTCGACCAGCGTATCATCGACTGGATGGTAGATGAGTTTAAAAAGGCTGAGGGTATCGACCTCTCAAACGACAAAATGGCTGCTCAGAGACTCAAGGATGCAGCTGAAAAGTCAAAGATCGAGCTTTCATCGACAACAACTTCAAATATAAATATTCCGTTCATCACTGTTGACGCTTCCGGTGTTCCGAAGCACCTTGACCTCACACTTACTCAGGCTAAGTTCAACGAGCTTACCGCTGATCTGGTAGAGGCTACCATGAAGCCTGTCCGTCAGGCTCTCAGCGACAGCGGACTCAGCGCATCCGAGCTTGACAAGGTGCTCATGGTCGGCGGTTCTTCAAGAATCCCTGCCGTTCAGGAAGCTGTTAAGAAGTTCCTCGGCAAGGAACCTTTCAAGGGAATCAACCCCGATGAGTGCGTTGCTCTCGGTGCTGCATATCAGGGCGGCGTTCTCGGCGGCGACGTTGAAAACGGTCTGCTTCTCCTTGATGTAACTCCGCTTTCACTCGGTATCGAAACAGCTGGCGGCGTCTGCACAAGAATGATCGAGAGAAACACCACTATCCCGACCAAAAAATCGCAGGTATTCTCAACATATGCTGATAACCAGCCTGCCGTTGACATCAACGTTCTTCAAGGTGAGCGTGAATTCGCCCGCGACAACAAACAGCTCGGTACATTCCGTCTCGACGGTATTGCTCCCGCTCCGAGAGGAATTCCTCAGATCGAGGTAACTTTCGATATCGACCAGAACGGTATCGTTCACGTATCGGCTAAGGATCTCGGCACAGGCAAGGAGCAGAATATCTCCATTACAGCTTCCACAAATATGTCCAAGGAGGACATCGACAAGGCTGTCAAGGAAGCTGAGCAGTATGCTGCTGAGGATAAGAAGCGCCGTGAGCAGGTCGACAATAAGAACGAAGCCGAGAACCTCGTATTCCAGTGCGAGAAGGCTCTTGCAGACTTCGGCGACAAGGTTTCGGCAGACGAGAAATCGGCTATCGAGTCCAAGTGTGCTGACCTCAAGGCTGCGATTTCTGCCGATAACAACGACGAGATCAAGACTAAAAAGGACGATCTCCAGAAAGCATTCTACGACCTTTCGGCAAAGATTTATCAGCAGTCTAATCCCAACGGCGACAGCATCGACCCGTCACAGTTCGCAAACATGGGCGGCGCTCAGCCGAACGGCGGAGACAGCAACGGCAAAGACGACGGAGTCGTTGACGCAGACTTCACAGAGGTTTAATTAATCACAATAAAATATCATATTTCAGGGCGGAAAATCCTTTCGCCCTGAAAGTGTATTCCTATATAAGGAATTTTACCGGCATCGCGGACAGGAATCGCTCAATGCCGCAGATTGGAGAAGAAACTTATGGCTGATGAAAAAAGAGATTACTACGAAGTGCTCGGCTTGCAGAAGGGCGCATCGGAGGACGAAATCAAAAAAGCATTCAAGAAAAAAGCAAGGGAGTTCCACCCCGATTTGCATCCCGATGATCCCACCTGTGAAGAGAAATTCAAGGAGGTCAACGAGGCTTACGGCGTACTATCCGACCCTCAGAAAAAACAGCGCTACGACCAGTTTGGTCACGCAGGGGTTGATCCGAATTACGGCGGCGGTGCAGGCGATATGGGCGGCTTCGGCGGTTTCGGCGATATGGGAGATATTCTTGAGGGTATCTTCGGAGGCGGATTCGGCTTCGGAGGCGGCAGCTCACGTTCCTCTGCAAATGCCCCAAAACGCGGCGCGGATATCAATGAATCGGTGGTTATCGACTTCATGGAAGCCTGCCGCGGCAAAAAACAGGAACTGAGAATCAACCGCATGGCTCCATGCGATAACTGCCGCGGTACGGGCGCAGACGGCGGCACTTCCGCGGAAATCTGTCCCGACTGTCAGGGCAGAGGTACTGTTAAAGCAACTCAGCGTACGCCTTTCGGCATGATCTCATCCACCAAGCCCTGCACACACTGCGGCGGCAAGGGTAAAATCATCAAGAATCCCTGCAGCAAATGCCGCGGAGTCGGCAGAATCAGAACCGTTAAAACTGTGACCTTTGACATTCCCGAAGGCATCGCCGACGGACAGACTATGCGTCTTTCCGGTCAGGGTGACTGCGGTATTAACGGAGGTCCGGCAGGCGATCTGCTTGTTACGATTTCAGTAAAGCCTCATAACCTTTTCACCCGTGAGGGCTACGATATTCACTGCGATATACCAATTACTTACACTCAGGCGGTTCTCGGCGACAAGATTACCGTTCCGACTATCGACGGAAATGTTGAATACACAATCGGCGAGGGAACTCAGACCGGCACTGTTTTCAGACTGAAAGGAAAAGGCGTCAAGAAGCTCAACCGTGCTGACAGAGGAAATCAGTATGTCAGGGTTTACGTTGAAGTACCCAAGAATCTATCAAAGAAGCAGAAAGATCTGCTGAAATCTTTTGAAGCTTCACTTTCCGAAAAGAATTATGCAAAACGTCAGAGCTTTTTTGAAAAACTGAAAGAAACACTTTCATCGAAAAAAGACTGACCTATGCAGAATAGACATAAAAGCACAGCCGGAGAAGACTTGATTCTTCTATGGCTGTGCTTTTCATTTCAGATGTAAGCATTAAATTTTCAGATTGATTATCCGGAATTTGGCGATGTCATGTTGACGATACAGGCGTATTTTCCGTATTTCTGTGTTATTTTTCCTTGAAACACGAAAAATCAATGACAAAAAATTTGCAAAGCCGCTTTTGACACATACATCAAAAGCGGCTTTTATAGTACTTATTTCCCGCCTGATTTCCGGAGAGTAATATCTGCTGTTCCGGAGATCAGTTTCAGAGTAATCTGCATAATCCGCATAACCGTCAGACGGTCATTGTGCAGTGCTGCAACAATTACTGCTTATATGATTCGGGAAGTGCCGAAAGAATTTTTGCAAGATATTTCTGGATAGATACAGCGTCGCTGCTGTTAACACCGTCGCCGCGGTTGAATACATCAGCAGCATTGATCTGCTCATCTGTGAAACCGTTTCTGTCCGGATCGGACGAATAGCACATAATTGCTACAACATCGTTAACATTGATTTCGCCGCTGAGATCAGCATCGCCGTATTTTACGTCGGATACAGGTTCAGTAGTTGTATCAGGCTCTGTTGTCGGCTCGGTAGTTGTATCGGGTTCAGTTGTCGGTTCGGTAGTCGGCTCCTCGGGAACGATAACCGTGCCGTCGTCGTTGATATAGAACTTCTGGTCGAAAATAAGCGTAACCTTGTCGATCGAATAGCTTATATCCTTATCCTTATTTTCATTCGGGTCTGACCAGTCCCACCATTTAACGATGTTGAGATAGTCATACTCAAGCTCGTAGGTGGCTGTTACATTGCCGTCATCGTCGGTAAGCTCGCCGTCGATTGAAACGGTATGGGAGGTATCACCTGCATTGAGGAACCAGTTCTCGGCTGTATAGGAGCCTGTTGAATCTCCGTTCTGCTTTGCGGCAAATGCCACAGCTCCGCCAACTCCGTAAGCCTCGTCGGTACCCTTGTTTGATACAGAGCCCTCGATAACTACGGTTTTAAGGTTAACACCAAGCTCCTTATAGGGTTTGAGGTCGATGTTATAGCCGTCGTCAAGCACTTCCATAAGCTCGGGGGTATAAGAAACCTTATCCGTAAGCATAAGGCCCTCGGGAATTTCAATATCTCCTGTGGAGAGCTTGCTGTAGACTGCCTCTACATTGGGGTCGAACCATGAGAGTGTCTTTCTGTCGAAGAACTGCATATCGCCGCAGTTTCCTGAATCCCAGAGGAATGCCGATATACCGTCGATATTGAGAGCTGCGGCAGCAACTGTATTGAGATATTCGGTTATATCAGTCTTGTCCTTGTAGTCGTTGGTGAGTACACCGTACTCTCCGACAATTACCGGAACACCGTTGTCGACAAAGTACTGCTTAACTCTGTTGAAATCGTTATATACAGCCTGAACATCGCTGTCTGTGCCCCATGTATCGTAATATCCCCATGAAGTGCCCTTTGTGGCAACGCACCACTGCGGAGGAGAATAATAATGGAGGTCAACGGCGAGCATATCATCGTCAGGAAGAACAAACTGACTATTACATGTATCGGTGAAGTCAGCGTTTTTACCTGCAAGCAGGAGGAGACGGTTTGCATTGTTTCCGCCTGTGCTTCTTACAATGTTTACGAAAGAAGCATTCAGTTCATTGAGAACGCTGTAATCGAAGGTAACCTCGTTCATATCCTCGAATACAAGGTGGTTATCGTAGTCCTTGAAATAGTTGGCTATCTCTTTCCACATTGTGACGAACTGCGTTTTAGCGCCGAGACCCTGATTAAGCCACAGCGAGCCGCCGCTTTCCCAGTCCCAGTGCATATTGATGATTACATAGAGGTCGTTGGCATAACAGTAATCAATAACCTCCTTGATACGCGCGAGGTAAGCGTCATCAATGTCGTAATTTGTACTGTCGGTGTTTTCGTACCATGTAATCGGGATACGGACGGACTTGAAGCCCGCGCTCTTGATACCGTCGATCATTGCCTGAGTTGTTTTCGGATTGCCCCAGCCTGTTTCGTTATCGTCGGTATAGCTGCTGGTATTCCAGCAATCGAAAGTATTGCCGAGGTTCCAGCCCATGCCCATGTCGTTAACAAGAGCAATCGCAGCGTTGTCTGATTCCGCAGCGACAGTGCCTAAACTGCCGAGAGAGCCTGCACAGACAACAGAGAGAACTGCTGCTGCAGAGCAAGCAGACAGTATCTTGTTGATTTTGTTCATTTGAATCAAACTCCTTTGAAAAATTTACTTGTAATTTAAATTTATCACAAATCCTGTAAATTGTCAATGGATTTCAGGATTTTCATACAAAAGGTAATCCGATTTGTTTGTTATCACAATATATCCGTGATTTTTTCGTACACTTTGACAATCCGTCTGCCTATAAAGTGAAAGCGACCCGTACAGAACGAGTCGCTTTCGATTTATAGGGAAATTACTATGAAGAAATCAATTGCATTTGGTGTGAACCTGACCGCCTGCGAGAGTTTTGCCGTTTACAGCATACATCTCAGAGATGGTAACAATCTGCCAGCCCTGTGATTTGAGATAAGGACAAAGATATTCCATAGCCTCAGCAGTTGCATTGTAGGTTTCGTGGCAGAGTACGATAGAATTATCAAGTGAACCGTTATTCATTGCGTTGGTGATTGTGCTGATAATCTGATCCTTTGAAGCTCCGTTCCAGTCCTGAGTGTCGATAGCGCAGGAAATGAGCGGAACATCGCTGAGTGTAGACTGAACTGTGCTGTTGGAAGCAAGATAGGGCAGTCTCATGAGCTTAGACGGCTCAACACCGATAATAGCTTTCAGCTTGGAAGCGCAAGTATCGTATTCGCTGCGGATTTCAGAAGCCGAAATATTCGTGAGATTCGGATGAGAATTTGTGTGGTTTGCAATCTCCATGCCCATATCAAATGCAGTCTTTACTTCTGCCTGATTGTTGCCGATCCAGTTACCTACATAGAAGAATGTAGCGTGGAATCCCGAATCGTTAAGAGCATTGAGGATTCTCATAGACGACGATGTGGGAGAAGTTCCTACTGCACCATCGTCAAACGAGATTGCAACCATAGGCTTTGACGGATCGATCCAGGAAATGTCAACCTCGCCTGTAGCAGGATTATTGTTGTTATTTCCGTTATCGCCGTTATTTCCGCTATTGCCGCTATTGCTTGATCCGCCTGTTTTGAATATGTTGCGGATGAAGTTGTACATCTGCGGAACGATACAGCTGTCGTCGTGACCGCCGCCCTGGATTTCCTGCCAGATGTGATCCTGACCGTTAGTTGTAAGGATTTCGTGATACTGCTTCGGGAAAGTGCCGACTACGCTGTCATTTGTACCGCCGGTAATCAGGAACAGATAGGGATTATAAGCGGAATCCTTGATTCTGAATTCGCTTTCCTGCATATTGCCGGGGTGTGTCATGAAGCTGTCCTGTGCGGGAGTAACACCCGGTGCCGGACAAGCTGCACCGATAAATCCGAACACATCGGGGCGTGAGATACCAATGTAAAGGGACTCTCTGCCGCCCATGGAGAAGCCGGTAATTGCTGTATTCTCTCTGCCGGTCTTGACTGAGAAGTTCTGCTCCATATAGGGCATAAGGTCCTCAGTCAGATCATAGAGGAAATTGTCATAACCTGTTGTGGTTTCAACAGTAAATGAACCCATTGCAGGCTGTTCCTGAGTCTTGCTGGTGAACATCGAAGTGCAGACAATGATCATTTTTTCTGCTTCGCCGCTCTGCATGAGGTTTCCGCCGATATTCTTCATGGTGTTCACAAGGTCATTGTGACTGCCGAAGATACCGTGCTGAACATATACAACGGGATACTTCTCGTTCTCGTTGTAGCCGGGAGGAAGAATGACATTTGCCTTCTTGTTCCGGTTTGCGTTTGTTGAGAAATAAGTGATTTCCTTTACAGTGCAGGCATTGGAATCTGCTGTTGCACTGGAGGGAACGTTTGATGTCAAATTGGCACGAACATTCTCCATGTATTCAGATGTACTTATTGTACCGGTATTGCCGTTGTCGCCGTTGTCACCCGAACCGCTGAACAAAGCCTTTCTGAGAAGAACAACGTCTATGCTGTTGAGAACACCGTCGGCGTTCATATCTGAAGACTCATAATTCGGAGAAGCCTTTCTTCCGATAATGTAATTCTGAAGTTCTTTAAGGTCAGCTGCATCAACTGTTCCATCAGCATTAACATCGCCGAGCTTAGCCTTTTTATCAGCCTCGCCTACGCAATCCTCAACACCGCCGATAGCCTCGTCGATATAGAAATTTGTAGTGGAATCAATTGTCTCAACATAGAGAATGAGGTTTGAAGCTCCCGAAGGGATAGTGAAGCTCGGATTGGAGAGCTGTACCCATTCACCCTTAGCTCCTGTGTTTTCGGCAACTGTGAGGTACTGATCCTCGCCGTCGATAGTACACTGGAGAGTGAGCTTGAAATCCTCGGAGGCTGTTGCGTTCTGCATAGCCATAACGCTGAAGCCGTATTTGCTTCCGGGTTTAAAAACTGATGTGCTGAGCGAGCGTGCAACGCCGTTCCATGTATCGGTGCGTCCAGTAACGCTCATCATCTTCGAGCCGTCGTAGGCATTTCCGCCTGTTACGGAAACTGTTGCGTCACCGCGTCCCGACCAGCTGTCTTCGCCGTCCTCGTATGTCGAGTGGAAATAGTACCCGTTAACATCGGGTTCAACAGGCGTAGGAGGTTCAACGACTCCGCCGTCTCCGTCACCCTCGCCGATAACGAGACCGTTTTTATTAACACTGGCGCTGCCGTTTGACTGGTAGCCCTCGATGTTAAGTGCAACCTCATACATAGTTCCGCTCATGTCGAGACCGGCTGCTGCCCATGCATCGAAATGCTTGGATATGCTTATTCTTCCCTCAATATGGGTTTTGGCGTTGTTTACGGCAGGATTATCCTGACGAACACTCCAATACTGATAGAAAGTCTCTATGCCGTGGATTGACGGCTTATTTACTCTTTCGGTACGGTAAATGTCGTATTTGTGGCCATTAGCTTCGACAGTACCGAGAGAATTTGTAGCTCCGGGTGGTCTCCATGAGCCCCAGGCTTCTACGATGTAGTATTCGACGGTCGGGTTTTCGGTCCAGCCATAGATACACATATAGGAGTTGCCTCTTGGCTCATAATCTACGTCATAATCAACGTACATTCCGTTGTAGTCGCCGTACTTCTTTGTGCTGCCAAGCTTCTTGCCGGTACGGAAAAGACAGTTTTCGATTCCGCTCCAGCTGCAGGTGAATGCGCCGTTGCTTCCCACATCCATGGTGGCTGTGCCCTGATAATTCTGATTCCAGAGCTCATAATCGTAGCCGTCCTTAGTGCCCATCTGCTGCTGGTCGGCGGCATGAGCAACGGGGATCGCAGGTGCACTCATTGCAAATACAAGTCCTGTCAGCAGTCCGCAGACGAACTTTTTGATTACACCTTTCTTCATGTGAATCAAACCTCGCTTTCATTTTATTAAGATTTGCGGTCATAGAATTTCGTTACAGATGACCGACACTTATCTTTGTATAAAATTATATCACAGGTTTATTGAAGTTTTATTGAATTATTTCTGAATTGTTAAGAAAATATGCACAAAGTTTTATATAAAATTTTGGCAATAAAGTGCAAAATAAATGATTTCAACGGCGCAAAACGTCGTCAGAACAGGCTTTTCCCATGCAGAGCTTTATAAAAGCATGGTCAAAAATCTTTTAATAATTTAATTGTTTGTATAGATTTCAATGAAACTTCAATAAATATGTGATATAATAAAAAATGTAATGAAACTGCGGACGCATATCTGCACAATAATGCGAAAGCAGGGGTAATAGAAATTCCTTTATTCCCTCGTTATGTTAATGGACCAATGGATAAAAATTTAAGGGCAGCTCCGGAAAGCTGTCCTTAAATTTTTTTGTTTGCGGTCATAGCTCCGGAACATAAAAACATTCCCGGAAGTATTGACTTTTGCGCCGGATATTGTTATAATAAATGTATAAGCAAACTCTTATGATACAGCAGGAGGTGAGGTCAGTGGTCGCAGGCGTTTCAACAGCCTGCCTGTTTCCAAGACCGCTGGAGGACAGTCTTTATGACCTCGCAGTGAACGGAATCGGCTGCGTCGAAGTTTTTCTCAATACCCACTCGGAACTGAAAAAAAGCTTTGCTGCAGGTATTGCCGATACACTTAACCGTTTCGACGTTAAATGCGTGTCCGTCCACCCTTTTACCTGCGAAATCGAACAGCTCGCTTTCTTTTCCGAATACGAGCGTCGTTTCACCGACAGCGTTGAATACTATAAACACTTTTTCAGCTTCATGAATACTGTCGGCGCGGATATATTCGTGTTTCACGGCGCAAAAGGGGCTTCTCCGGAGCTTTTCTGCGAACGCTTCTCAAAACTCAGCAGAATCGGCAGAGAATCCGGCATAACCGTTGCCCTCGAAAACGTTTCACGGTGCAGGAGCGGTTCTTCGGCATTTATCCGCGAAGCTGCGTCAATGCTCGGCAGTGAATTTGCGTTCGTCCTCGATACTAAGCAGGCAATCCGCGCAAAGGAAACACCTTTCGACTTTCTTGAAGCTGCCGGTTCGTCCACTGTTCATGTTCATATCAGCGATTCCGGAGAACTGGGCGATTGTCTCAGAATTGGCAGAGGCAGATTCAGATTCAAACAGTTTTTCGCACGCCTGAACGAGCTTAATCCGCAGTGCAGTGTGATTTTAGAGCTTTATCGGAACGGCTTCGGCGGCATCAGCGACCTTGTTAATGATTATAATATACTATTAAATATGACCGAAAATGCAGGTCAGTCCACAAAGCATCCTCAACTCTGATTTGAATAGTGCAGAACTGAATTTTATCAAGGAGCACGGCCGCAGGTTTACTGTCGTAAGTCAAGGGAGTGCAGCTCAGAGAAAATTCAGATATGTGCGAAGATATTGTGCGATTCGGACAGAGGAGAGTATAAAGACTGACATCATCGGATACGGAGGCAAAAATGAATTGTCCATACTGCGGCTTCAGCGACTCTAAGGTGGTAGATTCCCGGCCTGCCGACGAAAAAATCCGCAGGCGCAGGGAGTGCATAAAATGTCACGCACGCTTCACAACATACGAAGTTGTTGAAGTGCCGCTGCTGATGGTGGAAAAACGTGACGGAACCTATGAGCCGTTCAACAGAAACAAGCTGATACAAGGAATTTTTTCGGCTATCAAAAAAAGACCTGTCACTATTGACATGGTCTCGGAAATTGCCGACTATATTGAAAATTACTACGCAAACGAGCTGAAAACAATAGCTCCCTCAAGGGAAATAGGAAGCCTTGTACTTAACAAGCTCCGCGAAATCGACCCCGTTTCGTACATACGGTTTGCATCGGTATATAAGGATTTTACCGATATCAAGAGCTTCGTTGCGGCAATCAGCGAGCTTGACGATAACAACGGCAATAAATAAAGGGAGGATTTTACAATGAATGCAATTCTCAATATACTCGAAAGCTTTAATGACAAAAAGGCGCAGAGCCGCTTTGACAGCAGGGATGTGAGAAACTATCGCATGATAGCGACAATACCCTATTTACTGCCGATTTTGTTTGTTCTGCCGTATCTTGCCGGCAAGAACTCGGAATACTGCCGCTTTCACGCGAATCAACAGCTTGCATGGTTCATCTGCACGCTGATCATGGCGATTATCGGACTATTCGTCGGAATCGTTACTTCCGCAGGAACGATCGTGGGCTGGATTCTCTTTGTTCTGTGGCTGATCGTCAGCATCTGCCTTATGATCGGAGCTTACAACGATCTGGCAGTTAAAATTCCGGGTGTAGGCACATTTGCGGAGATTTTCTGAGCAAGCCGCAGGGATTCCAGCCGGAATCAATCCGCCTTTTCCCTTTAACCACTCAGCATCGCTGTGCTCTCATACGGCTTTGATACGTCGGCGTATCGGGCATCATCAGTCTTTCTTAGCAGAGCGGAAAACAGGAACTTTTATTATCAGTTTACCGCAAGCCTGAGACTGCCTCCGTCCTCGCTGTAAATCATGGAGGCAACGGCGGTATCATCGCATACAAGCAGCTCCGCAAGCATTTTTCTGCTGTCGGGGCTGTAATTTTTAACTTCATAAACGTAAAGCTGAGCGTCTTCACCGGCATACTCGCGGAGAGGCATTCCCTGCTTATCCTGGAGCAACGCATACTCCTCGTAGGCGGCGGAAAAATCATCGGGAATTGCTACCGTTTTCGAGCAGATCTCCTCCACGTCCCAGCCGTGAAGTGCGAAATACGTTACTCTCTCCGATACAGTCGAAGCAGATACATAATCGCTTTCAGGCACGGGTGACTTTGCACTGTCATGCAGAATAACCGCCGATGCGGCAATGGCTGCGGATGCTAACATTATTATTGCTTTTTTGTTCATAATTGCCTCCAGATGTAAATTTTCTGTGAACATTTCTGCTTGTTCAACACATGAAAGTTGAATGATTTCATTTTTCGGACCGTTGATGAAAATATTATTACGGAGGTCCCGAAAATGAACGAAAAAAAGAGCTTTGTACTTTACGCAAACTATCTGAATCAGATTAAGGTTCTCAGTGACGAAGAAGCAGGTATTCTCTTCAAAGGACTGCTCGAATACGTAAAATACGGCGAATATCCAATGCTCAGCGGAGCGGCAATGATGGCGTTTTCATTCATCGCCGAGCAGATTGACCGCGATACCGAAAAATACTTGGAAATTACGGAAAAGCGCCGTAAAGCAGGCAGGGCATCTGCTGAAAAACGTCTCGCCGGCAAGATCGATTGAAACCGTAAACCCGATATGCGCCAACATGTGTTAACATATGTCAGCGATGTTAAGCACTGTCAACTGATAATGTAAATGATAATGATAATGTTAATGTAATTGATAATGAAAATGTAAGTGATAATGATAGTGATAATGGAAATGGGAATTTGCCCGAGGCGCTTCTGCGTCAACCGACCTGCTTTAATCATGCCCTGCATTTTCAGAGTTAATCAGTAAATTCAGCCAATCTAATATATGAATCGAAAGGAGTGCATATTCCTGATACGTCTCGACAAATTCATCTCGGAACGGACGGAATTCTCCCGAAGTGAACTTAAAGCTCTCGCTAAAAAAGGAAAAATATCTGTCGACGGAACAGTCGTCAGGTCTGCGGACGCTAAAATCGACCCCGAAAAACAATCGGTGACCGTATGCGGAAAAACCGTAAGAGCTGAAAAATTCCGTTATATACTGCTGAACAAGCCGCAGGGATACGTGTGCTCCACCGACGAAAAGGACGGCGAAACAGTAATCGGACTCGTACCGCCTGAGCTCCGGACGAAAAATCTCTTTCCGGCAGGACGGCTTGACAAGGATTCGCTGGGCGCACTGCTGATAACCGATGACGGCGCTCTTGCTCACAGAATGCTCTCGCCGTCAAACCATATATCCAAAATTTATATTGTGAAACTTGCCAACGGGTTTAAAAGTGAATATATTAACAAATTCAAAAACGGACTGATGTTAAGCAACGGAGAGCAATGTCTCCCTGCACGGCTCCGACCCGTCGAAAACTGCGATAAACTGGTGTTTACGGAGCTTTTTGAGGGCAAATATCATCAGATTAAAAGAATGTTTGCCGCCGTAGGAGACCATGTCGAGGTTCTTATGAGGATTTCCCTCGGAGGACTCGTTTTGCCCGATAAACTGGGAATCGGAGAGTGTATGGAATTATTGCACAAAGATGTTGAAAGCTTGTTTCAAAAGACGGATTTTGATGATTTTTGCTCCCGTTTTTCCGTCGATTTTTCGGCATTTCACATAAACAAATAATTCAAACTTTGTCAATTTAGTACCTTGAAATTTTCTCGAAAGTTTGGTATTATATTATTATGGCTGATATGGGTTTATCTATCGGCAAAAATTTTGAACTGGAGGACTGGATTAAATGGCAGGTTTAACACTTAAAGGTATTTATAAAAAATATCCGGGCGGAGTTGTTGCCGTTTCGGATGTTAACTTAGAAATCAGAGACAAGGAGTTCATCGTACTCGTTGGTCCGTCAGGCTGCGGTAAATCGACTACGCTCCGTATGATCGCTGGTCTTGAGGAAATTTCAGAGGGCGAGCTTTATATCGGCGACCGCCTCGTAAATGATATTGCTCCTAAGGACAGAGATATCGCAATGGTTTTCCAGAACTATGCGCTCTATCCTCATATGACAGTTTTTGAGAATATGGCATTCGGACTCAAGCTCCGTAAGGTTCCGAAGGACGAAATCGAGAGAAAGGTTAACGAAGCTGCTAAGATCCTCGATCTTACACACCTCCTCGACAGAAAGCCTAAGGCTATGTCCGGCGGTCAGAGACAGAGAGTTGCTCTCGGACGTGCTATCGTTCGTTCGCCTCAGGTATTCCTCCTCGACGAGCCTCTTTCAAACCTCGACGCCAAGCTCCGTGCTCAGATGAGAACCGAGATTTCCAAGATCCACAAGAAACTCGGTACTACATTTATCTACGTAACTCACGACCAGACCGAAGCTATGACCATGGGTGACAGAATTGTCTGCATGAAGGACGGCTTCGTTCAGCAGATAGATACTCCTCAGAACCTTTACGAGAATCCTACAAACAAGTTTGTTGCAGGCTTCCTCGGTTCTCCTCAGATGAACTTCATCGATGCTGTTCTTAAAGAAGAATTCGGTCAGTATATCGTTGAATTCGGCAGCAACGACTCAAGAACTCAGAAGGGCGTTAAGTATCAGATTATCGTTCCTGAATCAAAGGCTACTCCCGAGCTTGCTGACTATGTAAATAAGGAAGTTATCCTCGGTGTTCGTCCCGAGTCTATCCACGATGAGGAAATGTATCTCTCCAACGCTACAACAGGTATCATCGATACACAGGTTGAAATCACCGAAATGATGGGTGCTGAGACTTATCTCTACCTCCTCTGCGAGGGTATTCCGCTTACAGCTCGTGTAAGCCCGAGATCAACAGCAAGACCCGGTGATGAAATTAAGGTTGCTATCGACCCGAACAGAATCCACCTTTTCGACAAGGAAACAGAAAAGACTATTGTAAACTGATAAAAATTACTTTTTTCATATTCATCCTTTCTTTCCTATCTATGGTGTCCATATAACACCGCGAAATCGCAGCTTTCCGCTGCGATTTTGTTTTTGCAGAAATTTAGAGACAAGTTTTCCACTTTTTGCAAACTGACTTTCAACATTATGTTGAAAAGAGTGTTCAGATACGCTTTTCATGTTGAAAGTTATGTTGAAACAGTGGAAAATTAACGTAAAACTCCTTGTTCTGCGCTGCAAAAAAGTTGAAAACTTGTGTGGATAATAGGGGAAAACCTGAGAATAATAAAATTACATTGTGGAAAACCTGTCCGCAATCAATTTAATTAGCAAAGGAATGATTTTATGAAAAAGCTTCTTGCAGCGGCTGCGGTTATGACCGTGATGTGCGGTGTTTTAACAGGCTGCGGTAATGACAAGAATTCTTCTGTTTCCGATAACGGCGCGCCATCGGGAGCTTCCTCTGCCGCTGAAAAAACAACCGCGGCGGACAAAAGGGACGAAACTTCAAACGAGAGCAAAACCGATAAAAAGGATGAAAGCTCCGCCGCCGATAAAACCGGGAGCACCGACGCCTCCGGGAATTACGTTAACGACGTTATAGACGGTGTTGAATCCGCCGGCAAAGACATAGTTAACGGCGTAGGCGATGCTGCCGGCGATATTGCTGATGGTGTTATGGGCGAAAGCCGTACTGACTCGACCGAGTCCGCCACCTCACGATAACAGATTTTTCCGGTATTCCGCCAATTGTAAAAATAAACAGAATATGCGAGCGCTGTACTCCCGTTTTCCGAAAAGGCTTCGGGAGACAGCAGCTCTCATAAAAGCGAGGCAAATCATGAAATATTCCGAAAAAATACATAATTTTATTGTGTCCGAAAAGGACAGCCTTATCAGTCTCGTCAGTGAGCTTGTTTCCGTAAGGAGCGTAATGTCTGACGCTGCGGAAAATGCTCCTTTCGGAAAAGAAAATGCCCGTGTGCTCGATATAATGCTCGGTCACTGCCGGCATCTGGGACTGAAAACAGTTAACATCGGCAATGCCATCGGTTACGCTGATTTCGGCGATAATCCCGGACTTGCGGTTCTGTGTCACCTTGACGTCGTTCCGGGGGGCGAGGGCTGGAAAGCTGACCCGTTTACTCTCCGATGCGAAAACGACCGTCTTATCGGACGCGGTACTTCAGACGATAAAGGTCCTGCCGCCGCAGCTTTATTTGCTGTGAAAGCGGTCATGGAGCTTGGTCTGCCGCTGAAAAAAGGAATCCGCCTGATTTTCGGCACGAATGAAGAAAACGGCTCTGCCGATCTGAATTATTATCTGCGCGAAGAAAAAATGCCTCCGATGGTGTTTACTCCCGATGGTGAATATCCTGTTATTAACATTGAAAAGGGTATGATACGGCTTCGGCTGAGCTGCGATATGCCCGATAATTCACCGGTTATAAGCTTCAGCGGCGGAAGCGTGATAAATGCTGTTCCTGCTTCTGCGGAGGCTGCGCTGAGAAATATTATACCCGTTCCGGAAGAAAAATTCGCGGGAACTTCTTTTGAATGCGCTCGGGAGAATGATTTTTTCTCGGTCAGAGCCAGGGGAGTATCGGCGCACGCCTCCACTCCGGAAAGCGGAAAAAATGCAGTCACAGCTCTGCTGGGGCTTATTGCCGAAAGCTTTCCCGAATGTGAAGAAATCATTCGTCTCTCGGAGCTGTTCCCGTACGGCGAGACCGACGGCAGTTCCCTTAATGCTGCCGAAAAGGACGATATTTCCGGCGAACTGACGGCTGTGCTCAGCATTTTGGAGCTCAAGGATAACCGGCTTTCGGCATATGTTGACGTTCGGTTTCCCGTAAGCTGCACAAGCAGCCGTGTTATCGGAAATATCTCTCGGACTGCGGCTGAAAAAGGCTTCGGCTGTGAGGTGATTCTGGCTGACGAACCTCATCATACCGATGAAAATTCGCCGTTTGTCCGCACTCTGCTGAAAGTTTACGGTGAAATCATGAACGTTGAAGCAAAGTGCATTGCTATCGGCGGAGGTACCTATGTTCACCATATAGACGGCGGAGTTGCGTTCGGAGCGCAGTTTCCGGGTGAAGATGTAAACATGCATGGCGCAGAGGAATATATTACAATTGAGGGACTGCTGAAAAATGCAGAAATAATGGCAAACGCTATGACTGAGCTTTGCCTGGAGTAAAAATTACAACGTGTATACAACTGAAACCAATAAACGCAGCGACAACATTTTCTTCTCTGTTTTCTACGAAATGTAGATTTTGTGTATAAATATTTGTGAAAATATACAATTGAAAAAAGAGGAGAAATATAGTATAATTTATACAGTTATGTACTGCATTTATATCTGTATACACGGTGCTCTGTAAGGATATCCCGAAGCGCCGTGTATACGTGGATAAAAGAGGCTGAGCCATATGTACCGGGCTCTGCCGTACCCGCTGCCGTGTATACCGGCTTGACGCGGCGGCTCCAACAACCATTGATGCCGGAGAATGGAGAAGCTTATGGCTACATCTAAAAAAACTGACAAGCTTATGGAACAGATAAAAAAAGAGTTCCCCGAAAAGCTCCAGACGCTCTACAGCGTTTCCCCGGAGGAAGCCTCCGATAAACAGGTTTATCAGGTGCTTTCATCAATCGTAGTGTCAATTCTTGAAAAAAAGAGACAGAGCTTCATAAACCACACTCACTCGGCAGGCGGCAAACAGATTTATTATCTTTCAATGGAATTCCTGATGGGCCGCTCCCTTAAAACAAATATCTATAATCTCGAGCTTGCCGACGGAATCCGCGATATGCTCAGGGCTTATGACATAAACCTTGATATGATTTACGAAAATGAACCTGATGCCGGTCTCGGCAACGGCGGTCTCGGCCGTCTTGCTGCCTGCTATCTCGACGCTCTCGCAACTGAGGGATTCCCCGCTATGGGTCATTCTATCCTCTATGAGTATGGTATCTTCCGTCAGAAGCTTGAGGACGGCTGGCAGACAGAGCTTCCGGATAACTGGCTTCCCGGCGGTTCGGTATGGCTCGTTCCCAAGCCCGAGCTGTCTATCGAAATCCATTTTGAGGGCGAGCTTCAGGAATACTGGGATAATCAGTATCATCACATCTCTCACGTAAACTACAGCACCGTTATGGCTACACCATACGATATGTATGTTTCCGGATACGACTCGGAGGGAGTTTCCGTGCTCCGCCTTTGGTCGGCGAAAGCTCCGAACTTTGATATGAATATGTTCAATAAGGGCGATTATGCAAGCGCACTCGCTCAGAACTCTATCGCCAACGCAATTTCAAAGGTTCTCTATCCGAACGACAACCACCTTGAGGGCAAGTCGCTCCGTCTGAGACAGCAGTATTTCCTCTGCGCAGCTTCAGTCGGCGACATCGTAAATACTCACATGAATGTTTACGGAACTCTCGACAACCTCCACGAAAAGGTCGCTATCCATATAAACGATACCCACCCGACTCTCGCAATCCCCGAGCTGATGAGAATTCTCCTCGACGACTGCGGATATACATGGGAAAAGGCATGGAATATCGTTATCCACACCTTTGCCTACACCAATCACACAGTTATGGCAGAGGCTCTCGAAAAGTGGGACGTTAACCTCGTTAAGCACGTTATCCCGAGAATTTTCTCTATTATCGTTGAGATCAACAACCGCTACTGCCAGTCTCTTATGGAGAAAAACGGCTACGACAGCGCAAAGACAACCCGTATGTCAATCATCAAGGATAATCAGATCCATATGGCTACCCTCTGCGTTGCGGTTTCTCACAGCGTTAACGGCGTTTCAAAGCTCCACTCCGAAATTATCAAGGAGTCGGTTTTCCACGACGAATTCTGCAATACTCCCGAAAAGTTCAAGAACGTCACCAACGGCATCGCCTACAGAAGATGGCTTTATCAGTCAAATCCCGAACTTACATCGCTCATCAGTAGCACTATCGGCGACAAGTTCATCAAGGACGGCTCGAACCTCTCGGCTCTTAAAAAATACGAAAACGATGAGGCTTTCCTCGAAAAGCTCATGGACGTCAAGAAAAAGAACAAGGAACGTTTCTGTAAATACGTCAAGAACAAGAGCAAAATCGTTCTCGACCCCGACAGCATTTTCGACGTTCAGGTAAAACGTCTCCACGAATACAAGAGACAGCACCTCAATGTTATGAATATCCTCGCCGACTACAGCTATCTGCTCAATAATCCCGATGCCGATTTCACTCCGAAAACCTATATTTTCGCAGCAAAGGCAGCTCCGGGCTATTACCTTGCAAAACAGATCATCAAAATGATCTGGGCTATTTCCGAGGAAATCAGAAAGAATCCCAAAATCTCCAAAAAGCTTTCGGTTGTATTCCTTGAGAACTACTGTGTTACCCTTTCCGAAATCCTCATGCCTGCAAGCGATATATCCGAACAGATCTCCCTTGCCGGAACAGAGGCTTCGGGTACAGGCAATATGAAGCTCATGCTTAACGGTGCGGTTACCCTTGGTACGCTCGACGGTGCAAATATCGAAATCAAGGACGCTGCCGGTGACGATAATATCATCATCTTCGGTATGACAACGCCTGAGGTAAATGCTCTCAAGGCAAGAGGCTACAACCCCGGCGATTACTACAATAACAACGAAATAATAAGAAACTGCATCGATCGTATGTACACAGGCATAAACGGCTGCACCTTCAACGATGTCGCATCTTCGCTCAAGGAGCGCGACCCATATATGGTGCTTGCTGATTTCGATTCCTACAGACAGGCTCAGAGATACTCAACCGAGTGCTACAACGATAAGATGAAGTGGGCGCGTATGTCCCTGAACAACATCGCAGGCGCAGGAATTTTCTCTGCTGACCGTGCTGTCAGAGAGTACGCCGAGAATATCTGGCACCTCAGATAATTCAGACGCATATATTAAAGCAATACCGCACAGGGTCACTATGACTCTGTACGGTATTTGTGCGTAATCATATCATTACATTTTCAAGGAGTTTTCACATAATGAAACCATTGTATGACAGCTGGGACCTTAAATACAAATCAATCTTCGGAGCTCTCAAGCAGTACGAGACCTGCCGCTTTTCAATCAGACTCCCCAAAGATGTCGTTCCTGATTTTCCGCCTGTTCTGGTGCTTTTCAGAACAGGCTTCAAGGAGCGTTTTCTCCCAATGAAGCGCATTGCCGAGGAAGATGACTGCATGGTTTATTCCACCGATTATGAGGCGCGCTACAGCGACGTTCACTATTATTACTTCTCATTCACCTGCGGAGGAGTCCGCCGCTATATTAAAAAAGTCAACTGCCACGAGGGAAGTATCGACGGCGGCGATATGTTCCAGCTCACTGTCTACAGCAGGGAATATGAGACCCCGGATTTCCTCAAAGGCGGAGTTATGTATCAGATTTTCCCGGACCGTTTCTGCAAAAGCGGCAAAGAGCATGATAATGTTCCCTCTGACCGCGTTTTGCGCGGGGACTGGGGCGGAACTCCTTTCTATAAGCCCGACCGGAACGGTCACGTATGGAACAATGACTACTTTGGCGGCGATTTCGAGGGAATCCGCTCTAAACTGCCGTATCTCAGCGAGCTGGGAGTGACCTGCATATATCTCAACCCGATTTTCGAGTCTCATGAAAATCACCGCTACAATACTGCCGACTACATGAAAGCCGATCCCCTGCTCGGTACGAACGAGGAGTTTGCCGGACTTTGTACAGAGGCGCGGAAGTACGGTATTTCAGTGATTCTCGACGGTGTTTTCTCACATACGGGAGCGGACAGCATCTATTTCAACAAATTCAACCGCTATCCCGGTCCCGGAGCTTATAACTCTACCGAAAGTCCGTATTACGACTGGTATACTTTTATAAACTATCCCGATAACTACGAAGCATGGTGGGGTATCGACACTCTCCCCAATGTCTCTGAAAACAACGCAGACTACACCGAGTTTATCTGCGGAGATGAGGGCGTTCTGCATTACTGGCTGTCTCTGGGCGCAGCGGGCTTCCGTCTCGACGTAGCTGACGAGCTGCCCGACCAGTTCCTGATCAACCTGCGAAAGAGCGTTAAAAAATTCGATAAGGACAAGGTTATCATAGGAGAGGTCTGGGAAGATGCTTCCAATAAGGAAAGCTACGGCATCAAGCGGCGCTATCTCCTCGGAAACCAGCTGGATTCCGTTATGAACTACCCGTTCCGCGAGGCAATTATCAATTATGTCCGCGGAGGCAATCCCGATGATTTTGAAAATTCGGTTATGACCATTATCGAAAATTATCCCAAACCAAGCATTGACGTATTGATGAATTTCGTCTCGACCCACGATATTGAGCGCGCAATAAACCGTCTCGGCGGAGAGAGCTGTGATGATAAAAGCAAGGACTGGATGGCGGAACGTTATCTTACACCCGACGAATACAGCCGCGGAAAGAATCTGCTCAAAACCGCAATGGCTCTGCAGTTTTTCCTCCCCGGCGTTCCGAGCATCTATTACGGTGACGAGGCGGGACTTCAGGGCTACAAAGATCCGTTCAACCGCCGCTGCTACCCCTGGGGCAGCGAGGATACCGAGCTGATCGGATATGTCAGACTCCTTTCGGAGACAAGAAAATCCCTCCCTGCATTGAAAAGCGGCAGAATCTACTTCATCTATAAAGACCAGAATGTTATTGGCTTCACGAGAACGGGCGATGTTGACGCAATTTTCTTCGTTAACCGCTCCGGCGGTGATGTCTGCATAGGCATTGATGAGATTTCGCAGTATTTCGACGACATCAGATGCGTCCGCGGCGAGGCGGACTGCCATACAGTTAAAATTCCGCCCTATGGCTTTACTGTGATGTCAGGAATTTTTATCGGAAAATAACCGACATTTTAAGGATATTTTAAGATTAGGGTGATATTATAAAAAACGGATAAGGGATACGTCCTTGATTCAGGCGCGTATTCTTATACTAATCCCTTATCGTTCTATTGAGAGAAGTTGCCGGATAGCATTTTGTGGGTCAAGGCGACCAACCGCAGGCAGGCTGCCGCCTGTCAAGGACGGGCAACGCAGAACCACGAAATGATAGCAGCAAATTCTTCAATAGGTTGATATGGGATTAGTATTATTAAAATCCCCCCAATTCCCCCTCTAAATTCATTTTATATTCCTTGTGTCCGCGGCTGCTCTGTGCAGCCGTTTGTTTTTTTTATCCATATACAGAAAAGGCGTCAGCCGTAAAGTTTACGGTGACGCCTCAGAGCAAAGCTCAGTCCTTTTTGCCGAACAGGCCGCTGATTTTATCTTTTACATCATCAACCGAGATTTTTGCCTTGATTCCGTCGACAACCGACTTGATCTTATCGTCAGGCAGGTCGACCCCGACAACGCCCTCAACAGCCTTCACAGGATTTTCCTTGAACTGCTTTGAAAAATCCTTATCGTTTTTCACCTTGTCGGTAAGTTCTTCAATTTTTGCCTTGATGTCCATGTTAAATACCTCTTTCCATATTTTATTTCGGATTTTACAGCAATACCGCATGATTTACGGCTGTACAGACACACAGCCGTTATTTGTGCGGTACTGCCCTGAATCCGGTCAGGACGTGTGATCTTTGATAGCGGCGCGCGCTTTTGTAACAATATTTCTGTCATTCTCGTAGGAGAGAATGCTCGAAGCATAGGCGATATCGACCCATCTGATTTCGGAAATTTCATCTTCCTGCGGAATGAAATCGACATTTTTCGCCTTTGCGAGAAAATAAACGACAACCTTAATCGTGTCTTTTTTCGGCGAATAGCTTACCGTTTCGCGGAATGTCGGGTCGATTATTACGTCGATTGACGTTTCTTCCATAATTTCCCGGCGAGCGGTCTCTATTTCGGTTTCGCTGCCCTCAACGTGACCTTTCGGAAACGACCAGTGTCCGCTGTTTATATGCTTGATTAAAAGAATCTCGGTATTTCCGTGAAATTTGCGGTACACTATTGCACCGCAGGACTTTTCATGAAGCATTTCAGTTCCTTTCTGCCGCATTGTACGGCTTATTTTGATATATCATTTTTATTATAACACATTTTATCGTATTTGTCTATACCACACAAAAAAATTTCCCGGCGCTCCGTTAAAGATAAGCCGGGAAACAGAAATATCAGACCTCCTTGAAAACTGAAGGAACGCTGAATGACGCAGGATTTTTTCGTTGTGCAAAGTCAGACAGTGCTTTTTCAGTTTCTGAGGAGGTCTGTTATATATACTCAGTCAGTTGTGTAAAAAGGCACGATTCCCGATTCCTCAAGACGTTTCTGAATACTCGAAAGAATCGTGAAATGAACGCGCATTCCTCCGGGAGCAAGATCCCTGACCATATCAAATAGCTCTTTGAACAGTGTTCGCGGGTCATCTCCCTCAATATCTGCGGCAATGAGAATGCTGGAAACCTTTCCTTTTTTGGCTATGCAGGCGGCAGCTCTCTTAACCGAGGGACGTCCCCTGAAAAATTCAGCCGCCTTATCGGCAACAGGCTGTGCATCAACGTTTATGGGGAAAAAGCTGTCCGCCGAGCCCTTGCGCAGTCCCTCGCTGCCAACGGGAGACTGACCGACTGTATTTACAGTCTCGTCGGGAACAATAAATCTGCTCGTAAACGGATTCACAACGATACTATGCGCATGGATGTTATTCTTTGCCATTGTGCAGCACTGCGAAAAGCCGATAGTCACATAGGTGAATCTGCGGCGGTCTTTATCGGGAATCTGAGCCCTGTCGGTATAGACGGGAATGTAATTGTTCCCGGAATCGTCGCGCATAATCGCAGGTCTGACCTTAAACGGGTCGGAGGCGCGGAACTTATTGGAGCTTGTATGATGCTCCGCCCTTTCTCTGTCGCGTTCGGAAAATTCAAAAACTGACGGCATGAACAATGCTGCATCTTTCAGCTCGTCAATAACTGCCCTGAGATTCTCAGAAGTCGATTCACTGCGGAGAGCGTCTATCGCCGCGCAAATTTTTGCCGATTTAGTACCGGCGTTGTTTATTGTTTCCTCATTGCTGTTTATACTCATGGTAAAACCTCCCTATTCATTATCGCTGTCGGACAGAATCGATTTATAATTCTTTTCCTCCTCGGCTTCCTCAAGCTTCTTCGCCGCTGCAGAACTGCCTTTTCCTCCTCTTTTCATGAGAACAACTGCTATTACAGCCGCCGCAAGGACTACGCCTGCTCCGATGATTATAAATGCCATTCCCGCAATGCTCTTATCAACTACGGTAAATTCCAGTCCGCTTTTTTTGGCGTATTTTCCCGCAGCAGAGTCCGAATAAACGCTCATGGAGAAGCCGTCAAGCTTTTCTGCCTCTCCGTTATTTGCGATGTATCCAAGCGAGTAATCCCCCAGAGCTTCAACGCTCTTGGGAATGATTATCTTTTTCAGCGATGTACAGCCAAAAAACGCATATTTACCGATATTTCTGACTCCCTCGCACATAATCGCACGCTCAAGCGAGGTGCAGTTATAAAATGCTCCGTCGCCTATATTCACAAGGGTAGTCGGCAGAGATACCGACACAAGCTTCTCACAGTTCTGAAAAGCCGCGGCATTTATGTCCGTAAGTCCCTCGGCAAAATCTACCGAAGTAAGCGATGTACAGAAATAAAACGCACTGTCGCCTATCGTTTTCACCGACGATGTAAGGAAAAGATTCGTAATGCCGGTGCAGTATTCAAACGCGCCTGCGCTGATTTCCTCAACATTGCTGCCGATATACACCGAACCGCTGATTTTTGCAGGAGCAGCACGGAGAAGCTTGGTTCCGTCGCCGTTGAGGAGCATATCGTCCTTGACGGTGAAATTAGGATTATTGCCAACACTGAAGCTCTCGATAGAGGGACATTCAATCAGCGCGGAATCTGGCAGATTACTTACTTTCGGAGGAATATTGACCTCTCTGAGCGAATAACATTTCTGAAAAGCATATTCGCCGATAGACGTAACGCTCGTCGGCAGACTCATCGTCTCGAGCGCTTCGCAGTCGTAAAATGCTGCATTTCCGACGGATTCAAGAGTGTCGGGCAGCTCGATTTCCGTCAGGTTGACGCAGGAGCTGAAAACTCCCTCTCCAAGCTCGGTAATTTTTGAATTGATCGTAACCTTTCTGAGTCCGCTGCAGCACGAGAACGCATAGTCGCCGATTGACCTTATACTGCCGGGAAGAGTAAGCTCGGTTAGAAAAGTACAGTCCGCGAACGCCTGATCTCCGATTGCTACAACGGAATAGCCGTTTACAACTCCCGGAACTTTTGTGAAAACCGACTGGGTATCGACGTCAACAATCGTGTATTCGTTATTTTCGTTCAGTTCATAGGTGAATGTGCCGTCGGTCAGCTCCCCCTCATTGCCCGCGGTCAGAGCCGCAGCAGGAAGCACGGTCATTATCGAAGCTGACAGCGCAAAAGCCAGAGCAGCCGAAAGTATTCTCTTAATTTTCATCTTTATCCGTCGCTCCTTTTTCAGTGACTTTTCTGCGTTTTTCAGCGGATTCTTCCTTACGCTTCTGCTCAGCCTTTTCAGCTTTTTTACGCTTAACGGAACGTCCGGCTGCAAATCCGGCAATCGCAATAATCGCTGCGGCTATTATTGCTCCTATTGCGGCAAACAGAGCTATATCCACGTTTACACCGAAAAGTCCGATTGTCCCGGTAACAAGCTCCACTCCATGAGCGTCACAGTATTTCGCAGCAAGCGAATCCTTATCCGCATATAATTTAAAGCCCTTTATAAGATCGTCTTTCGGGGTTATTTCGTCCTCGCTCTGAGTCGTGGTCTGACCGAGAATATTGGTCGTTTCCTCCGGTTCGGGACTTGTGTTGTAGAAAAATCCGAATGCCTGATCGCCTATGGAATCGGTTTCGCTGTATACACGCACCTTCATGAGCGATGTGCAGCCGTAAAACGCGTAATTTCCGACTGTTTTCAGACTCTTTGAAAGCTTGACACTTTTCAGCGACGTACAGTTCTCAAACGCACTGTCGCCGATCGACTCGACTCCCGATAAATCAACGGATTCAAGTTTTTTGCAGTTCACAAACGAGAACAATCTGATCTCCCTGACAGAGGAGGGAACTTTGTATTTTTTTGTCTCCTTTGCCGGAGGATAGGCTAAAATCACCGATTTATCGCCGTTAAAGAGAACTCCGTCCTGAGAGCTTACATCGCCGCCGCTGCCGTCGGTCACGACAATTTCTTTAAGACTTCCGCATCCGTAGAACGGCTCAAAGCCGATCTCCCTGCAGGTTCCTCCGATTGTGATTTTTTCAAGGGAAACGCAGTCCTCGAAAGCTTCATCTCCGATAGTCTCAATTCCGGCGGGGATTGTGATTTCCTTGACATACGTGCAGGCGAGGAATGCCAGTTCATCGATAGTTTTTATGGTTTCGGGAAGAATGATTTTCTCCGCCTGATTGCTGTAAAATGCCGATTTGAAAATTCTTGTAACTCTGAGTCCCTCGATTTCCGACGGAACCTCAATGGTCAGCTCAGCACCGTTATATGCCGTTATAACAGCCTCTCCGTCCACTTCGGCATACATATAGTTTCCGCTTTCCTTAACGTCAAGAGATTCATATTCAGCATATGACTCCGACTGCTCGGGAGTCATGAACGTGAAATTGTTATAATAATCGTATTCCTCGTCGGAATCGGTGGCATAGACCTGAGCCGCCGAGCCTGTTTCGCCTATGATACGGAAGTCCTCAATAGGCTGAAGCCCCGCGTCATAGCCGAACGCACAGTAGCCGATGTTCTGGACAGAAGAAGGAATTTCCGCTTTCATAAGAGCTGTATCCGCAAAGGCATTCTGACCGATGCTGAGCAGTCCGTCCGGCAGCTCGATATCCTCAAGTGAATGGCAGCTTACAAATGCGCCTGCCCCGATCTGAGTCAGCGTCGCGGGGAACGTGATACGGCTGAGATTTTCGCATTCCGCAAAGCTCATGGTCTGAATATCCTCGACCTTTGTGCCGCTGAAATCGATTGATGTTAGTCCGCTGCATTCCGAAAACGAGTGTCTTTGCGTCTCTGTAAGGGCGGAAGAAAGCTTGATTTCCGTAAGCTGACATCCCGAAAATGCCGCAACGCCGATAATTTCAACGGTATCGGGAACTGTGAACGTGCTTCCCGATTTAGCTGCGGGATAGCATTTCAGCTCGGTTTTATCCTTGTTGTAAAGAATTCCGTCTTCGGAGCAATAGGATATATTTCCCGGATCTGCGTTTATTTCTTTAAGAGCAGAAGCCGCACGGAACGGGTTGTTCCCGGAAATATAGTCCACGCTTGCGGGTATAGTAATGGAGGTTACCGTCCCGTCCAGCACAAAAGCGTTGCTGTCAATTTCCGAAACGGGAATTCCATCGATTTCAGCAGGAATTTCAACAACCGCACCGCTTCCCTTGTATGCACCGATCGATGCAGTTCCGCCGATGGTGAGCGAGTAACCGAAATCTCCTGAATAAATGAGATCATCGTCATCTTCCGGTGATTCAGTCCCGTCCCCGGAACCCTCGATAACCGTTCCCTCGCCGAAAACTGATTCTGCATAACTGTCAGTGACCGATTCCTCGTTGTCGGCAAAGACCGGCAGGCTCAACGGCATTGCCGCCGAAGCACTTATTATTACGCTCATCGCAAATGCCGCTGCTTTTTTATAGTCAAACATTTTATGTATTCTCCTCTGTTACGATGCGATATTATTATTTTCATTATATCACGATTCCGCGGATATTGCAATAAATTTCACATACTTTTCAACTTTGCCGCACAGAATCCTACGCAAAGATTTCAAACCCGATAAACCGCTGTACCGATGCCGCACATTGCGGAAAATAAAGCTTGACATAATTGTAAATAAGATGTATAATTAAAGTGATAAAATGTGATAATATGTGTAAAAAAATGACATAAATGAGCCTCTGAAAACTTGTTTTTAGAGGTGGAGGTGTGGGACAAAGTCCCGCAGGATCCACCTTTTATACTTTTTGGATTTCAAAAACAGGGGCTTTTAGAGATCGCCATAAACAAAACGTTATATAATTCGGAGGTTTTTATGGAATACCTTGCTAACCGGGAACTCTCATGGCTGAAATTCAACAAGAGGGTGCTGGAAGAGGCGGCTGACCCGAATGTGCCGCTGCTTGAAAGACTCACTTTTTCCTCGATTTATCAGAGCAACATGGACGAATTTTTCATGGTGCGCGTCGGTTCGCTGACCGATGAGGAAAAAATCAATAAAAACAAGCGCGACGGTAAAACAAAAATGACGCCAACCGAGCAGCTTGACGCGATTTTTACGCAGGTAAAACGTCTCCGTCCGCAGGTTGAGGACGCATACTTCTCTACGATGCGCGAGCTTGCCCCCTACGGCTTTGAACACGTTTCGTTCTCTACCGCTACCAAGGAGGAAATGACGTTTCTTGAACTCTATTTCAAGCGCGAGCTGAAGCCGTTTATCTCGGGACTCGTGGTCAATGACGCTCTGCCTTTCCCGTTCCTTAAAAATAAGGAGCTTTATGCCGTGGTTCAGCTCCAGACCAAGAAAAATGATATTACAGTAGGTATAATCCCGGTTCACCACGAACACAGCGAGAGGATAATTCCCCTCGGTGCGGGAGGAAAACGCTTTATTCTTGAGGAGGAGGTCGTTCTCCACTTCGCACACCTGCTGTTCAAGGGCTATAAGGTTACGGACAGAGTTATCATGCGTGTCACCCGGAATGCCGATATTATGGTATCCGGCAGAGATTCCGAGTTCCGCGACCGCATGGAGGAGCTTGTTGTTAAACGTACAAAGCTTGCTCCCGTAAGGCTTGAAATATCCGATGAATTCAGCCGCAGCGCCCTCGATTACATATGCAAAAAGCTGAAGCTCAAAAACGAACGGGTATTTGTTTCAAGAATTCCTCTCGACCTTTCATATCTTTTCAGTCTTGAAGAACTTGATATTCCCGAGCTTAAATATACTCCCCGTATACCTCAGAAATCCTCAGCGCTTGTGGATACACGCTCCGTTTTCTCGCAGGTTAAAGCAAAGGATATCCTGCTCAGCTATCCCTTTGAGTCTATCGACTCATCCTTTATCCGCCTGCTGAGAGAGTCGGCGGCAGACCCCAAGGTCACCTCGATCAAGATTACCCTATATCGCCTTGCGCGCAACAGCAGAGTGATCGACGCTCTGTGCTCCGCCGCTGATAACGGCAAGGACGTGCTTGTTATGATAGAGCTGAGAGCACGCTTCGACGAGGCAAACAACATCGAATGGTCAAAAGTCCTCCAGCGTTCGGGAGTGCGCGTAATCTACGGTCCGAAAAATTTCAAGGCACATTCCAAGCTCTTGCTCATCAAGAGAAAGGCGGCAGGAGGCAGCTTCGATTACGTTACCCAGATCGGAACAGGCAACTATAACGAAAAGACCTCGCGTCTGTATACCGACCTTACACTTATGACGGCTGACCGGGAAATCGCAGCCGATGCGGAAAAGGTTTTCGACTGTCTTGAAACCGACAGCTTCGTTCAGGAAACTAACCGCCTGCTCGTTGCTCCGCTCTGCATGAGAGACCCTATCCTTTCCATGATGGACGAGCAGATAGAAATTGCCAGAAACGGCGGAAAAGGCTATATTGCTGCAAAAATCAATTCTCTTTCCGATAAGCCTATCATCATGAAGCTCGTTGAAGCATCGCAGGCAGGTGTGAAAATCGACCTCGTAGTCAGAGGTATCTGCTGCCTTATTGCAGGAGTCGAGGGCTATACCGAAAATATCACAGTCCGCAGCATAGTAGGACGATTCCTCGAACACAGCCGTATCTACATCTTCGGCAGCGACCTGAAAAGCCGCAAAATCTACATAAGCTCCGCCGATTATATGACAAGAAATACTATACGCAGAGTTGAAGTTGCCGCGCCGATTCTTGATGAAAAGCTCAAAAAGCGTCTCAGCGATATGTTCGCAGTACTCATGAAAGACAACGTTAAAGCGCGTATAATGGGCAGCGACGGCGAATATGTTCGTGCCGCCGCAGCTGAGGGCGAAACTCTGCTCAACTCTCAGGAATATTTTTATGACGAAGCGTATAAAAAGCTTGAGGACAAAAAGGCACGCGCCGACCGCATGAGAGCCAACCGCGAAAAGGGAACCAAGGCAAAATCAGCGAAAGCTCCGGCACAAAAAAGCAGCAAAACAACAGCTGAAAAGCCTGCTGCAAAACGCGGACGTCCGCGCGCTAAAAAAGCATAAAAATACTCTCAAAAAAACAAATTACCCGATAAAATCCGTAAAACCGGTATGATTAAATGCCGGGCGCAGATTACTGCATTATCACGCTGCTTTGAACGGCTTTCATATATAAGATACTGGAGATTTTTTAATGATTGGTTACTATAATTATACCGTAATTCTGACCTACATGAGCCTTGTTTCGTCGGTTATCGGAATGTTTCTCGCGTCGGGAGTCGGCTGCTCCGGCTCTCACCCCGAATATGCGATAATCTGTCTCATGGTGTCGGGACTTTGCGATATGTTCGACGGGAAAATTGCACGAACTAAGAAAAACCGTACGGACGCCGA
Source organism: Oscillospiraceae bacterium (assembly GCA_029007035.1). Classification (GTDB taxonomy): domain Bacteria; phylum Bacillota; class Clostridia; order Oscillospirales; family Ruminococcaceae; genus Ruminococcus. The sequence goes on from JAQXHC010000005.1 coordinate 49,844, forward strand.
AAAAAATTTCGGCATTCAGATAGATTCGCTCTGCGACGTGATCTGCTTCGGAGTACTTCCGTCGATTATCGGCTATTCCGTGGGCATGAACGACTGGATTGACATTCCCGTGCTGGTAATGTTTCCGCTTTGCGCCGTAATAAGGCTCGCATACTTCAACGTCGCCGAGGAAGAACGTCAGAAGCAAACCAGCGAGGTCCGCAAGGTCTATGAGGGACTTCCGGTCACCAGCGTGGCTTTGATTTTTCCCGTGCTTTACAGCTTCCGCCGCGAAATCGGCGCGGACAGCTTCCCCATTGTTTACGAAGTGTTCCTGTTTCTCATAGCAATCGCTTTTATTACCCGTTTTAAGGTAAAAAAGCCTCAGATGAAAACAATGTTGTGGTTTATCGTTCTCGGGGTTGTAGAGCTGGTCTGGCTTCTCTATAAAACCAAAAACATCTGAGGGGTCTGTGTGCATTTTATCCCGCAGGAGAGTGCAGACAGCATGAAAATCTTACTGCAAAGGCTGTGCGCCGGATCTAAATCAGCGATTCTTTAATTATTCGGGTGAACTGTGTTCGCCCGAATTATTTTACACAGATGATTATATTATTCAGGGAAGTGATCTGATGAAAGTGTTGTCGGCTGTATATATTTTTTCAATCATCTCAATGACCGCCGAGATCCTTTGGATCCTTGCAAGGGGACAGCGAAGCAGACAGATGTTCACGTTTGTCGCGTGCCAGTTTTTTCTCAATATATGGTCGGTCTCTCAGCTTCTGATACTTGAATCCGTCAACAGCAGACAGCTTTTTCTGTCATATTGTATCGGCAACACAGGCATCTGCTTTATCGGCGCGTCTTGGCTGCTTTTTGCCTGCAGCACAGCCGGTGTCATACTTCCGAAATGGCTGAAAGCTTGCATTTTCCTGTTTTCTGCAGCAATGTGGACGGCGTCGCTGACCAATCCGCTCCACGGACTTTTCTATACCGGATTCAGCCTTCCGTCAGTGGAACACGGAATACTGTTTTACGCAAATATCCTGTTTATCTATGCCTGTATAATTTCGGGAACAGTCATACTCTGTGCAAATATCCGACGCGGCGCAAATCATCGTAAAATTACGGCTCTGCTTATTCTTTCGGCGGTTATTCCGCTGATTTCCAATATTCTAAGCCTTATCGGAGTTATCTCCACTCGCTACGACGTAACCCCTCTCGCGTTCTCTATGTCGAGCATTTTTCTCCTCCTCGCTACGAACCGATACGGCTTTCTCAACGTAAATGAGCTTGCATTTGACAAGGCTCTCGATGTAATTTCCGACGGAGTTGCAGTATTCGGAACAAACGGTTCAATGACCTATTCAAGTTCGGCTATGCGGAGCTTTTTCGGGATTTCAGAGGAAATCGAGCTTGCCGACTTCTATATGATTCTCGGCACAGAGCACGCTGAAAAGCTCTCTGCACCGGGTTCGTTCATCGAAACCGAGCTTGTCATGGATTCAAGGCGGCTCAGAATACGACAATACCGGATTCTCGGAAAAAACGGAAATACACTCGCAGTAACCTTTGTCGTATCCGATATTACGCGCTATTACGACGAAATTCTCCGCGAACAGGAGCTTTCATCGGTCAAGGAGCAGCTTGCCATTGAGAGCGAGCGCAACCGTATTGCACAGGAGGTTCACGATACCGCCGGGCATACTCTCACGATGATTAATTCCCTCGCGCGGCTGATTTCGGTATCGCTGGACAGCGGCAATCCCGGAAAGGCAGCCGAATATTCAGAGGAAGCACAGGAGCTTTCAAGTCAGGGTATTGCTCAGCTGAGACTTTCGATTAACAATCTCAGAAAAAAATCAGAAATTTCGCTTATTACCGACGGTCTGCGTCAGCTTGCCGATTCCGTCAGAGGAATGGAGACTGCTCTCTGCATTCAGGGAGAGGACAGTCAGCGATACTCTTTCTGCTCCAACACGATTTATGAAAACACACGCGAAACTATCACAAACGCACTCAAATATTCGGGAGCGTCGCGTATGGATATTATCGTCAAGCTCCGCGATTCGTCGGCAGAGGTTTACATAATGGATAACGGCAAGGGATGCAACAACATTTCCGACGGCAACGGTCTGAGGGGCATGAGGGAAAGAACCGAAAAAATCGGCGGAAGCATTGAATTCCGATCCTCTGAGGGCTGTGGATTTACAACGGTTATGAAATTTCCTATAGCAATCCAGTAAAACAGCATGACACAAGACGGCAAGAGCAAATCCCATAGTGCAAGTCGGACGGCGAAAGCATACTGCCGTATGGTGAGGAGGACAGCTCAGAAATATGTGCTGCGGTATTTTTTTGAAATGCTATATTATCAGGGAGTGAGAAAATGATCAGAGTTTTAATTGCAGACGACATAAAAATACTGCGTCAGGGACTGGAGGCGATTCTCAGTCTTGACAGCGATATCGAAATAGTCGGACTGGCGGCTGACGGCGACGAGGCTTACCGCCTTGCTGCCAAGCTTCAGCCCGACGTGGTGCTTATGGATATGCGGATGCCGGTATACGACGGCGAATACGGCACGCGTAAAATCAAGGAAGTCTTCCCCGACATCAAAGTGCTTATTCTTACAACCTTTGATGATGACGAGAATATTTCCAAGGCAATGTCCGGCGGCGCTGACGGCTATCTTCTGAAAGAAACCGACAACGCAACTGTTATCGGCTCGGTCAAGGCGGCGGCTTCGGGTGTGGCTGTATTCGGGGGTAGTGCGGCAGCGGCTATTCAGCGTCGTTTCAGCGAAAAGAACTCCGACAGCGGCATCTATCGCCGTCAGGACGGTGTTACCCTCACTGCCCGCGAGCTTGACATAATCCGCCTTATTACCGACGGCTGCGACAATAAGGAGATCTCTGCCCGGCTCTTTCTCGCCGAGGGCACAGTCCGCAACAACATCTCACGTATGCTTGAAAAGCTCGGACTCAAAGACCGGACTCAGCTCGCCGTCTATGCTGTGAAAAACAATCTTGTCTGAGAGTCTGTTCACTCACATCTTTTCAGTGAATTCTGCCGTTTTCTGCGTTAAAAATTCTCTCGGAAATCTGCACATACCCGGATACTGAGCAAGCTCTGACAATTCAAAAAAACAGAAAAAAACTCCCCCGTGAAAATTCTCACAGGGGAGCAAATTTATGCTGTATTTAAAAACCTAAATCAGCCTGCAGCATTGAGCTTCTTAGCGAGCTGAGACTTCTTTCTTGCTGCGGCATTCTTGTGCATAAGACCCTTGGCACAAGCCTGGTCAACTCTCTTGATAGCAACCTTGATTGCCTCTTCCTTGTTTGCTGCATTTTCTGCGCAGGCAAGGTCGGCCTTCTTGAGGATAGTCTTGAGGTTTGACTTTCTTGCCTTATTGGCAGCAGCCTTAGTTGCATTAACCTTAACTCTCTTCTTAGCGGATTTAATATTCGGCATTTATTACACCTCCTTGGAATAAGCGCAGTCTGTTTGTATAATCGGCTGCGATTTACAAATAATAAAGTATACATGGGTTGTATACATTCGCAGATGCAACGCACACCTGCACTGAGACAATAATAATTTTACCATTTTCCGAGAAATATTTCAATAGGCAAAACGGAAATTTTATATCATGCTTTTCACGGTATTTATTGCAATGTGCACAAAAATTATGGAGGTATTTATGGATATAAGAACAGACCTCGCCGTTGAACGGCTTTCCGGGTCGATCGAGGACGAAAAAGGAGTCCACCGCACCACCCGCGGAAAGGCTTTCACCATTACGGAAATTGTCATCGACGACGACTCTCACCTTGACACGATCGGCAAGGGAAAAGGACGCTACATCACACTTGAGGGAAACAGTTTAAGCCGCTACTGCGACGATTACGAGCTTATGACCGAAGAACTTGCTCAGGAGCTCAGCCGGCTTATTCCCGACGGAGAAATTCTCGTTGTGGGGCTTGGCAATAACGATATTACTCCCGATGCTCTCGGCCCTCAGGCTGCTGCTAAAGTCCTTGCCACGCGTCATCTCCGCGACGAGCTTGACAGCGATGAGGAGAAATTCCTCACCTCGCTCCGCCGCGTCAGCGTTTTTGCAGGAGGAGTCCTCGGACAGACAGGCATCGAAACTGCCGAGATTGTCCGCGCAATCTGCCGGGAGCTGAAGCCGAACGGCATTATCGCTGTTGATGCGCTTGCCTGCTCGGACACAAGCCGCCTCGGTACGACGATCCAGCTCTCTGACAGCGGTATTTCTCCGGGCAGCGGCGTTTCAAACACTCGCCGCGAGCTTTCTGAAAATCAGTTCGGAATCCCCGTTATTGCCGTCGGAGTCCCTACCGTAGTCGATATGCATACGATCGTCCGCAGTCTCACCGGCACTGAGCTGAACCGCGATATTCCCAATATGATGGTAACTCCCCGTGATATCGACCGTCTCACCGAACGCGCCTCACAGCTCATAGCTTTCGGAATAAACCTTGCTCTTCACCCCAAGCTCACTTTTGAGGACGTGAGAGGTCTTTTCTGAATATCAAGAACCTGTCTTGACCGTCACTTCCTTGACAAAAGGCTGTCATGGGCCGGCGCTACAGGCAAGCAGAATCATACCCATACCGGTATCACCACATTCCTCACGCTCTGCTCCGAGTCCGAAAATGCTTTTAATATAGTCCTCATGAAAGCCGGATATACCCGTGGAATAATGCAGAATTCATCGTCGCGCTCAAGCCGCCCGACTCAACATCACCTTCCGAAACACTCAGCCAGAAGTCTTTTCACCATAGTAATTCACCTATTTGTTGAATTGTCCGTTGCCGATAAACTCGCAAATCAGCGAATCCGGAGTAACATCGGCGGCATCGATTCCGCTCACCGCTTCAAGGAATTCAACCGCATCGGAAATCAGTCCGTTATCACGAATCGGGAGGAGACCGCTCATCAGAACCGGCTTATACGCGCACAGCTCATAAGCCATAAAGGTATCCACATCATACACAGAGCGGTGCTTATAGGGCATGATATATTTATTTTCGCCCTCCTCGACGCTTCTGAACATTTTTATCGTCTCGGCAAAGGAACGCTTGCGGAATATACTGTCACGCATAAGACGGCGCATAAGACGAATTTTTGAGGGATGCAGCGTCTTTCCGTCCATTGTAACACGGGTGCGGACGCTTACATAAATTCCTGCGGTTTTTTCCTCGGGTATGGTTACCACTGACGGATTAAGGCTGTGTATACCCTCGAGGATTACAAGTTCACCCGGTCTGCGAAGAAACTCCTCGGGTCGGAAGCTGCGTGACGACTCCTTGAAGTCGTAAATCGGCAGATGTACAGGCTCGCACTGCTCAATAGCCGTTAGCTGAGCTTCAAGCAGCTCCGAATCCATGCGTGCGGGGGTTTCAAGGTCGATTTTGCCCTCGGCGAAAAGCCGCCTTTCTTCGTCGGTGAACGGTTTAAAATAGTTATCCATCGACAGCGTGTGTGTTTCGATTCCTCGCTCGTCAAGGATTTTTTCAATCATCAGCGCGGATGTTGTTTTTCCCGAGCCCGAAGGTCCGGACAGCAGTATTATCGGACGCTTATGTCTGTTTGCGGCAATGTCGTCCGCAATTTCAAGCAGGCGGCAGTAATATGCCTCGTTGGTCCGCCTTACGAATTCACTGCCGCCGTTCAATGCAATTTCATTAATTTTTTTTATGTCTATCGTATTCATTGTATGTCATCTCCATTATATATTACACTTTGTATATTTTGCCAGGGGATATACCGCCGTATTCTGTGTAAGAACCTGTCTTCACAAGCAAATGCGCACATCTTTCCGGCGGATTTTTGCCTTGTCTGCAACAAAATATGTCCGAAAACCCACACACATTTCTTATGAAAACAGGTTCTGATTGACAGCACCGACCCATTTTACTGTAGGAAACCTCTTAAAACCTTGTTTTTAGAGGTGGGGTGTGGAGCGAAGTCCCACAGAATCCGCCTTTTATACTTTCAGATTTCAAAAACATGGAATTCTTGGAGGTTACCTGTATTATAACATTCTATCATATAATTGTCAACCGTATGACTGCCGGATAAAAACCGACGGACGAAGTAATTCGTCCGCCGTTAATATATCTTTATCTTCTTTTGTTCAGCCTGTTAATACAAGTTCCTTTTCCATGCCGAATCCAAATTCTTCAAGCTCTGCAACAAGCTCGTCATTTTTTTCCGATTTCGGGAAAAACAGCGGATAGCCGTCAATCAGCAGAACGCCGGAAACCTCTGTATTGACCGCAACCGGTCTGCCTGCCTCAACGGCGCGTTCCATAAGATCTATAAGATTTTCGGCAAAGTCAGGATCGGGTGTGTTATAATGCGGAATAAAGCCGGTTTCGTAGTAACCGAGTCTTCCGCGTGATGTGTAATTCAGCGTATCGGAATACCAGTGTACATTATCAGCGTCATATGTGTCATCATATAAATTGTCGGATTCTGAGCCGTAATCTACATAACATGAATAAACATCGCTGCATACCAGAATCTTGCCTGCATTATTGAAAATATTCACTGCGTCCACGTCGAAGCAGCCCGGCTGACGCTCTTCAATAAATCCGATCGTATTTTCAAACGAGCGGTAAACCGGCAGCCGATAACAGATATATCCGATAATATCGCCATCGTCATACTGCTCGGGGGTAAGTGTTTTCATATCGGCAGCATAGATTTCTGCAAGCCTGTCGTTCTCGGATTTACTCATTGAACAACTGTACATATTACCAAAGATATCATAAACATCGAAATTACCAATGTCACGGTCGTAATCGGATTCTGTTCTTTCCCAGTAACTGCGTATTACGCCTGCGGACTTGTCAGCATAATTGTCGCTGAGAGTGATTGCCTTTTTGAGTCCTGCGATTTCACTCTCGCATATGCTGTATTGCCTTACGGTAATGGTTCCGTTTTTCTTGTAATACTTGATAAACATTTCATTATCTTCCATAACGGCAATACCCCACGACGGCTCATTCTTAGTTCCGGGATATGTACCGCTTTTCCGGTGGTCAACAATTGTCTTATGAGCGGAAACAACCTCTTCAATAACTTCTCTGTCGTCGAAACACTGATAGTCGATATACATCATATCATAATTTCTGGAGGATGTATCAATTCTCACGCTTGAAACCGAAGATGCCGAAGGAACATATTCTGTCATTCCGAAGCCGTCAGTATACTTGCAGAGATTAACAATCGCAAAAACTGCTGCCACCGAAGCCGCAAAGCGAATTGCCGAAAGCCACAGCTTCTTGAAACCGCGGTTGGAGATGACCTCAATAATGAAATAAATCACTGCACAGATGAGAATTCCTGCCTCAACAGCCGTGTTAAACTCAACAAACAGCGAAAGCAGAACAAATATTCCTATTGAGGTAATAATATAGTAGAACCATTTGTAAGGGTATGGCTTTGAAACGTCCTCTGCCTTGCGGCGGCTGTAGAGCAGGAATGCACCGATAATGAACGCCGCAATTACAATAAGCGACGGAATAAGCCAGCGTACGAAGCCGCTCCACAGTTCGGCACTGCCATTATAATCGGTATAGTCTGCATCTTCCATAAAACTTACCAGAAATACCGCCATTCCAACGGGACTTGTGGAAGTAAACAACGGATTATAGAAAACTATTGTTTCATCCATACCGTAGTCCGCAGACAGGACGATAAGCAGCGAAACAAAATATATCAGCAGCGGAACCATAATCACAGCCGCAACCGCTCCGAAAGTTGATTCAAAAGCTCTTCCGCAGCAAACAACCGCGAAAACAACAGTTGCATAGTAGAGAATCATTCCGAGGAGTATAATAAATGCGGCGGTGAGCATATATGGCATTAAATCAAAAAAACCGTCTCTGTCAAAGGACACGAACTCAGCCCCGACAAGGAGCATGATAAAGCTCAGAACAGCGGAAATTGCAATTGGTGCAATATAAGAAACAATTCCCGAAAGAAAATCGGCGAAAAAGCGCTGTTTCGAGGTCAGAGGGAGAGAGTAGTTCATATCTGCAAGGGATTTCCGGTAAAGATATTTAAAACTGTTCCGCGCAATGAAGATACCCGAAAGAATCGCAATGCAGAAAGCAAATACGCCAACCGACATAAGCGGCTCGCAGGTATCATAATCGGGATCGTCGGCAGAGAGGAAAAGTCCCATAAGCACGATGAGAGGCAGTCCCAGCAGGCTCAGCACCGAATTGATTATCAGATAACGCCGCTGCTCACTGAAATTGGTTCTGAACCGCACTCCGAAACGGCTTTTTTTACTTGTTGATGTCACTGCTGTCATAGCCGAGCACCTCCAGTTCATAGATAAATATTTCTTCAAGTGTAAGCGGGATCACCTCAAGAAGCAGGGGCTTTTTCGGAGCGAACGCGGCACGTATCGTCTCCTCATCGCCCTTTGCGATGATGTAGTGAATACTTCCGCTTAGCTCGAAGTGCAGCACCTCAAGTCCCGTCCGCTCAATTTCCTCGCGGGTGTAGGTCTTGTTCCCGTTTTCGCCGTCGCCGCCGAATACAGCCTGAACCTTGTGGACACTGCTCTTGACGCTGTCAATTTCGCGTGAGAATACTATTTTCCCCTCATGGAGCAAAGCCGCCGTATCACAGACCTCGTTGATCTCTTTCAGATTGTGAGAAGAGATGACCGTCGTTAAATTGCGGTCTATCATTGCGTCAATCAGCATTTTCTTGACGATAATCCGCATAGTCGGGTCAAGTCCGTCGAAAGCCTCGTCGAGGAAAAGGTAATCAGTACGGCAGGCGAGTCCGATGATCACAATTGCCTGCCTCTTCATTCCCTTTGAGAAATCGCCGATTTTCTTATCCAGCGGCAGATTCACTTTTTTCCGAAGGTTCTCGAAAACCTCCTCGGAGAACGTGGAATAATAGCTTTTGTAGTAGTTTTTCAGCTTTTCCAGAGTATATGAGGTGTATTGAATTGTCTCATCGTTTATAAAGAAAATGCGCTCTTTCAGCTGAGCATCGTCATAGACAGGCTTTCCGTCAATCAGTACCTCGCCGCTGTCGGGACGGTAAATTCCCGTAAGAAGCCTTAATATGGTAGATTTTCCTGCTCCGTTGGAGCCGAGAAGTCCGAATGCCGTACCCGTTTCGATTTTCAGATTTGCACCGTCGAGAGCGGTAAAGCTGTCAAATTTTTTACTGGTATTTATAAGTTCGATCATAGGTTAACCGCCTTTCTTTTCGTTGTCATTAATATCGTCTATCCGTGTTTTAAGAGCTTCGGCGGTAATTCCTCTGCCCAATGCGTCATGCACCGCTCTGTCGAAATCGGCAAGTACGGCTGAATTGAATATTTTCGGGTCGGGACGTGCAATGAAGCTTCCTCTGCCCTGGAGAGAATAAATAATTCCGTTTCGCTCAAGCTCCTGATAAGCCTTGGCAACGGTATTCGGGTTGACTCCCGTGTCCTTGGCGAGATTCCGGACGCTGGGAATCTGATCGTTTTCGTGCAGAGTTCCCTTGATGATAAGCTCGATAATTTTCTTGTATATCTGCTCATAAATCGGGACTCTGCTTGTTAAGTCTATTGAAAACATTGCCGCTCCTTTCTTTCAGTGGTTTTTTTGACTGAGCATATTCCGGTAAACGGTCCGGCGGATCTTTATGCAGCCGATGTAGAGAGTAAACAATTCTGTAGCAAGTGTACTATATCAAGTATTACAGCTATATAATATCACACATAAAGAGGTTTGTCAATAGATTTCCGGGATTTTTTCCGACATATATTTTCAGAATTCACCATCCTCTCTGCGGTGCTGTCTCTTTTTTGTACAAAAACGAGAAAAAAATGAAAAAATTACTGACAAATCTGAAAAAATATGTTATAATAACATACAGAGAATTCAAATGAAATCAATTCACCGGAGGTCAGAATATGAAAGTTCTTATTATAGAGGACGAAAAAAACCTTTCCATGGCGTTAAAGGAGCTTCTCGTCTGCGAGGGTTTTCTTGTAGATACCGCGTATAACGGCACGGACGGTCTTGATAACGCCCTGAGCGGTATTTACGACATCATTATCCTCGACATTACACTGCCGAAAATGAACGGCATCGAGGTTCTCCGCGAAATACGCAAAAACGGAATCACCTCTGCCGTGCTTCTGCTCACCGCAAAATCCGAAACCGAGGATAAGCTTACCGGCTTCAAATCGGGAGCGGACGACTATATGACCAAGCCTTTTGTCTCCGAGGAGCTTATCGCACGCGTATGGGCGCTCTCGCGGCGGAATACAATGGAATATGTCGACGAGACTCTCCGCTTCGGCGATATTGAGCTTGACCGAACTCACCATATGCTAAAAAAAGGTGAAAAAGGCATAAAGCTCAGCGCGAAGGAATTTCAGCTGATGGAGATCCTTATGCTCAGCAAGGATTCAGTTGTCAAGAGAGATTACTGCATCTCAAAAATATGGGGCTTTGAATCGGATATTGAGTATAACTCAACAGATGTTTACATATCATTCCTGCGCAAAAAGCTCACCGCGCTCAAATCAAATACGGTCATCAAATCAGTCAGAGGAATAGGCTATGCGCTGGGTGAAAACGAATGAACAGCTCACTGCGCAGACTACGGAATAAATATATCCTTACCGCCTCGACTATCGTTTTTGCTGTAATCCTGCTTATGATTTTCATTCTGAATCTGCTTATGCGCATAACATACCGCAGCGAAGAAAATATGCTCGAAAGCATAATCGGTCAGGCAGCAGTTACTCATGTCAATCAGCCGAACACCGAATATTTCTCGCTCAGCGAAGCGGCAAAAACCGACAACGGTGACTATATTATTCCAAGAAATGTCCGCGATATAGCCAATATCACCGTATACGGACACATCGAAAGCAAAAATCCCGCAATCTGGTACAGCGCTGGCGGAGGTCTGATGTTTGAAGCCGATACGGGCGGAGCAAGCCCCGAGATGGTCTATAAGGACTACACCTTCAACCGTGATACTTCCAACGTTTCCATTGATTTCACCGATTACAACAACATAAAATGCGGAATCAATACCCTGTCTATCGACGAATCACAGATTGTCAGCGACTATTTTCTCGTCTCGGTAGTTTGGTGGAAAAACTCCAGCAATGTCCCCTTCGGCACAGACGAGGATATTTCACTGGATATCGACAGCATTGAAATTCACTATAAGGAAAGCCGCACTATTTCCTCGTCGTCCCAGCCGCTCGTTTCGCATATAACCTTTTCGGATATTTTTGATAAAAATATCCCCGAGGCTCTAAACACCACGGGCGCGTTTTATCTTATCACTGATTCGCAGAATCAGCTTATATCGGTAAACGACGGCAATCTCATGAGTCCGGTCAGCAACGGCGATGCAAGGGATTATGCTGCACGCGCACTCGGCTCGGACAGAGAAACCGGCAAAATCAAAAAAGACGGCACGGTCTACAGCTACACTGTACGCGAAACCGACGGACTTAAAGTGATAATCTTCGTCAACGACAGCTTCACCGACACCGCAAACGGCAACCTGCTGCGGATTTCACTGCTCGTAGGCGGAATGATCTGGCTGATTCTGACTGTGCTTATCGTAATAGTCTCGGGCTTCGTAATCAAGCCTGTCGCGGAGAATATGGAGCGCCAGAAGCAATTCATCTCCAATGCAAGCCATGAACTGAAAACACCTATCACCGTTATATCCGCAACTATTGACATCATCAGCGCAAAAAAAGGCAGCGATCGCTGGACGGACTGCATAAAAGAACAGGTCAAAAAGATGCAGACCCTCGTCACCGAACTGCTTGATCTTTCAAAACTGCTTGAGGCACGCTCAGAACGAAGCGGCTTTAAGCTCTGCGACATTAGCGGAACGATCACCCAATCACTGCTTTATTTTGAAAGCCTTTTCTTCGAAAGCGGAAAAACTCTGCGGCAGGACATCGAGGAAAACATCATATTCAGCTGCGACGAAAACAAGATTTCACGGCTTGTGGGAATCCTCATGGACAACGCACTGAAATATTCCGATGCGGCAAGCACTATCGATTTTTCGCTTCATCGTGAAAGGGACGGCATAATCATCCGCTGCTCGAATTTGTGCTCCGACTTTGAGGGAAACGACACCTCAAGACTGTTCGACCGCTTTTACCGGAGCGATAACGACCGTATTCACGAGCAGGAGGGCTTCGGACTCGGACTCTCGATAGGTCAGGCAATCGCAGAGCTTCACGGCGGCACGATCAAAGCAGAGGTTCACGACAAAGTTATTACCTTTACAGTAACTCTCCCTCAGGGCAGAGCAGTTAAGATGAATGAAGACAGCACAGCAAAATGACCGCTTTGCAGCATCAGCCGCTGTAGCCGGCGGTATGATGTAAAATCAAAACCACCCGTTAAACGGGTGGTTTTGATTATTTATGGTTATTTCACATACTGCGCCATTTATTATATTTTCTGCCAAAGTTGGAGATCTGTTCAGTCATTCGCTGATTTTTCCTTCTTTATAACGGTTCTTTTAACAATTGTTTTAAGCCGTTCGCAGGTCTCATGAGGAAATTCGGTTATAAACTTCACTGCCTGCTCATGCGCCTCGTCGTGAGGGAGCTTCAGGAACTTCCGGAAAAATACATAAACCTCTCCGAATACGCTGAAAATCTCATCGACCGCCGCACGTCCCTCGTCGGTAAGCCGCACGCTGTTGCAGAAATCGTCAAAAACCAGTCCCGAAGCCGAAAGACATCTGAGCATCTTGCTCACGCTCGGTCGTGATACGCCGAGATGACGCGAAATATTTACGCATCTCACAAGTTCATTCTGCTCGGATAACTCCTTTATCGCAATAAGATATTTGATTTGACCGGCACAATGCTTCATAAAAACCTCCTACTTATCTGAATCAATCAGATGCCAATAGCCTTTCAGATAAACTCCGCCCGATATAACCGTAAGCGCGGCGGAAATCCACACAAGAACCGGCACAGCAATACTGTCGGCAAAAAAGCGTATTCCGTCGGTCATATATCCGCCAAAATCGTCTTTCAGGAAAAGCCAGAAGAGAATGGCGATAATCGTTACCATTGTGAAAGCGGTTTTAAGCTTGCCCCATATTCCTGCGGCAACAACGACTCCGCTGTCCGCAGCAAGCAGTCTCAGTCCCGAGACCATGAATTCACGGGCAATTATGATTATAAACGGTATCGCATTCATATTCACCTCGTCAAGCTCCACAAAAACTGCCAAAGCCGCCATTACAAGAGCTTTGTCGGCAAGAGGATCGAGGAATTTTCCGAAATTCGTGACAAGATTGTTTTTTCTCGCAATATGACCGTCAAGAGCATCCGTAATTGATGCAGCGGCAAATACAGCCAGTGCTGCCAGATAGTGAAAGGGAAACTTTAAATAAATCAGCAGCAGGAAAAACGGAATCAGAATTACTCTTGCAAGAGTCAGCTTATTCGGCAGATTCATTGTCGGTCACCTCTCCAATCAAATCGTAATCAAGCGTATCCGTAATTCGTATGTTTACATAATCGCCTATGTTCAGACGTTTTTCACTTGTAAAGAAAACCTTTCCGTCAATATCCGGAGCGTCCGCGGCAGTCCGTCCGAACCAGCATTCGCCAAAGCGGTCGAAGCCCTCGACAACAGCTGTTGTCTCGGTTCCCATAAGCCTTTCATTATTTTCCGAGCTTATAAGCATCTGCTGCTCCATTATTATATCCGCGCGGTGTGCGGCAGTTTCGCTGTCTATCTGATCCGGAAATTCCGCCGCCTTCGTACCGTCCTCCTGCGAATATGCAAAACAGCCGAGGCGGTCGAAGCGTACTCTTTTTACAAACTCCGCAAGCTCATTGAACTGCTCCCCGGTTTCGCCCGGAAAGCCCGTAATCAGCGTCGTTCTGAGAATAATTCCCGGAACTCTCTCACGTATGTGATTCATCAGGGCTTCAAGCTGCTGCTCATCACCCCAGCGGTTCATACGGCTGAGAATCTCTCCGCTGCAGTGCTGTATCGGTATATCAAGATATTTGACGATTTTTTCCTCGCGTGCCATAAGGTCGAGCAGCTCATCGGTAATCCGCTCGGGGTAGCAGTAAAGCACCCGGATCCACCGTATACCGTCAATTCCGGCAATTTTTTCAAGCAGTTCGGGGAGCTTCGCCTGACCGTAAAGATCTTCGCCGTAGCGCGTCGTGTCCTGAGCTATAACGACGATTTCGCTTACACCGTTTTCTGCAAGCCACTGTGCTTCGGAAAGAACATCCTCCATCGGGACGCTCCTGAACTTGCCGCGGATCATAGGGATCGCACAATAGGTACAGCAATTGCTGCAACCCTCGGCAATTTTCAGATAAGCGAAAAAGGGAAGAGTTGAAATAATTCTTTCTCCTGTAAGCTCTGCATCGAGCTTTGGAGCAAAATTTATATATCTTTCGTTGGCGAGAACATGGTCGAGAACATCGACGATGTCCTTATTGCTGCCGATTCCGACAACGGCATCGGCTTCGGGAAAAAGCTCGGCAGCTTCTTCGCGGTAACGCTCGGTCAGACAGCCGGTTATGACAATTTTTTTGAGTGTGCCGTCGGCTTTGAGCTTGCCAAGTTCAAGGATAGTTTCAATAGCCTCCTCCTTGGCAGACTGAATAAAGCCGCAGGTATTAACGACCGCCACGTCGGCGAGTCCCGGCTCGGAAACGAGCTGATAGCCGTGCTTTCTGAGCTTATATAGCATTCTTTCTGAGTCCACGAGATTTTTCGAGCATCCCAGTGAGACCATACCAACCTTTACAGGCATTTTGTTATCCTCCCGATGATTTATATTCAAATTCTTTGCCCCGTCCGCAGAAAAACGACAGGCTGCGCACGGAATTCCGGACAGCACCGTACAATGACCGCTTTTCAGCTTTGTACGTTTTCTGTCTGCATAATATTATCCTCAACAGAATCAAAATAATTTCTGACAGCCTCGTTGACCTCGGTAAAGCTGTATCCGAGCCTTACGAGGGAATTTTTAGCCTTTTCCACAGACTTCCGGTCGTCCCTGTCAGTAAGCAGCCGCTCATATTTAGAGGTCGTCAGCAGTTCCGACAGATTTTCGGCATACTTTTCATCGTAAATGCACAGTGCATCCTCGATAACCTCTTTCGGGACGCCCTTACGGTACATCTCCATTGAGGCT
Organism: Oscillospiraceae bacterium; assembly: GCA_029007035.1. GTDB lineage: Bacteria > Bacillota > Clostridia > Oscillospirales > Ruminococcaceae > Ruminococcus. The sequence continues at coordinate 65,063 of JAQXHC010000005.1, forward strand.
CTCCGCGCTCCGAAGCGCCTTATTTCGACATATTTCCGCGCAAGCTTCTCGGCATACCGGCTGTCGTTGATAAAATCCAGCTCTGTAAGCTTATCCATGACAGCCGAGCAGAGCTTCTCGCTTTTATAGGTCTTAACCAGCTTGCCGAACATCTCTTTCCGCGAGTAATCTCTTACGTCAAGCAGATGCAGAGCGTACTGGTAGGCGCGCCGGAAATTGGACGCATAAATGATTTTCCGCAGCTCGGAGCGGTCAAGCTCCATTCCGGTTCTAAGTCCGAAATCGACGATTATGTCAATGTGCAGGTAGATTTTCCTATCGTCGTCAAGCTCAACCTCGTAGGTCGTGCCTTTATATTTCTGAAGTGATGTTATTTTCATTATTCCTCAGCAGGAGTAAATTCCTCGAAATCCTCGTCGATATCGGCAAGTATATTATCGTCGCTTCCGCCGCTTTCCGAAGAAACTGAAGAACCGCCGTCAACAGATTCCATACCGGAATTTTCACTATTCTCCGCGTCCTTGTCATCTGAAATAACAGGCTTGAGTTCCTCTTTGCGAGCGAGGATTTTCTCCTCGATTTCTTTCATCTTCTCGGGGTCGTTTTTAAGAATTTCCTTAACGTTATCGCGTCCCTGACCGAGCTTATTGCCCTCGTAGCTGAACCATGAACCGCTCTTCTTGATGATATCAAGCTCTGTTGCAAGGTCGAGAACCTCACCGGTACGGGAAATTCCGGTGCCGTACATCATATCGAACTGGCACTCCTTGAAAGGCGGAGCAACCTTGTTCTTGACAACCTTGCACTTGGTACGGGCGCCTATCTGCTGACCGCCCTCTTTGATGACCTCGCCCTTTCTGACCTCGATGCGGACGGATGAATAGAATTTCAGTGCGCGTCCGCCGGGAGTAGTTTCGGGATTTCCGTACATAACACCGATTTTCTCACGGATCTGATTTATGAAAATAGCCACACAGTTTGACTTTGAAATGGCTGCTGTGAGCTTTCTCAGTGCCTGCGACATAAGACGGGCGAGCTGACCTACATGGAGATCGCCCATTTCGCCGTCAATTTCGGCGCGCGTGGTCATAGCCGCAATCGAGTCGAGGACGATTACGTCGATAGCTCCCGAACGTATAAGAGCCTCGGCAATTTCAAGAGCCTGCTCGCCGCTGTCGGGCTGTGAAACGAGGAGATTGTCAATGTCTACTCCAAGCGCCTTTGCGTAAACAGGATCGAGAGCGTGCTCAACGTCGATGAACGCCGCTTCGCCTTCAAGCTTCTGAGCCTGTGCGACAATCGAAAGCGCAACTGTAGTTTTTCCCGAGCTTTCGGGACCATAGATTTCCACTATTCTTCCTCTTGGCACACCGCCGATTCCGAGAGCCATGTCAAGCGTCATCGAACCGGTAGGAATTGCGGCAACATTGAGGGTTTTTGTCTGTCCGAGGCGCATTATCGCTCCCGCACCGTATTTTTTCTCAATCTGTTTCAGCGCACCGTTCAGAGCGGTTTTCTTGTCCTCTTTGTCGGTTACCTGAACAACCGCAGGCTTTTTCGTTTTTGAAAGATCCTTTTTTGCCATAATTACCTCCGTTTTTTTCGCGCCGAGACGGTCCGGATTATTCCTGCCGCATCACGGCGAAGCTGTATATTCTCATAGCCGTTGTTTTTAAGTATTTCAGACACCGCTTCATGCTGACCCATTCCGAATTCAAACAGAATAAAGCCGCCCTCCCGAAGCGATTCCCTCCAGACAGGACACATTGTCCTGTAGAAATCAAGTCCGTCATAACCGCCGTATAAAGCCATTTCAGGCTCGCATCGGACTTCTTTCTGAAGCTCCTCCATATCGCTTTCGGTGAGATACGGGGGATTGCTCACTATCATATCAAGATTTCTGAACCTCGCTGCGGTTTCCGGATTCAGCACGTCGGCACAGTGAACCGTTATGTCCGCCGAATATTGATTCTTGTTGTATTCAAGATATTTCAGCGCCTTGTCCGACAGCTCAACCGCGTGAATCTCCGCATCCGGAAGCTCCATTTTAAGAGTAATCGCGATACAGCCGCTTCCGCTGCATAAATCTGCTATTTCAGGCGACTTCATACCGTTTTCGGTACATATATCAAGTGCCTGCTCCACGAGAGTTTCCGTGTCGGAGCGCGGAATCAGCACGCCCTCTCCGATCCTGAACATATAGCCGAAAAAATCCCATGAACCAAGCAGATACTGAAGCGGCTCGCCCTGTGCACGGCGGTGAATCATCCGGCGGATTTTCGCCGCGTCCGCTGCCGAAACCGGCTTTTCACGATGAAGATAAATATTCCTCAGTTCAAGGCAGTCCTCGAAAATACACCTTGCGTCAAAATCAGGCGAATACACTCCGCTTCGTTCAAGCTCTGCCTTACACTCCGCCATAAGCTCGCCTATGCTTACCATTTATCCTCCGTCTTGTCAGCTGGGATACACGGCTTCAGTGCAGCGATAGCGCACTCAATCTGACCATCGTCCGGCTCGCGCGTTGTGATTCTCTGCATTGCAAGTCCGGGAGCGGAAAGAATCCTCGTAAACAGATTGTCGTTGTTGCCTGCAAGCCTGATGCACTCAAAGGAGATTCCCACAATGACCGGAAGAAGCGTCAGACTCGCAATAATTCTCTGCCACGTAACGGTGAACGGAACAAGGCACATCACGAGAATGCTGACTATCAGCACAATAAAGATAAAGCTTGTTCCGCATCGCTTATGAAAGCGCGTCTGTTTGCGGACATTCTCGACGGTCAGCGGAAGCTCTGCCTCGTGACAGGCGATCGTTTTGTGCTCCGCACCGTGATACTCAAACTGACGGCGAATGTCCTTCATAAGGCTCGTTAAAGCCATATATGCAATGAAAATCACGATTCTCATAATACCCTCGGCAAGCGAACGGATTATCCTTGACGAAGTAAGAGGCTTGATCAGTCCGACAACGAGCTTCGGAAGGATCATGAAAAGTCCCACAGCGATAGCTATTCCGAGAATCATGCCCACTGTGGTGCAGATAGTGAAGAACGTCGAGTCCTCCTCCTGCTCTTTCTTTTCCTCCTCGGTCATCTGCTTTTCGGCAGATTTCATCATGTATTTATAGCCCTTGACCATTGAAACTACAAAACTCACGCAGCCGCGCACCATAGGCGTTTTTTTGTACCACGGGGCATTTTTGCCGTTGCGCTCCTCCCACGTTTCAACATCGATTGAGCCGTCGGGGAGACGGCATGCCATTGCTCCCGTATTGGGTCCGAGCATCATTATACCCTCGATAAGAGCCTGTCCGCCTATCTTGGACTTGAATTTCTCATGTGAAGTTTTTTCTTTACTCATAATACTCCTTTATTATATTTACAGAAACCTCTTGCTATGCACCTGCGGCAGGCAGAGTTATCGTAATTGTAGTACCCTTACCCTCGCCCGGACTTGTAATATCCATAGTGCCTCCGTGCATATTAACGATTTCGTCTGCGACGGCAAGTCCGATTCCCGAACCTCGCCGCGTATGATTTGCCTTATAGAACTTGGTCTTGACCTTTGCAAGGTCGGCTTCCTTTATTCCGCAGCCTGTATCGGCAACGGTAATCTTGATTCTGCCCGCTTCCTCCTCCGCACGGATTGTGACTGTATCGCCTGCGGAAGAATATTTCACGGCATTATCGATAATATTTATAAATACCTGACGGATTCTGTTTTTGTCGCCGTAAACGAAAGGCAGCATTTCCGGCTCGCTGTAGATTATTTTAATCTGCTCGCGCCGCGCCTTTTCGGTATAAATCAGAACCGCGTCCCCAAGCTCGGCAAGAACGTCCATATTCGTGCTTCTGAGGGTGAAATGTCCGCTCTGCATACGCGAAAAGTCAAGCAGCTCCTCAACCATCTGCGAAAGTCTTTCGGTTTCACTGACGATTACTCCGACGCCTTTTCTGGTAGTGTCGGGATTGGCTTCGGTATCGAGCATAAGAGTCTCCGCCCAGCCCTTAATAGCGGTAAGAGGCGTTCTGAGCTCGTGCGAAACAGACGAGATGAATTCATTTTTCATGGCTTCGGCATTTGAAAGCTCATCTGCCATGTGGTTGATCGCTGTGCAGAGCTCACCGATTTCGTCATCGGAATTGTTGCTTATTCTGACGGAAAAATCACCCATAGCAAATTTTCTCGCAATCGAGCTTATTTGCCGTATCGGCTTGACGATTGAGCCTGCAAAATAGAGTCCCGTTGTTATCATAATCAGCAGGATAGCCATTCCGATCATCGTAACCGCCGCAATATAGCCCTTTATGGCGCTGTCGATTTCGGTAAGGGAGGTAACCATGCGAACGGAGCTGTACTCACCGCTGAGTGAGGATATCGGTACGGAAACTGCCATGATTTTCTCACCGCTGGGGAGTTTTCCGACATAATATCCCTCGCCGCCGCTCACAGCCTGCTCGTAATCGGGCATTGAGACCGAATCATCGGGGGAAAATCCCGAAGATGTGAGAACAACATGACCCTTGGAATTTATCGCCATAAGCTCGATTTTGTCCTTTTCGTTGAAAGTTTCAAGCAGGTTGCGCATTTCCGAGGAGAAATTTGCGGAACTGTCCTGCGAATGAATTCCAAGAACGCTGGTTACGGCATTGATTTTCGACAGAAGATACTGCTTCGCCGAGCTGTAATAATAATTCTGCACCGAGTAAATGAATGCCATTTCAATAACGATCAGCGCGAGAACCAGCACGCCGAGGTTATTGAAAATCCAGCGCTTGGTAATACTTTTTTTAGCCATTGCTTACTGCGGATCGTTCCACTTATAGCCGTATCCCCAGATAGTTATAATAAACTTCGGGCAGGACGGCTCATCTTCGATTTTCATGCGTATACGGCGGATATTTACATCGACAATCTTGTCATCGCCGTAGTAGCTTTCGCCCCATATATGGTTGAGAATACTTGCGCGGTCAAGGGCGGTATTTTTATTGTTCATGAAAAATTCGAGTATCTGATATTCGACCTGAGTCAGCTCGATCGGATTACCGTTTTTGGTGACAGTACGGCTTTTCAGATTGAGCACGAAAGGTCCGGACTCCACAAGCGACTGCTTGTCGTTTTTTATGAAGCTCATACAGACGCGCCGGTATATAGCATCTACGCGCGCAGTCAGCTCCGAGGGCGAAAACGGCTTGGTTATGTAGTCGTCCGCACCGATCATCAGACCGCTTACCTTATCCATTTCCTGAGTTCTCGCAGTCAGCATGATTATACCGATAGTCGAGCTTTTTTCACGGATCTTCTTGCATACCGTAAAGCCGTCGATACCGGGCATCATGATATCGAGCAGGACTATGTCGAAGCAGCCGTGCTCGGATTCAAAGGTTTTCAGCGCCGCTTCGCCGCAGTCAACATCAACCACGTCGTAACCCGCGCGTTTCAGATTTATAACGACAAATTCGCGGATTGTAGCCTCGTCCTCGCAGACAAGAATACGTTTCATGTTATCACTCCTTTTATACAAAATGTATATTCAATAAATGGAAGGATTTTTCTTTATGTTTTTTTCCGCAGACTGCGGAACGCACATCAAATCAGTTCAGAGCGTCTGAATCAAGGAAAAAATGTAATCTTTGAATTGCTATTCCTTGTATTTAAAACATATCGCGGCATCTCCCGAGGATATATCAAGTCCGTCTGCGTCATCTCCGCTGTTCGGCGGTATATAGCCAAGATACGAATTTTCTCCCTTAGTGTGAAGCAGCATATAGCCGTTGGCAATCCTGTCCTGCAGGGACGCATTGTCGTCAGCACAGTAAATTCTGAACAGCTCTCTGCCGACCTCGCCTCCACGAAATGCGCAGAATACAATCTCATCGTTGACTGTGTCGCGGCGCACCGAAACGCGGTTATACCACCTTTCGGGGAATACGAAAATATAACCGTCATTAACGCTGTAATATGAGGAATATTTGCGTTTCAGCGAATTATCCTCGTCCACATACATCCAGCTTGTCAGCTTTATCTGTTCACTTTCGGAAACATCCGAATAACCGGGAGAAACGGTCTGAACCGGAATTTCGGGAATTCCGTCACCGTCTATATCAAAGGAACCGCACCCGGACGGACGAACCGTTGCAAGGCTTTTTTCGGGAACATCAAAAATTTTCCTCAGTCCGTTTTCGTCCATATAGACAACATCGGTCTGAATCAGTCCCGAGCCGGAAAGAGCGTCGATATACAGTCCTTTTCTGTCTCCGCTGAGGTCGCCGTAGGTGATGCTGTCAAACTCGGTGAAGCTTCCGCTGAGTTCGAGACTGTATTTGTGATATTTCCCCTCATCATCAAGCTTATATGCCTGTGCAAGAGCCGCCGCTCCCGAAGCCTGACCGGCAAGAAGAAGAAATTCGCTTTCGCCGTCGGTATCAAGGTCGGTAACATCAATGAACGAATAGGCAGAGGAAAAAGTCTGCTCCATGGAGCCGTCGGAATAGTTATATATAGAAACATTTTTCTCGGAGCGGTTGATAAGACTGCTTCCGATAATGAGGTTAACTCTGTCGTTGGAGCCAAGCTTTGAAATCATAACCTTTTCGATTTCGGAGCCTTCCGCAGGAGTATCGCAGACGGAACGCCATTTTCCGTCAAACTGGTCAAGAATGTTTATACGCAGAGTATTTTCTCCCACAGCAAGACCGGTTTTTTCGTAAAAAACCACAGCCTCCCTGCCGCCGTCGCCGTCAATATCCTCAACGATGAACGATGAAAGATACGAGCCGGACTTCGGGTATTTAAGGCTGATAGACGAGCCAGCCGCGTCAGTGAGAGCGCGGTAAATCTGTTCCTGCTCGACGCTGAGCTTCGGAGGAGCCATAAGCCCGTCGATTCCCGAGCCGAACGAGCAGCCCGTTGCTGTAAAAGCAACGCCGCACAGCAGCGATATAATTCCAATTTTAAATTTCATAACACATTCCAGAAGTGATGTTAAAAATTTTATCCCGTTCTTTTCAAAAGCAAGGCGGACGGCAGCCTGGAATATCAGCGGAATCCGCAGATTTTCGGCTGCTTAACGCTCCGCAATTTTCACATACTGCCTTGGCTTGGCAATTGCCTTGTATGCGGGACGGATGATGCGGTTTCCGGTGAGCTTCTCCTCAATCCGGTGAGCCGACCAGCCTGCCATACGTGCGATTGCAAACAACGGAGTGAACAAATCCTCGGGGATTCCGAGCATACGGTAAACAAGCCCGGAATACATATCCACATTTGCGCACATAGTCTTTGTGCTGCCCTTTTCCTGCCTGAAAATCTCCGGAGTAAGCCGTTCGATAGTGTCGAGAAGCTTGAATTCCGCCTCGATTTCCTTTCCTGCGGCAAGCTCGAACGCTTTCTTTTTCAGAATGACCGCACGAGGATCGGAAATTGTATAAACAGCATGACCCATGCCGTAGATAAGTCCGGAATTGTCATTAGCTTCCTTGCGGATAATTTTCCGCATGAAATCGGCTACTTCCCCCTCATCAGACCAGTTTTTTACATTTTCTTTGAAGCAGTCGAGCATATGGATAACCTTGAGGTTCGCTCCGCCGTGACGGGGACCTTTAAGTGAGCATATAGCCGAAGAATACGCAGAATAGGGATCTGTTCCCGACGAAGTCAGCACGCGGCAGGTGAAAGTCGAATTATTTCCGCCGCCGTGTTCAGCCTGGAGCATCAGCAGACAGTCAAGCATCTGTGCTTCTTCTTTTGTGTACTGTCTGTCGGGACGAAGAAGTGAAAGTATGCACTGTGCAGTGTTTTCCTCGTATCTTATCGGGTGCATGATCATGCTCTGATTGTGGAAGCAGCGTTTTTTGACCTGAAATGCAGCGTTCATTATTACAGGCAGCTTTGCAATAAGACTTGCGGCAATCTGAATCTCAAATTCAAGTCCTTTATTCTCGCAGTTCTCATCGTAGGAGTAAAGCGACAGTACTGAACGTGCAAGCTTATTCATAATATTCTTCGAGGGAGCTTTAAGTATCATATCTTCTACGAAATCATTCGGCAGATCGCGCAGGCTCGCCAGATATGAGGTGAAACCGTCAAGCTCTGTCTGAGTCGGAAGATGACCGAAAAGCAGGAGGAAAACGATCTCCTCATAGCCGTATCTGTCCTCGGCTTCAACATTTCCAACAAGGTCGTTTATGCTGTAGCCGCGATAGATCAGCTCTCCGGGGATCGGTTCAATTTCGCCCTCGTTTACCACATAGCCGTGTACGTTGCATATCTTGGTAATGCCTGCAATTACACCTGTTCCGTCGCTTCGTCTGAGTCCGCGCTTAACGTGATATTTTTCATAGAGGGACTGATCAATATGTGAATTTTCCAGAACTTCATTGCAAAAACCTGTAATAATGTTTTCCTTTCCGTTTTCCGTCACTTAAATCACTCTCCAATCAATTATTCATAATTATTATACACCATAAATATACTTATGTCAAGAATTGCATTTATTCCTTTAAATTTATTTACTTATATGCAGCGCCTGAGTTTTTGTACTGTAATTCAGGCATAACATCGCATGAAAGGATAACAAAATGAAAAGACATCTTATTTTTGCCGCAGTTTTTTCCGCTATGATAATGCTGATTCCTGCCATACCTGCGGCGTTTGCAGGAGGAAAAGAACTTCCCGTTCCGCCGTCGGAAAATACCGGACCGGTCGAGCCGGCTCACGAATCGTTTTCCGGTCCGGCTTCTGCCGATGACAGTATTCCGGCATCGGGCACTTCAGCTTATGAAGCCAATGAAAACACTTACAAGGTTCTCGACGTAACGTCGGGACAGGTTATCGATGTACCCGTGAAAGATTACGTAATAGGAGCTGTATGCGCGGAAATGCCTGCGACATTTGAAAGCGAAGCGCTGAAAGCACAGGCGGTAGCAGCGCACACCTATGCTGAACGGCAGAGACTGAGAGAGCTTGAAAATCCGACTCCCGAGCTGTGCGGCGCCTATTTTTCCAACGACACTTCGAAATATCAGGGGTTTTTCACGCTGAATCAGGCGAAGCAGTATTACGGAGAAAATTTTGATATGTACTATAAAAAAATCTCCGACGCAGTCGGAGAGGTCTGTGATTATGTTATAACTTACGATAATGAGCCGATAATTTCAGCATTCCATTCCATGTCTCCGGGCAGAACCGAAAGCGCAGAAAATGCGTGGGGAGCGTCTGTTGACTATCTTGTATCCGTAGACAGCTCCGCCGACACATCCGCGCCGAAATACCTTGAAGAAACCGCCTACGAAAGCGATATTCTCCGGGAAAATCTGACCTCCGCATTTGACGGGATAAAGCTGGGCGACGATGTCGGAACGTGGATCCAAATTGCATCCTGCTCCGATTCCGGGACGGTTCTTACAGCCTCTGTGGGAGGAAAAACCGTCACAGGCAACGAAATCAGAACCGCACTTTCTCTTCGTTCAGCGTGCTTCTCGGTAAAAGCGGAGGGCAATTCTGTTATTTTTACAACAAAGGGATATGGTCACGGAGTGGGAATGAGCCAATACGGAGCAAATTCCATGGCGCAGAACGGCAGTACGTGGGAGGAGATTCTGAAGCATTATTATGTCGGCTGCGAAGTCAAAGCCTTGTCATAAGGCAGACGGAGCGGTGTCACTTGTCTGCTGAAGAAGTTGTAACCGGCTTTGGCAGACTGCCGATACGTTCGCCGTATTTCACGACCGTTTCGTATCCTTCGGCAGAATTTCCGAGTATATCACTGTCAATCTGTACACAGTCTTTACCGATAAGCAATACGATAGTCGAGCCGCCGAACAGAAACTTACCCTTTTCCTCGCCCTTTGTGAAGCGATAGCCTTTGCCGTGATAATTTTCTATTCTGCCTACAAGCATGGCTCCGACCTCTACCTGAGTCACAGCACCGAAATTTTCCGTGTACATTACGGTCGCCTCGCGGCTGTTCCGCTTGTAAATATTGTAATGCTCAAGGGCGATGGGATTAACTGTATGAAGCTCGCCCGGAATAAACACATTCTTCGATTTTACACCGCTGTCTATGTAGCAGTAGCGGTGATAATCGTCCACTTCAAGGCGGAAAATCAGACATAATCCGCCGGTGTAACGCTCTGCAAGCCTTTCGCTTCCGACCAGATCCGCCACGCTGTAGAATGAATCCTTTATACGGAAACAGCTTCCGCTGCCGATTTCATAAGCCGTCAGCTTCGAGTCGCAGGGACTGATTAAATGCCGCGGATTCAGATCGACCGGCCGTCTGCCTGATTTGATCCTGCGCGTGAAAAAATCGTTATATGAGTTTATACCGCTCATTATATACTGGGAAGTATCAATGCCGCACGAATTCACAAAATGTCCTATCAGCGGCTTTGATGCAGAAGAATCCATAAATGCGCCCACCGTCTTTGACACTGCCGGAGCTGTAAGGACTTTCAGTGCGCATCTGCCTGCAGCAGAACCGTACAGCTTGCCAAGCAGACGGTTCTGATTTTCATTTGTGACGATAATCTCGCCTTTTCTGTTCTTTATCATGATTATTTTTTAGCGTTTGCAAGCATGAGCTTGATACGGTTTTCCTGATTTACACGAGTCGCGCCCGGGTCATAATCGATTGCAACGATATTCGCCTCGGGATTTGCCTCTTTGATAGCTCTTGACATTCCCTTTGCAACGATATGATTCGGCAGACATCCGAAAGGCTGGGCACAGATGATATTTTCGACTCCCGACTCCGCAAGAGCTGCCATTTCAGCCGGAATCAGCCATCCCTCGCCCATTACGACGCCCTGATTGATATACTTATCCGCAAGATGCCGCAGATGCTCGAAATCGTGGAGCGGCTCGAAGCTGCCCTGTTTTTTCATAGCCTCGATAAGCTCGCGCTGTTTCTTGTAGATCAGCTTATAGCCAAGCTTATAAATACGCGAATTCATGGTAGTTTTGTCATATATTTTCGCATCGTTGAAGGTGCCTGCCGCGCAGTACATTACGAATTCAAGCAGCGACGGAACTACAGGCTCGCAGCCCTCTGAAAGCAGAAAATCTTCAAGGTGATTATTTGCGAGAGGGGAGTATTTCACATAAATCTCGCCGACAATGCCGACTCTTATTTTTTTAGCTTTACTCAGCTCGATACGCGCAAAATCGTCCAGTATCTGTGCATAAAGCTTTTTCGTTTTGAGGTATCCGCTGCTGCCCGAGCGGAAAATATCGCCAAGCTTTTTCTGCCATTTATCAAGCGTTTTCTTTGACGAACCCTTAATCAGCTCATAGGCACGGCACTTGTTGTAGCAGGTCATGAGCAGATCACCGTAGAGTACGGCATACAGCAGCTTCAGAAATGTCGGAGCGGTGATTTTGAACGCGCTGTCCTTTTCGAGTCCGCTGAAATTGAGCGAAACCACCGGAACCTGCGGAAAATTCTTTGCGACGCTCTTTCTGAGAAGATGAATATAATTCGACGCGCGGCAGCCTCCGCCTGTCTGAGTAATCAGAAGAGCTGTCTTATCCGGGTCGTATTTGCCGCTTTTGAGTGCGTCCATGAACTGCCCGATAACAAGAAGCGCAGGGTAGCAGGCGTCGTTATGGACGTTTTTCAGTCCCTCATCTACAACTGCACGCGAGTCGTTCTGAAGCAGCTCCATTTTATAGCCCTTACCCTCAAAGATGCTGATAAACAGCTTGAAGTGAACCGGGAGCATATCGGGAATGAGGATCGTATGAGTTTTTATCATATCCTCGGTGAATTTTACGTATTCAGGCATATCATACCTCCGTTAGAAAATGGCGACGGGTTTAACATCGGAAAATCAAAGCGTGTTCAGATAAAAAGCTGGTCACGTTTTTTTCGGCAGATTTTTTTAATTTGAAGATGCGTCTGCGCCCTCGGATGCCGACATTGCGGCTACAAGGCTTCTCAGCCGTATTCTTGCCGCGCCGAGATTATTGATTTCGTCGATTTTAAGCTGAGTGTAGAGCTTTCCGTTTGTTTCGAGTATTGAGCGGACTTCGTCAGTAGTAACGGCATCGATTCCGCATCCGAAAGAAACAAGCTGGATCAGCTGCATATCGGGCTGAGTCGTAACATACTCCGCCGCGCGGTAAAGTCTTGAATGATAAGTCCACTGGTTTAGAACGCCAAGCTTCGGGGTATGAGCGAGGGCGGCAACGCTGTCCTCGGTGACAACAGCCATTCCGAGGCTTGTAATCAGCTTGTGGATTCCGTGGTTGATCTCCTTGTCGACATGGTAGGGTCTGCCTGCAAGGACGATAATATTCCGTCTTTCCTCACGCGCCTTTGAAATTATCTCCTGCGCCTTTGCCGAAATATCGCTGCGGAATGAGTCCATAGCGGCATAAGCCTTGTCAACTGCGGCAGGGATTTTGCCTTTGATGTTATACTTTTTCAGAGCCGATTTCATCACTTTGACAACGTTTTTGCGGTTGTTCAGATCCATGTACGGGTGAACGAAATTACTGTCGTTCAGCCGCGGATTGTTGGCGAGAAGCAGTTCGGGATAATAGGCGACAATCGGGCAGTTGAAATGATTATCGCTTTCTCCCTCATCGATATTGTAGCTCATGCAGGGATAGAAAATGAAGTCAACTCCCTTATCGAGCAGATTTTCAATATGACCGTGAGTGAGCTTCGCAGGATAGCAGACGGTGTCAGAGGGAATCGTGTGCTGACCGAGATAATACATCTGCCGTGAGCTTTCCTCCGAAATTACGACCTCGAATCCAAGCCCGGTGAACAGCGCATGCCAGAACGGAAGCTGCTCGTAGAAGCTTAGCGCCATGGGAATTCCGACCTTGCCGACGGGACGTCCCGGCTGACCCGACTTCACAGTATTTATAATGCTGTCATACTTGTATTCATAGAGATTCGGAATATTATTTTTCTTCGCCTGACCGCCGCCTTTTTCACAGCGGTTGCCGGAAATGAATTTTCTGCCTCCGCCGAAGCTGATAATATTAAGCTGGCAGTTAGCAGTACAGCCGCCGCACTGAGCGGATTTCGAGGTGTAGCTGAATACATCAAGTTCTTCCCTGCCGATAAGCGTGGATTTTTCGAGATTGCGCTCCTTTGCGTAAAGCGCGCAGCCGAAAGCTCCCATGAGTCCCGAAATCGCAGGACGGATTACATTTCTGCCAAGCTCCTTTTCAAAGGAACGGAGTACCGCGTCATTAAGGAACGTTCCGCCCTGAACCACGATATTTTCGCCCAGTTCATCGACAGATTTGGCACGAATTACCTTATATACGGCATTTTTGATAATCGACGACGAAAGTCCGGCTGAAATGTCCTCGACAGTCGCGCCGTCTTTCTGAGCCTGCTTTACCGAACTGTTCATGAAAACGGTGCATCGTGAACCAAGGTCAACAGGGTGCTCGGCAAAGAGTCCCAGCTGTGAGAATTCCGCGATGTCATAGCCGAGAGCCATTGCAAAGGTCTGTATAAACGAGCCGCAGCCGGACGAACACGCTTCATTGAGCATAATACTGTCGATTGCGCCGTTTTTGATTTTGAAGCATTTGATGTCCTGTCCGCCGATGTCGATGATAAAATCAACATTCGGACAGAAATACGATGCTGCCTTAAAATGGGCAACTGTCTCGACGATACCGAAATCAACGGCAAGTCCCGACTTAATCAGATCCTCGCCGTAGCCTGTTACCGCCGAACCTTTAATGGTAATTTTCGGATTCATCAGAGAATAAATCTTCTTTATCTGAGCCACGATTTTGTCCAGCGGCTGTCCCTGATTTGAGGAATAGTGACTGTAGAGCATACGTCCGTCATCGGTAATCAGAACAAGCTTCGTGGTAGTCGAGCCTGCGTCGATTCCAAGGTAGGCATCGCCCTCATATGTATTCATATCGGCATATCCGAGGTCAAATTTTCTGTGACGCTCGATAAACTCATCATACTCGGCATGGGACGAAAAAAGCGGTTCTCCCGTAATAATCGCGTCGGAGGCGGAGGCATTGGCAATTTTATCGACAATCTCGCCGATTTTATATGAATCCTCAGCAGTTGCCGCATAAACCGAACATCCGTAGGCTACGAAAACAGGTGCTTCTTCGGGGAAAACAGCGTGTTCATCGTCGAGTCCGAGTGTATTCACGAAAGCCTTTTTCAGTCCCTTGAGGAAGAACAGCGGACCTCCCAGAAACAGCACTTTTCCCTCGATGGTTCTGCCCTGAGCCAGTCCCGAAACGGTCTGATCAACAACAGCCTGGAAAATGCTTGCCGCAATATCCTCGCGTCTTGCTCCCTGATTGAGCAGCGGCTGAATATCCGACTTTGCGAAAACTCCGCATCTTGAGGCTATAGGATAAACCTTCTGAGCGCGGAGAGAAAGCTCGTCAAGCTCGTCGGCGGTAATGCCGAGGAGAGTCGCCATCTGATCGATAAAAGCTCCCGTTCCGCCCGCACACGAACCATTCATACGCTGTTCAACGCCGCCGGTGAGAAAAATTATTTTTGCATCCTCGCCGCCAAGCTCGATAACCGCGTCAGCATCGGGCTGCTTTTTCTTTACGGCAAGAAATGCAGCATGAACCTCCTGAACGAAAGGAATCTGCGCGGAATTGGCAAGTCCGAGACCTGCCGAGCCCGTAATACACACCGTAAACTTATCATCCGGATAGTCTGCCTGAATAATTTTCAGCTGATCAGTGACAGTTTCCTTGACTTTGGAGAAGTGACGCTGATATTTTGAATATATAATATTGCCGTCTGCATCGGTGATAACGGTCTTGACCGTGGTCGAACCAACATCAATTCCGAGTGAATATTTACTCATCTGCATACTCCTTATTTTTTCTCAGAACCTGTATTCATAACAAATGCGTGCACATTGATTGTGAATACAGGTTCTCAATGTTCTTATTCTAATTATACACCATATTTCAAAAAAAATAAAGCCTTAACGACAAAATTTTTTTGGAAATTAAGGCAGAGTCTGTATCGGGCAGTGTGCTTTGTACGGTACTGTCCTAAGAATTTCCCGTGTTTACTGTACAAATTCGGGCGACCAGTGGCCGCCCGTGCATTTCCTATGTTTTCGTTTTTTCAGCTGCAGAAAGCCGCATTTTCAGTGTTTTCGGCAGATTACGGCAGAATGCAAAACGGAATAATAACACGTTTGAAGATTGATTCGGAGAACAGAGTTATCCTGAACAATCATACTGCCTCTTTTTTTGAATCTTTTGCTGAGTTGTCGGGAACGCTGATCTTTTCAATGTCAGCTCCGAGAGCCCGGAGCTTACCCTCCATGCAATCGTAACCGCGTTCAATATGGAAAATATCCTCGATTTCTGTAATTCCGCTTGCCGCAAGACCTGCAATAATCAGAGCTGCACCTGCACGAAGATCGCAGGCTTTAACCGGCGCACCCATAAGCTTGCCCGTGCCCTCGATAACTGCAACCTTGCCGTCAACGGAAATATCCGCGCCCATACGCCGAAGCTCATCGACATAGCGGAAACGCTGTTCCCATACCCCCTCGGTAACGATGCTTGTGCCCTCAGCAAGAGTAAGGAGAGTCGCAATCTGAGGCTGCATATCTGTGGGAAATCCCGGATGAGGAGTTGTCTTGACGCTTGTTTTCACCAGTGGACCATCGACCCATACGCGCAGAGAATCGTCATACTGTTCAATATTCACGCCGATTTTCTCAAGCTTTTTCGTAATGGATTCAAGATGCTTCGGAATAATATTTTTAACAATGATGTCGCCTTTGGTAGCTGCTGCGGCGATCATAAATGTACCTGCTTCGATCTGGTCAGGGATCACAGCGTAGTTCGTTCCGTGAAGCCGTTCAACACCGCGTATCTTGATAACATCCGTGCCTGCGCCCATGATATTCGCGCCCATGGAATTCAGAAAGTTTGCAAGGTCGACTATATGCGGCTCTTTGGCGGCATTTTCGATGATAGTCAGTCCCTCCGCCTTGACAGCGGCAAGCATAGCATTCATCGTTGCACCAACGGAAACTACGTCGAGGAAAATCTGACTTCCTCTGAGCTTATCGGCATTGAGGTCAATCATGCCCTGACTAAGGGTATACTGTGCACCGAGAGCAGAAAATGCCTTCAGATGCTGGTCGATAGGTCTGTCTCCAAGTGGACAGCCTCCGGGCATTGAGACCCTTGCCTTATTGAATTTGCCGAGAAGCGCACCAAGGAAGTAATAGGACGCACGCATTTTTCTTGCGATTTCGTAAGGTACGCAGAATCTGCTGATGCCTGTTGGGTCAATTCTGTAGCTGTCCTTGCCGAGATTTTCGACCTTTGCGCCCATTTCGGTAAGTATTTTCAGACTGATATTAACGTCGCTGATGTTAGGAACATTCTCCACAACGCAAGGCTCGTCCGAAAGAATAACCGCAGGAAGTATCGCAACGGCAGCATTTTTCGCTCCGCTGACAGTGACCTCGCCCGTAAGACGCCGACCGCCCTTAATTACAAATTTATCCAAAAAACTCTCTCCTTAATTTTCGGGATTATATCTGTCTTTCTCCCGAACTCTTTCTTTTATTCCGTGCCCGAGGCACATTACAACACACAAATATTATACACAATATATTGATCAGTCACATCTCCCTGATCTCAGTTTTATTTATAATCGCTTATTTTCCAACGGATCTCGCCGCCGTCATATGTTCCAACCTTAACCGACTCTATTACAACATCTGTTGAAGGAATGTCGCTCCGACCCTGTTCGGGAATGCTGTAGGTTTCAACTTCGGAAATTTTATACACAACGTCAAGGCCGTCGTAGACCTGACCGAAAACAGTATATTCTCCGTCAAGCCATGGGGTTCCGCCGGCAGTGCTGTAAATTTCCTTTGCCTGGTCGCTGAAGGTATAACCTCTCTGAGCCAAATCCGCGAAGTCGCTGTCGCTGTAAACCTGACCGGTTACTATATAGAACTGAGAACCGTTAGTGGACGTATTACCGCTGTTTGCATAAGCAACCGCACCTGCCGCATGAATAAGATGAGCATCGGTGCCGCCGTCAAACTTACCGCCCCATAATGATTCGCCGCCCATACCTGTTCCCATAGGGTCGCCGCCCTGAATCATAAAGTCCTTGATGACTCTGTGATATGTCAGATTGTCATAATAACCCTTCTGAGCGAGTCCGACAAAGTTTTCAACGCCTTTTTCAGCGTATTCGGGGAAAAGCTTGATTTTGATTTCTCCGTAGTCCTTGACTTTCATTATAATAACCTGCTCGCCGTCTTTGGGAGCGGTGAAATTTGCAATACCATCGCTGAGTGAACCGGGTTTTTCCGATCCAGAGCTTTCCGAACCGCCGTTATTGCTGTCGGATCCCTTGTCTCCGACAGTCAGGGATACGTCCTTGCCGCATGAAACAAGCATCGGCACTGTAAGCGCGCCGCAAAGTATAACCGAAAGCATTCTCTTAAGCATAAAGCTCACTCCTTAAAATTATTAACAAGCACTTCTGTGCAATTTTCCGGCTTGTTTATTATACAATAATATTTTCTCTTTGTAAATAGTTTCCGTAAATTTTTGTTATGTTTAGGGAAACCTTTCTTGATTCCATGCAAGAAATTCTTCAATTTGCTTTAAAATCCCGTGACACGGAAAGAATAAATAAAAACATATATCAATTATTTGCTGTTGTTTCCGGTTCTTCCGATGAAGAA
Source organism: Oscillospiraceae bacterium (assembly GCA_029007035.1). Lineage (GTDB taxonomy): Bacteria > Bacillota > Clostridia > Oscillospirales > Ruminococcaceae > Ruminococcus. Next base: position 82,770 of record JAQXHC010000005.1, read on the forward strand.
TATTCCCCGATAGTAACGGACTTAATCATAATATCCTCTTTGGGAATTTTATACATTCCGTCCTCTGCACCGTAAGTTTCGAGGGAGGAAAGCTTTTCTATTACGTCAAAGCCCTCATATGTCTGACCGATAATCGTAAGCTGCTGTGAAAAGTTCGGTATACCGCCCTTTTCAATAAAAGCATCTGCAAGTTCTTCGCTTCCCGAGGAGCTTTTAAGGGTCTCTTTTTCTTCATCGGTCATTTCAATTGTATTGAGAAATGCAAGACGGCTTCCGCAGTAGTAGTCGCCGCCTCCGAAAAGAGTTTCAAGAAAGCTCTTATCAACCGTTGATGTCAGACAGCATACTGCGCCCTTTAACGGCCATAGATTAGAACTCAGCTCCCGTTTTACAAGCTCGCGGTCTTTGTCGTAGCCATCGGGAAGTGTTCCGTCCTTGTTCGGCGCACCTGCACCGCAGTAAGCACCCGATTCAGAATGAAAAATATATGTGTCGGTGTAGTATCCGCTTTCAGCAAGCTCCGTGAAGTTTTTTACTGCATTCGGAGCATATTCGGGATAGAGAACGAAACGTATCTCTCCGAGAGAGGTATCAACAATTGCAATCGGATCGCCTTCCTCCGGAGCTTCAAGCTGAACCAGTTCGATTGAGCTTACATCGATATATGGTGAATTCCGGCTCTTCATGTAGGCAGAAACAAAAATATATACCAGCATACTTACAGAAAAAATGACTATCATAATAAGCAGCGGCTTTAAAATACTCGACTTCTGATTCATGAAAAACTCCTTAATCGACTTAAATACAGTTGTTTTTTCAGACATCTCCGCACAATGCCCGAATAAATGTTATGTGCGTATTGTTTTTATTATATCAAATTAATGCATTATTGTCAATATTTGCGAGAAAATAAAAATGAACGGAGAGAAAATATGAAAGCCTCCGGTATGAAATAGTGTTGAATATATAATACCCCGAACAGATATGCGTATGCGGAAAATATATTTTTAAAAAATAAAACTGTAAAAACATTTGAAATCTGTCTTAATATATGTTATAATAGAAATATATCCGCCGAATGCGCGGAATAAATCCGGAACACTACTTATTTAAAATATACTGTTCAAGGCTTGAAATATCGGAAAAACTACGGACTATGAACAGTGAATAAAAAGAAAAGGAAATGATAAAAATGGAATCAAAAAAAGGCTTTTCCCTGCTCAGACTGCTCATCACAATTATCTGTCTGGCTCTGATTATTGCATCTCTTACGGTTAACATTCTGTTTTCCCGAAACAAAGTCCCTAATCTGTTCGGAAGATATATCTATATCGTTGAACCAAATAACCCTCTCGGCAGCAATCTGACAGAGGGTGCGGCTATTCTGGCTGCCGACGCTAAAAACACAGAGGTCGCTGTTAAAGATATCGTCCTCTGCTATCCGGCATCTTCCCCCGATACGCTCAGCCTCAGAAGCATCTGTGAAGTACTTCATACCGAGGAAAACGGTCAGCTTGTCTCAAAATATACAACCGGTACTTCTCTCGGAGTCGAAGCAGAAAGCGCTATCACAAAGGATAAAATCGTTGCCGTCTGCACACGCAGTCCGATTAGCCTTGAGCTTGGAAAATATATCACCTTTACCACAGGCTGGAAAGGTATTCTCCTTGAGCTTGTTCTCCCCTGTGTGATTCTTGTTATTTTCATTATCGCAAAAATCGCTGCCTCGGATAAGGACGAGGACGATGAGGAAAATGATTTCTACGAATACGATGCAGACGAAGCAGCCGCAGAGGCAAGACGTCCCGTATCCCACGCAAAGGGAAATACTCCGCTCTTTGAACCATCACAGGAGATTCAGCCCAGCGATGATTTCGAGCGCAAAAAGATGTCGATTGCCGAGCATTTCAGCCAGAAGCAGGTCAATCCGAATTCTCCATATCAGAAGGAAAAAGAGCGTACCATGCAGTTCAAGGCTCAGCGTTCGGCTGAAACAGCCTTTGCTGCAAGAAATATGGGAGGACAGTCATCAACCGCTCCGACTGCCGACGCTCTCCGTGAGGAAATGCTCAGAAAAACCGCAGAGGCAGAGGGTACAGGTTCATTCAGCACACGTACCTACGGTCAGCACGAAGCAGGTGCAGTTTCCGATAATACAGGCGTACTTTCAAAGTCTCAGCTTGCTGAAATGGCAAGAAATGAAGTTCCAAAGACCGCTCCTCTGAGAAGTCCCGCACACGCAGCTCCGAGAAAGAGCAGTTCCCCCGATATTGATGATATCATCAAAAAGTCTGACGCGAATGCACGTAAGAAGAACACGGATAATATGTCTGTCGATGATCTTATCATGATGATCGAAAACGAGAAGAAAAAGCTCTGATAAAACCAAACGCCCCTGTCACTGCGGCAGGGGCGTTTCTTCATATTAAGTTAAGGCAGCAACGAATAATTCTTGGCTTTGCACACATTTTTCCTGAATTTAAAGCGTTTCATAAAAATATTCCGTTCCGAAAACTTTTTCTCCTCCGCAAAGGGCAAGAGTGAGCTTCTGACCGCCGTAATACATTGCAGTGACTTGTTTTTCCGCATAGTACAAATGCGAAACAAGCCTTTCACTGACTCCCGAAACCGGAATCGGCATGGGATAGCCGTCATTTACCGCGGAAATACACCTCATCATATATTGCGGATATGGCGGCGCACAGTCCGGTATATACGCCATGTCCGGAAGCGGTACCGGTTTGGGATAACTGCCCGAAACTGTCCGCATCATATACTGCGGATAGGGCTTAGGACAATCCGGAATTTCCGAAAGCTCAGGGAGATTCTCCATTGTCGGGTAGCCGCCGTTTCTTCCTGCAATTATAATCTGACTCATGATTATTCACCCTCGCAGGAATATCCGACAGAACGCAGATACGCGGCATTTTTGCATTGCTCCGACGCAAGTGAAAGCAGTCTTGCCGCTTGCTCGCTGCTGTTTGTATTGATGATTTCAGCTTCGCCTGAGTTTTCATTATCCCAGAAGCATACCGTATTGATTTCGGAATTCCATAAAACACTGCTGCAGCCCTCATACCTGATCACCTGATAACAATTTGACGCCGCGCCGCCATCCGCAAATAAAAAGCTCTCCGGCGTAGTCTCTGTCTGAAAACGGATTCTGCCGAAAAATCCGGTATCCGACATTGGAATATCCTTGAAGAATCCGTTAATGGAACTGTCGGAATCGACATTATATACAATCGTATCAAATCTGAACTGACAGCCCGTAAAGCTGCCGTTTTTCAGGAAGTTGTGTGCTGAATGCAGCGAACCGTTGATAATAAATGTGCAGTATTTGAACTTCTGACACAGCGAATTTGTTCCGAAAAGCGAACCGGAATTCGTGTTAAACTGCGGTGTTGTTCCCTCGTAGAGATTAAGAACAAATTTGCAGTTTTCATAAGTATAATTTACCGCCGGAAGTTTTGGATTGTTTACAAGACTGAATGTTGAGCAGCTGAATTCTGCTTCAATGTTCAGATTTTTAATCGTCAGTCCATAGCTGTGAGTACCAAGGAAAAGCGAAGCGTCAGAGGCAGGGGAAGTTTTATAGATTCCGCGTATCGTATGTCCCTGACCGTCAAAAGTTGCAAATTCAAGATTTATCGGAACATAGTCCGTTGCGTATGACGTTCCCGTAAAATCTATGTCGTTGTTGAGCCTGAAATGATAGTTATATTGACCTTTATTATAAATCTGCTTTATATCATTGATATCATAGATTACATAAGGATCTCCCGATGAGCCTGAACCTGTCATAAAATCACTCCTTTATGATGACATACAGCGAATTCTGCTTAGGTGTAACCGATGCGTACTGAGCCGCCGTCATCGGAATTACCTCGGGACGGGAAAGGAAAACCGCGATATCCGAGTCCATATCGTCAAGTCTTTCTTCAACGGCTGATATATCAAATTCGCTGATAATATTTTCAATCTGAGCCTTTCCCGAAGCTGCTGCACTTGTAATATCCGCTGCAGCCTGCGCCGACGAATCGGATATTTTCTCCAGAGCCGACGAAGCAACACCGGCGATTTCCGAGATGATCTGCTCAGCGGCATCAGGTATGGGAAGATTTTCCCCTTTTGGTGATTCTGCAACAAAAACAGGCTCCATACCGAATTTCAATATGAGCCGGGATTCACCGCCGCTGTCGGTGACGGATGCTCTCAGCTCCAGCTTCAGCTCACCGGACACTGCTGTGAAGCTCTCGGAAACATTCCAGCTGAAAATCAGCGAATAGTCCGAGATATCAGGCACAATCACCTGCTGAGCTTCGCCGCCGTTCTCATTGATTCCTCGCATCAGAAACGAACAATGGCTCAGATCATTTCCGCCGTAAAAACGTTCGGTGATAATGGTGATCGTATCGGCAAACTTTTCACCCTGTCTGAACAGTCCGGAAAAAGCATAAGTGGGGATATTTTTACCGTCTGCATAAATTTCCATTATTATCCTCCTTATTTTAATATTAAGGCAATACCGCGCAGAGCTTGTACCGAGCGATTTGGGTTACCTTAAGGAGACTCCGCAGTTTCTCCCGACAAGGAGCTTAAAAACAGACTCATTCAATGCAGTGAAGTTGAATAAGCCTAAAAATTTACAAAATGTTCACATTTAATTAGTTCAGTCCGAATCAAATACCGCATATATTTTTTTGTAAGTGATTTTCGGATTGCTTCTCTGACAAAAAAGCCCATGGAATTTATTTTCCATGGGCGGACTTTTTATTCACTTTCAGAGATTTCGTCTGAACTTTCATCAGAAGAACCGTTATCTGTACTTTTCTCGGAATTATCATCATTACCTTCGTCAGTCGATTCAGCAGAGCTATTATCGTCAGAACTGTCTCCGGATGATTCACTTCCGTAAACGGTAGGTTTCTCCGCAGTCTGTTCAACGTCTTCACCGCAGTAAACGGTCACGATAAAGCCGTCGATATTATTTCCCGATATTTCGTATTTTTTGCCTGTCGGGACAGGAACATACGTCTGCTCTGAACCATCGTCTGAGGAAACGAAATAAACCTCATATTCAACGGAATTTCCATCGGTAAAGCTCAGATGCTCGCCGCTGTAAGGATGCTCCCTTATGAGGTCGATGTATTCCTCAAAACAGAGATTATTGGTGTACATATAATAAGCGTGAGGCACGCCGACATACCGATAATGCCATGCCTCATACTGAATTTCGGTAATTTCGGTTTTATTTTCGGGATATCGAAGTATAAAGCCGTATTTCCAGCAGTTTTTATTAATCCAGTCATACTCACCGGTTCCGTCGTAGTCCCAAGTCGTACTCGTGGTGAAATCCATTGCATAACCGGACTCATGCTCGCTGTGACCGGGAAGGGCTACGCGCGTTGAGGTAGCGTTTCCGGTTGATTCAAGGTCGGCATCATAAAGCTCCTGCTGTTTTTCGGTAGTCCTGAATCCGCCGATAACCACAAGATCATCATAACCCGTGGCAGTATTGAAATCGCGAGTCATGCTGACAAGAGGCGCATAAATCCGACGCTGGATCTTCATATCATAATCGTTGCCGATAATATATGTCTCGGAATCAAGGTGATCGTTTGCCTCATTAATTGAGATGAGGTCTTCGTTTCCGCCGAGATATTCATGCTGATTATTCACAAGAATCAAATCACCGCGGAATTTATCCTTAGTGGAGTATGGTACATTTTCGTAAATTACTGCATTAGGGTCAGGAGTCTCGATAACAGACTCGGTAACGATGAGACTTACATCAGAAACATCCTCAACAGGCGCGCTTCCCACATCCGAGGTTCTGCTGACTGCAGTATAAATACCGTATCCGCCGAGACCGATAATAACCGCCGAAATCGCAGTCTCGGTAACGATCCTTGCACGGCGCATACTTTTTCTCATATTATTATCTTTTCTCATAATAAGCTCCTTTTTTATCTTTGCAGGATATAACTTATTTACACATATCAGATTTTATTATACCACATATTGGAGAAAAAATATAGTCTTTTTAAAAAATATTCAGCGGTATAACGAAAATACACTAAATATCCTTACTAAGATTGTTGGTTTTATACAAGAATTTCAAAAAAATGTTCTGAGAATTCCTGTCTCTCTCCTGTATATTTTAATACAGAATCATATTACTGTCCGCGAGCGGCGTACAAGCGTATTCACCAAAAACACATTTTTTGGTGCCGAAAATTTGGACTTTATATCAATTGATTTTATAATAAAAAAAGACTATAATAGTATTGTTGCGCCGGCAGAAGCTTTTCTCCGGCAGAATTGAACATACTTCCCGGTATATCGGGAGATTATTATATCAAAGGAATGATTTTTTCATGGGTAACAAGGTTGTAAAATTCGGCGGAAGCAGTCTTGCCGACGCAAATCAGTTCAGAAAAGTCGCCGCAATAATCAGCAGCGACCCCGACAGAAAGTACGTTGTCCCCTCAGCTCCGGGCAAACGCTTTTCCGATGACATTAAAATTACCGATATGCTTTATAAATGTGCCGAGCTTGCAGGCAGCGGAATGGACTTCTCAGAACCGTTTCATGCTGTAAAAGAACGCTATAACGGCATTATCAGCGATCTTGGAATAAATATGAATCTTGACGATGAGTTCGCCTCCATTGCTGCCGAACTGAAAAAAAGACCCGCCAAAGACTTTGCTGCAAGCCGCGGCGAATATCTCAACGGTAAAGTTCTTGCAAATTACTTAGGGTATAATTTTGTTGATGCGGCGGACGTTATTATCTTTGATACAAAGGGCAGTCTCCTCCTTGACAAAACTGTGGACGCAGTCCGAGAAAAGCTCAAGGGACTGGATAATGCAGTTATTCCCGGATTCTACGGCAGAACAACCGAAGGCTTCATCAAGACATTTTCACGCGGCGGCTCGGACGTTACAGGTTCAATCATTGCAAATGCAGTCAGAGCCGAGATTTATGAAAACTGGACCGATGTATCGGGATTTCTCGTTGCCGATCCGAGAATTGTCGAAAATCCCGATGTAATCGAGGTTATTACCTATCGCGAGCTGCGAGAGCTTGCATATATGGGTGCTTCTGTTCTCCACGAGGACGCAATTTTCCCCGTTCGCTCGGCAGGAATCCCCATTAACATCAGAAATACCAACCGCCCCGAAGACGCAGGAACGATGATTGTTCCGGGTGATCATGATTTCAAGCGTGAAAGCATCGCTCACACGATTACGGGAATCGCCGGCAGAAAAGGCTTCAGCACAATTAATATTGAAAAGGCAATGATGAATGCCGAAACAGGCTTCGGAATGAAAGTTCTCAAGGTACTCTACGACAACGGACTTTCATTCGAGCATATGCCCTCCGGAATTGATACTATGAGTATAACTCTCGATACTGCAAAGCTTGAGCCTGTCCGTGAAAAGGTTATTGCTCAGATGCGACGCGAAGTTGCTCCCGACCACATTGAAATTGAGGACGGAATCGCTCTCCTTGCAATTGTAGGCCGTCGAATGAAGAATACAAGAGGTACTGTAGCACGTATTTTTGCGGCTATGGCTCACGCAAGAATTAACGTCAAAATGATTGATCAGGGTTCAAGCGAACTGAATGTAATCATCGGAGTCAGTGAACACGATCTCCCCGAGGCTATCCGCAGAATTTACGAAATGTTTATAAATTCTGAAAAAGAATAATCAATGCAACAATAATTATAAAATGCGGTCAGAATCAACTGACCGCATTTTATTCGCAGTACCGCGCAGAGAATCCGGTTCGGTTTAATATCGAATCTGCTTTGTGCGGTATTTTCTATATTGTATATACCACGATTTCAGACGGATTAAAGAGTCTTGCCTTGCCAATTCCGCTTGTAACAAGAAGAGACATTTTATCTACAGTATATATACCCTTAGTATATTTTGGAAACAATCTGCGCTCAGGAGAAAGCAGTCCTATATCAGTGAACGGTATCCTTACAGAACCGCCGTGAACGTGTCCGCAGAATGCATAGTCCGCTCCCCAGCGTGCATAATACTCCGCAAAAAAGGGATTATGAACTATCAGCAGATTTTCGCCATCCGACTTATCTCCGAGCTTCCGATAAATCTCGTCATCGGCAGGCACATCAAGATTTCTGTATGATCCATTCTTTTTATATACCGTTTGTTCAAGCTCCAGGCCGCTGATATTTAGACTTCGTCCGCGAATTTCAACGGATATAGTCTTATTTCTCAGCAGAACAGCTCCGGAATCGGAGATTACTTTTTCCAGTTCTGAAAAATACTCCGGGGATAAGTCAGCTTCGTGGTTTCCGGTTACAAGATATACCTGAGCAATTTTCATCAGACCTTTCAAGGTCTCTGAGACGTTTGAAAAATCTGTGCAGTCACGTGAAACAAGGTCGCCGCTGATGATGATTATATCAGGTTTTTCTTTGGAAACTGCCCTTAACAGCCGTGAATTATTCCTGCCGATGCGTCGGTGATGCAGATCGCCGATATGGACTATCTTAACTCCGTCATCCTTAATCTGCTCCCGGCGAATTAACAGAATAAATTTATTTTCAATTGCTGCGTATATTACTAATAGTATTATTATTATAAATACAGCAGTCATTTTTTAGTTCTCCTGCTGTCGGAAAGACGTAGAAGAGGTATATCAATCACCGCAAAAACGGCTAAATACAGCGATGTGAACATGAATCTGCCTGCGTAAACCGATATTATTTCCGCCGCCGTTCCGGTATATTCGGTATCGGGACTGAACGTACTCAGTCCGGGATTCAGCAGCAGCATTACAATTGTCAGCACCATTCCGAAACAGAATGGTACAGCCGATGAAAAAAGAAAGAAAAATCTTCGTGTAAATCCTTCGCCGTGACCTGTGTCTGCTTGTACAAGATGATACATTACGCAAAGTATAATCGGAGTCAAAAAAGTGAAAGCGATATGGTAATTCAGCTTATCAAATGCAAACCAGTTAAGAGTCTGTGCAAACAGACTGAGAATGGTTATTACCACAGCCGACTGCCATGATTGTCTGTAATTCATTAAAATTATCCTTTCGGTTTTCCGGAAAATCTGTCCTTTCAGCACCAGAGCTTCGGGTATGCAGTGCTGCTCTTATTATTACCGAAACGCGGAGAGATATATAAATCTCTCCGCATTTTTTGTTATTTTATGTCAGCGTGATGCGCCTGTAATGATTTAACTCCGAAATGAGTATTTTCCTTAATTGCCTTGATACCCTCGGTGCTTGCCTTTGCCGCAGCCATTGTCGTAATATAGGGAACTCTGTGCTTGATTGCAGCCTTTCTGATATAGCTGTCGTCATGAGCACTTGTCTTTCCGGCAGGGGTATTTATGATGAGCTGAATCTCTCCGTTGGCTATTTCATCGGCGATATTAGGTCTTCCCTCATAAATCTTGAAAATTCTTTCACATGGAATACCGGCTTCCCTGATCATCTCGAAGCTCTTTCCTGTCGCTAAAATCCTGAATCCAAGCTCACTGAACGATTTTGCAATATCAATAAGCTCAGTCTTATCTCTGTCGCAGACACTGAGCAGAACCGTTCCCTCAGAAGGAAGTCTCGTCTGAGTTGCTTCCTGAGCCTTGTAATATGCCTCGCCGAATGACGGTGAAATTCCAAGAACCTCGCCTGTTGAACGCATTTCCGGTCCGAGAATCGGATCAACCTCGGGGAACATATTAAACGGGAACACCGCTTCCTTGACTCCATAGTGACCTATTACTCTGTCGCGGAGCTCGGGAACGGGAGACGGATTTCCGGTAATTGACGATGTTATGATCTGTGTCGCGATCTGAACCATATTGATGCTGCAAACCTTTGAAACAAGCGGAACTGTTCTCGATGCACGGGGATTTGCTTCAAGAACATACACCGTGTCTCCCTCAATAGCATACTGCATATTCATCAGTCCACATACATTCATCTCAACGGCAATTTTCTTCGTGTATTCCTTGATCGTTTCGATCTGTTTTTCGGTAAGGTTTTTAGCCGGGAGAATGCAGGCAGAGTCACCTGAATGTATTCCGGCAAGCTCGATATGCTCCATAACCGCAGGAACAAAACAATTTTTGCCGTCGGAAATAGCATCAGCCTCGCACTCTGTTGCATGATTGAGGAATCGGTCAATGAGTATCGGTCTGTCGGGAGTTACACCGACTGCCGCAGCCATGTAAACCTTCATCATGTCGTCATCATGAACGATTTCCATTCCTCGTCCGCCAAGAACATATGAAGGACGAACCATTACGGGATATCCGATTCTATTGGCAATTTCAAGAGCCTCGTCAACATTTACAGCCATTCCCGACTCAGGCATCGGAATACCGAGCTTGTCCATCATTGCACGGAAATGATCTCTGTCCTCGGCAAGGTCAATAGTTTCGGGAGTTGTTCCAAGAATATTTACGCCATACTTTTTAAGGTCGCCTGCAAGGTTAAGCGGAGTCTGTCCGCCAAACTGAGCAATAACTCCAACGGGCTTTTCTTTTTCGTGAATGCTGAGAACATCCTCAAGTGTGAGCGGCTCAAAATAGAGCTTATCCGAAGTATCATAGTCGGTTGAAACAGTTTCGGGGTTACAGTTAACAATAATTGACTCAAATCCGAGCTTCTTCAGTGCAAGAGCTGCATGAACACAGCAATAGTCAAACTCGATACCCTGACCGATTCTGTTCGGGCCTCCGCCGAGAATCATAATTTTCGGCTTATCGGTATTTACGGGACTCTTATCCTCATCAAGATGGTATGTTGAGTAGTAATAAGCCGCGTCCTCAGTTCCGCTTACGTGAACGCCTTCCCAAGCCTCGCGTATTCCGTAACCAAGACGTACATTTCTGATTTCCTCCTCGGAAACCTCAAGAATCCGGCTCAGATAGCGGTCGCTGAATCCATCGAGCTTAGCCTGACGAAGAACCTTTTCTTCGGGAACAGAGCCTTTCATCGCAATAAGAGCATTTTCCTCCTCAACAAGCTCCAGCATCTGCTGTAAGAACCAATGCTTGATTTTTGTGAGGTTGTATATTTCATCGATAGTCGCGCCTTTTCTGAGAGCTTCATAGATAATAAACTGACGCTCGCTTGTAGGACAGCGGAGCATTTCAAGAAGCTCCTCTTTTGAAAGCGAGTTGAAATTCTTTGCGAATCCGAGTCCGTATCTGCCTGTTTCAAGGCTTCTGATAGCTTTCTGGAAAGCCTCCTTATATGTTTTGCCGATACTCATAACTTCGCCGACGGCTTTCATCTGAGTGCCGAGCTTGTCCTCTGAACCCTTGAATTTCTCAAATGCCCAGCGTGCAAACTTAATTACAACGTAATCGCCGTCGGGAACATATTTATCAAGAGTTCCGTATTTTCCGCAGGGAATCTCGTCCAGTGTAAGACCGCAGGCAAGCATTGCCGATACAAGTGCAATCGGGAAGCCTGTAGCTTTTGAAGCAAGAGCCGATGAACGCGATGTTCTCGGATTTATCTCAATAACAACAATTCTTCCTGTCTCGGGGTCGTGAGCAAACTGACAATTACAGCCGCCGATAACCTCGATAGCCTCAACGATTTTATAAGCCTGACGCTGAAGCTCTTCCTGAACATCTTCGGAAATAGTCAGCATCGGCGCAGAGCAGAATGAATCGCCTGTATGTACTCCAATCGGGTCAATATTTTCAATAAAGCAAACGGTGATGATATTATTGTTTGCATCGCGGACAACTTCGAGTTCAAGCTCTTCCCAGCCGCTGATGCACTCTTCGACGAGAACCTGTCCGACAAGACTTGCCTGCAGACCTCTTGCACATACAATTTTCAGCTCGTCAACATTATATACCATTCCGCCGCCTGCACCGCCCATTGTATAGGCAGGACGGAGAACTACCGGATATTTAAGCTGTTCAGCAATTTTAACCGCCTCGTCAACGGAATAAGCTACCTCGCTGCGAGCCATTTCTATTCCAAGCTTATTCATGGTATGCTTAAATTCGATTCTGTCCTCGCCGCGCTCAATAGCGTCAAGCTGAACGCCGATAACCTGAACACCGTATTTTTTAAGAATTCCCGCTTCACCAAGCTCCGAACAGAGATTCAGACCCGACTGACCGCCAAGATTCGGGAGCAGAGCGTCGGGACGCTCTTTTTCGATAATCTGTGTGAGTCTGTCAATATTGAGCGGTTCAATGTAGGTGATATCCGCAACATCGGGATCAGTCATAATTGTAGCCGGATTTGAGTTTACAAGCACAATCTCGTATCCGAGCTTTCTCAGAGCCTTGCACGCCTGAGTACCCGAATAGTCAAATTCGCACGCCTGTCCGATTATAATCGGACCTGAGCCGATAATCATAATCTTGTTTATATCCTGTTTCTTTGGCATATTATTCTCCAAACCCGTGTAAATCGCTTACACGTTATTAAATTTACCGTCTATAGCAATTCAACAAAATAACACGACGCAAAATGGCAAGAGCAAATCACATAGTGCAAGGCGGACGACGAAAGCATACTGTCGTATGGTGAGGAGGACAACGCAGCAATATGTGATTTGAATTGTCAGATAGTGTTGCGGTATTTTGTTGAATTGCTATAATCCGCCGGCAGCTGCTATTAATAATATAATACCATATTTTTTTCTAAAATGCAATATTAAATATTCATTTTATTAAGATAATCCCTAAACAAAAAAATTCCCCGATATTCATAAAATATCAGGGAATGAAATATTATTCTTCGTCTTCTGAAAATTCTTCGTTATCAGTAATTATCTCATTTGCTTCTTCGGCTGCTGCCTCTTCATCGGCGGCTTTTGCCTGTTCGTCGGTGAGCTGCTCAACCTTTTCGGTTTCGGCTCCGTCGTCATGCTCGGCACGAGTGAAGGCAACTACCTTTGCACCATCGCCGACTCTCATTACACGAACACCCTTGGCAGCACGTCCCATGATACGTACATCGCTTACGAGAATACGGATAATTACTCCTTCGCTGGAAATCATTATAATATCCTCATCCTCGTCAACTATTTTGATTCCGCAGACATTTCCCCTTATCTCATCTGTTTTATAGTTGGTGAGACCATAGCCGCCGCGGTTCTGGATACGATAGCTGTCTATGCTTGTCCGCTTGCCGTAGCCGTTATCGGTAACAGTGAGAAGTGTTGCGCCCTCACGGACTCTCGCCATACCAACAACATAGTCACCCTCACGCAGCTTAATCGCACGGACACCGTGAGCCGAACGTGAAAGCGCACGTCCTTTTTCTTCTTCAAGACGTATTGCCATACCCTTAGCTGTCGCGATAAACAGCTGAGCGTGACCGTCTGTCATACGAACGCCGGCAATCTCATCGCCCTCGTCGAGACCAATAGCGATAAGACCATTCTTGCGGACATTCTTATAAAGCGAGAGATTAGTCCGCTTGATTTTTCCGTTTCTGGTAACCATGGTGATGAATTTATCGTCGCTGAAATCGACAGTTTTAATCATCGCGGCAATTTTTTCACCCTCGGTAAGCGGAAGCAGATTTATAAGATTAAAGCCTCTTGAAGCTTTTGAACCGTCGGGAATTTCAAAGCATTTCAGCTTATACATAATACCCTTGTTCGATATAAACAAGATATTATCGTGAGTTCCGCAGATGAACATTTCCTCGACAAAATCTTCCTCGCGCTGCTTCATGCCGGTAATACCTCTGCCGCCGCGTCGCTGAGTCTTGTATTCGGCAACGGGAACACGCTTGATATAGCCGTTGTTGGTGAGCGTAACGACAGCGTCCTCCTCAGGAATGAGATCCTCAATGTCAACTTCTCCGCTTACAGACTCGATATCCGTTCTTCTTTTATCGCTGAATTTTTTACGGATTGTATTAAGGTCATCCATAATAATTTCATAAACGCGGCTGACGTCTCCGAGAATATCCTCAAAATCAGAAATTTTTGTAAGCAGTCCGTAAAGTTCGTCGGTAATTTTCTGTCTTTCAAGACCTGTCAGCGCACCAAGACGCATCTGCACGATTGCCTCCGCCTGTTCCTCAGAAAGACCTATCTGCTTTTCAAGATGACTGAGAACGGTCATATCATAATCTGCGCGGTCAAGCAGAGCGGACATATCTATATCCTTAAACCGCTCTATCATGCGGGTTTTAGCCTCCTGAATCGTCGAGCTTGAACGGAGAATCGCGATAACCTCGTCGATATAGTCAGCTGCAAGAATAAAGCCCTGTAAAATATGAGCACGTTCAAGAGCTTTTTTCAGGTCAAAACGGGTTCTGCGCTGAATAACGTCAACCTGGAAATCAAGATAATTTCTGAGCAGGGATTTAAGCGTGAGTATTTTCGGTTCTCCGTTAACGAGAGCAAGCATGATTATACCCACAGTATCCTGAAGCTTCGTAAATGTGAACAGCTTGTTGAGTACAATCTGCGGAATAGCTTCTTTCTTCAGCTCGATAACTATTCTCATACCGTCCTTGTCCGACTCGTCGCGAAGGTCATAAATACCGTCGATACGCTTATCCTTACAGAGCTGATTAATGCTTTTGATAAGATTAGTCTTGTTTATCATATAGGGAATTTCGTCGACGATAATGGCGTTTCTTCCCTTGACTTCCTCAAAATGAGTACGAGAACGGAGAATGATTTTTCCGCGTCCCGTACCGTAAGCCGCGCGGATTCCTGATTTGCCCATGATAATTCCGCCCGTAGGAAAATCCGGTCCTTTTATGCACTCCATAAGCTCCTCAAGCGAGCATTCTGGATTATCGATCAGAAGCTGAAGCGCATCTATAACCTCTCCAAGATTATGCGGAGGAATATTCGTAGCCATACCAACAGCAATTCCCACCGAGCCGTTTACAAGCAGATTCGGAAATCTTGACGGGAGCACAACCGGTTCTTTAAGACGGTCGTCATAGTTTGAAGTGAAGTCGACAGTGTCCTTGTTGATATCGGTGAGCATATCAAGGCTGATTTTAGCCATTTTAGCCTCGGTATAACGGTAAGCAGCTGCCTTGTCGCCGTCTATTGAACCGAAGTTACCATGACCGTCAACAAGAGGATAGCGCATTGAAAAATCCTGTGCAAGACGAACAAGAGCATCATAAACAGAAGCGTCGCCGTGCGGATGATAGCGTCCAAGAACCGAACCTACCGTATCGGCGCATTTTCTGTATGCCTTATCGGGAGTAAGTCCGTTTTCGTGGAGCGTATATAAAATACGGCGGTGAACCGGCTTCAGTCCGTCTCTTACGTCGGGAAGCGCTCTCGAAACGATTACACTCATCGCATATTGCAGCATAGAGTTCCGCATTTCGCTGACAATTTCGGTATTTATAACCTTTGAATTATCGTTATAAAGCAATTTTTTTACCTCCAGAATTCAAATTGAATATTTCAAATCCATTACTTGTGCGGTGTTGACCCAGTATTATCTTACTGTGATTTACTAATTTTACCCAAAAATCATCGAAGCAAGCACCATGCAGATAAGTGCTGCAGCAATCGAAACAATCCCGATTTTATGCTGAGCATTTTCCTTTTTTTCAATATACAGTGAGTATTTTTTACTTTTATATCCGCAAATTATAATTATCAATGCAACAATAATCGCCGCTAAAGCAGCAATTACCGCACATATCATCATATTCCTGAAAGCCGCAGCGTCAATCTTCTTCCCCTTATCCGCAGCGCGCAGAATCGCAGGAATAAAGCCGACTCTGTAATACATGAATCCGTATGCGGCAGTCATGACAGAATATGTAAGCGTCCTGATTCCGAAATCTCTGAAATTATCGGCAATAAGCTGAAACATGGCAGCAATCGTGATAATCGCACTCAGAGCGTAAAGGATACCTGCCGGATAACCGGCAACTGATAAATTCAGAAGTCCGAAGCTTAAAGCTGAAGCCGCTGAAGCCGCTCCCAGTCCGCGAAGCATCGAGCGTTCATTTTTCGCAAGGTTAGTCTCCATGTCAGACCTCCGAAAATACGGATCTGAGTGTTTTCAGCTCATCAGCAGTCCACTCCTGCTTTGGTATGATGTGGAACGATTCTTTTCCCACGCACAGCAGTATAAATTTATCGTATTCAAGTATTTTTGTGCTGTCGCTGCTGCTGATTCTGATCGGCTCGGAATTTGAAAGCTCATCAGGAAGTTCATTTTCTTCCTCATCTGTGATTTTTTCAACATTCTCATCCGGGATTGTTGAAATATCCGCAAAATTTTCTCCTATCCCTATTTTATTTTTCAGTTCGCCTATCTCACGGAACGTATCGATATACATCCTGCGAATTTTCCGGGGATTGTACCATTCTCTGAATCCAAGGGCAAGGCTTATGAAAATCAGCACATATGCCATTGTATTTGAGGGGTCTTTCACTGCGGCAATAATATAAATTACGGCGATAACTATAAATAAAGCCATAAAAATATAACTTTTAGTATAAACAAATTTTTTTTGATAAGCAGTATAGCCGTCGCGGAAATCCTCAAATTTTATTGTATATTCCTTTTCAAGAATGTATTTTTCTTCCATTTGATCTCCTTAAATATCAAGGTCAGATGCATATTTTGCGTTCTTTTCGATGAATTCACGTCTCGGCTCAACTTTGTCGCCCATAAGAATCGTGAATGTTTCATCGGCTTTCATAGCGTCCTCCATTGTGATTTTTACCATTGTACGCCGTTCCGGGTCCATTGTAGTTTCCCAGAGCTGCATCGGATCCATCTCACCAAGACCTTTATAACGCTGCGTTTCAACCTTGTATTTTCCGTCCTCTGAAAGCTCGTTTATATATCTGTCGCGTTCCTCATCTGAAAACGCGTATCTGACATTTTTACCGCGCTCAATTTTGAAAAGCGGCGGCTGAGCAATATAAATATTACCATTTGTAATAAGCTGACGCATATAGCGGAAAAAGAATGTCAGCAGGAGTGTACGGATATGCATACCGTCAACATCGGCATCAGCCATAATAATAACTTTGCCGTATCGGAGCTTCGTTATATCGAAATCCTCTCCGATTCCGGTTCCGAGAGCCGTGACCACGGGAAGAAGCTTTTCATTTCCGTAAATTTTGTCAATTCTCGCCTTTTCGACGTTGAGCATTTTTCCCCAGAGAGAAAGAATTGCTTGATACTGGCGGTTTCTGCCCTGTTTCGCAGATCCGCCCGCCGAATCTCCCTCGACAATATAAAGCTCGGTATAGCGAGTATCTCTCTCTGAGCAGTCCGCGAGCTTTTCTGGCATAGGCGATTTACCGAACGCATTTTTCTGCCTTTCGTTTTCTCTTGCTCTTTTTGCCGCCTCACGTGCCTTGAGAGCCGAAATGCTTTTCTCAAAAATCAATTTTGCAACGTCAGGATGCTCATCGAGATAATTCATCAGTTTTTCCTGAACCATTTTCTCAATAAACGGCTTTACTTCGGGATTTCCGAGACGTCCCTTTGTCTGTCCCTCAAATTCGCACTCTGTTAGTTTAACTGAAATTACCGCTGTAAGACCCTCGCGGACATCGTCTCCCACAAGCTTTTCCTTGTCTTTAAGCAGGTTCATTTTTTTGCCGTACTCATTTACAACTTTTGTCAGCATATTTTTAAAAGCCGTCTCATGAGTTCCGCCGTCTACAGTGTGTATATTATTGGCAAATGACAGAATAACCTCGTTATAACTATCATTGTACTGCATTGCTATTTCTGCAAAAGAATCGCCGGACGTTCCAGAAATATAAATAACCTCGCTGCTGAGACTTTCAAGACCTCTCGTTGCGTGTATATGCTCAACAAACTGACGGATTCCGCCCTCATAATGGAGTGTTTCAGAAAGAATATTTTCCTTATCGCGCTTATCCGAAAAAACTATTTTAATTCCCGCATTGAGAAATGCCTGTTCACGGAGTCTTTTCAGAAGCGTCTCGTAATCATAAACGGTAGCTTCAAAAATATCTCCGTCAGCTTTGAACATTACCGAAGTACCCGTCTCGGATGTATCACCGATTATTTTAAGCTCTTCTGAATAATTTCCCCGTTCAAACCGCTGAAAATAGACATGTTCACCGTCCTTGACAGTCAGCTCCAGCCATTCCGAAAGTGCATTTACAACCGACGCTCCGACTCCGTGAAGTCCGCCCGATACCTTGTACCCGCCGCCGCCGAATTTTCCTCCTGCATGGAGAATAGTATAAACGACGGTCGCTGCGGAAATACCCTCTTTCGGATGTATTCCTACAGGGATTCCGCGTCCGTTATCGGAAACGCGGATAACATCGCCTTCAAGAATCTCCACAGTAATTTCCGTACAGTAACCTGCAAGAGCCTCATCAATCGAATTATCCACAATTTCGTAAACAAGATGGTGAAGTCCCCTCGGACCGGTCGAGCCGATATACATTCCCGGGCGCTTCCGGACTGCTTCAAGTCCTTCAAGCACCTGTATGTCATTTTCGTCGTAATTGCTGTTCTGCTGACTCATTTATTTACCTCCGTTAAAAATATACTTAGAAACTTCACTAATATTAGCTCCAACACTAAGCTCAATCAGACTCGGATATTTTTTTCATTCTGTTCCGGAAAATAAATTCCTGCATCAATTCAGAAAATCATCTAAGCCGCTGAGCGTAAAATTTACTTATATAACAAGCCTCTTTTTCAGAGTTGATGCCGCAAGCTGTGAAATATAGAGCTTTTCCTCACCGTTTTTCATAACTATTACGAAGCTTTTCGGCATTTCCATAGTTGCGTAAAAGCAGCGATGTTCCTTTTCGGCACGGTCAAGCAGACGCTTAGTAAATTTTCCTATCGTAGTATTTTCAATATCAAAAATTCCTACTATATCCTTGACATTCACCGAAAACTCATTGCCGAGATGAAGATACATTCGGGATTCCTCCTTGATTCAAAGCCTCATAATTATTTTCGTCATATCTGCGGAAAAATCACCATCCTATTATTTTACGGTGATGTCTCTATTCTTCCGCCGCTGATTCGCAGTATCTTTCCTTTTATTTCAGGCAGAAGCGCGCTTTCGTTGCAGGTTGTCAGAAAAACCTGCATATCCTTGATAATATCGAAAACGAATCTCTGACGTGATTCATCAAGCTCACCCATAACGTCATCGAGAAATACAACAGGAGCATCATTTGAGCGCTGCATAAAAATTTCCGCCTGTGTCAGCTTCATAACAAGAGCCGCGCTTTTTATCTGACCCTGTGAGCCGAAATCCTTTGCGCTGACTCCGTTGATTTTTATGAAAATTTCGTCACGATTAACACCTGCATGGGTGCAGCCTGTGCGTATATCGTAATCGGCAGTCTCACGGAGCTTCGCAAAATAACGCTCGTAAGCTTCTTCGCCGCATGGCTTTTCAAAATCCTCCGGCTTGAATACATTGGAATGATATTCAAGCTCCAGTTCTTCTTCGCCGCCTGAAATAGTACGGTAGAGCCTGCCGCAGATCTCATTTATTTTTTTTACATAATCATTTCTCATATATGAGATAAAAGCACCTTCACGAGCCGCCTGTCTGTCCCATATTTCGAGAATATCTGCCTTTGCGCTGTTCTGAGAAATTTCTTTCAGCAGAGCGTTTCGCTGATTCATAATGCTGTTATTTTTGTTTATATGGATAACAAACATCGGATTCAGCTGCGAAGCTGCCATATCAATAAAGCTTCTCCGACGCTCCGGCGACCCCTTTATAATATCAACATCATCGGGAATGAATGAAATACACTTAAAAACATCAAACAGAGCCCTTGAGCCTTTGAGCTTTACACCGTTCAGGAAAAGCTGCTTGGAATTCTGTCCGCTTCTGGTCATTTCAAAGGAGATTTTCTGCTCCCTGACACTGTCTCTTATCTTTATTTTTGAAGACATTCTGTTTCCGTCAAGATTTATATAATCCTTTTCTTTAGAGCCGCGGAAACTGCGGCAGCCGGAAAGAATCCACATTGCTTCAAGCAGATTTGTTTTACCCTGTGCATTCTGACCTATGATTATGTTATATTTCGGATCCGGCTCGAAAGATATTCCGCATAAATTCTTAAAGCCGTCGATTTCGGCATACTCAACTATCAAGCGACTGTTACCTCATTGCCGCCTGCGCTCACGGTATCTCCGCTGCGGATCTTCTTTCCTCGCATCGTACATATCTCGCCGTTGACCTTTACCTCGCCGTTCTGAATCATAAGCTTCGCCTCGCCGCCGGTATCGGCAAGTCCCGAAAATTTCAGCAGCGCGTCAAGCTTTATAAATTCGGTTGTAATTTTTATTTCCATATTTTCTCCTTTATCAGAGTCCGGAACTGACGGTAAATCAGCCTTTGAGCTGAATCGGCATAACGAGAAAGATAAAGCTCTCTCCCTCAAGCGGAAGAATCTCTATAACTTTCATCGCGCCGTTGAATCTGATACGCACCTTATCTCCCTCAGCTGCACGGAGCGCGTCGAGCATAAGCTTATGGTTAAAGCCGATTTTAACAGCCTCTCCCGAAGTTTCTGCAGGAACTGTATCATTGATTTTTCCGATACCTGTGCGGCAGCTTATTTTCATGGAATTTCCGGATATATCGCAGCTTATGGGACTCTTGTTCTTATCGTCTATAAGCAGAGAACATCTTTCGAGACAAGTTGAAAGATCTTTTATATTCAGAACAGCTTCTGTTTTGAAACCATTTGGAATACTGAGCCTGTAGTTATGGAAAGAACCTTCAAGCAGTCTTGAAATCACGAAAACGTTATTAATTTCAAAAATAATGTGTCTGTCATTGTTGCAGATTGTACATATTTTGTCACCGGAATCGTCCTTTATAAGAGTTGAGATTTCAAGCAGAGCCTTTTTCGGAACGACAAAATGATAGCTGTCGGAGCAATCGGTATTTTCATTTCTGATTGCAAGCCGGAATCCGTCAATTGCTACCATATTGAAGCTTCCGTTTTCAATATCAAAAAGCTCGCCTGTGAAAATCGGCTTGCTTTCGTTAACGGAAGCGGCATAGCTTGTCTGATTTATCATACTTTTAAGGATAGACTGCTTAACGGTAAAGCTTCTTTCGGAATCAACGGTCGGCAGCTCGGGATATTCCTCTGCTGACATTGCAGAGAAGCTGCATTCCGTTGCACTGCATGAAATGCTGATAACAAGATTTTCATCTATGCTGAAGCTTATATCCTCTGCAGGCATACGTCTTGTGAACTCGCTGAAAAGTCTTGCACTTACAACAAATTCACCGCTGTCCTGAGTCTGAGCTCCGATAGTTGTGCGTATTCCCATTTCAAGATTATATGCAGTAAGCTCCAGACTTCCCGGAGATACCTTAACCTTGATTCCCTCCAGTGCCGGAATTGTTGATTTAACCGATACGGCTCTCGATACATTTCCGATAGCTTCGCTGAGTTCGGTTTTATTGCAGTTGAATTTCATTTATTTGACCTCCGTGATTTCCGAAGAAATAATTTTTGAGATGTGAAAATCATTTTCGGATTTGATAATGTAAGTAAAGTAAGTAAAAATATATAGTAGTTGTAGTAGAGTCTGTATAAAAGTTGAAACAGACGTTTAAAGCCTGTAATACGCGTAAAAAATATCCACATCGGGCTGTTGCAGAAATGTTGTGAAATGTGAAAAACATTTCCCGTTATTGCCGGAGTGTTAAAAAGGTTGAATTTTGTGGAGCTGAAGTTGATGATAAGTGGAAAAATTCGTTGAAACACGATAATAACATGATAATACTGAAATTTTGTCCACATCATAGTTGAACAACCGTTTTTGAAAAAGTTGAAATACGGAAATTATTGTTTTTTTATTTCCTCAGATTTCCCGTATTTCCTGAATTTTTTTATCAGATTGTCTTTCCACAAAGTTTTCAACATACTGTCGAAAGTCAGACTGTAAAAGTGCGTAAATTTCACTCTACGGCATAAACTTAAATGATAGAATAGCTGCCCGTTTCAAATACGATGAAAATTAAAAATCTTTTATCAGACTTTGCTTTTATCGCGGATATTTTTAATGATGTCGTTTACAAGGTTGTTGAGATTAGAGTCTTTTTTCATGCCGTCGGACACATTCGTAATAGAATAGACTATCGTAGAATGATCGCGTCCGCCGAATTCTGTACCTATCGAGGCAAGGGGCATCTGGGTTATTTCTCTGACTACGTAGATCGCAACTTTTCTGGCAATTGAAATCTGTGCGCTTCTCTTTGAGGAACGCAGGTCATCGGGAGAAACTCCGTAAACCGTCGAAACCTCGGAGATAATTTTTTCTACAGTAATCGGTATCGGCTGATCGTCTGTAAGCACATCGCGGATAACGCTCTGAGCCATTGAAATGGTTATCGGACTTCCTGCGAGATGATTGAGAGCCTTTAATTTGAGAACAGCTCCTTCAATCTGACGGATATTTGATTTAAGTCTGTTTGCCATGAATTCAGCAACATCCCGTGGCATTTTAAGCTCTAAAAGCTCGGATTTCCGGTCTATAATAGCAAGACGTGTTTCATAGTCCGGTGCTGAAATATCGGCAATAAGTCCGCCTTCAAAGCGTGTACGCAGACGCTCTTCGAGGGTAACAAGCTCTCTTGGAGGACGGTCGGATGTTACGACGATCTGCTTGCCTTCCTGATAGAGCTTGTAGAATGTGTGGAAGAATTCCTCCTGCATACGCTCCTTGTTTGCAAAAAACTGAATATCGTCAATGAGAAGAATATCGGAATTCCGGTATTTTTCATGAAAATCGGATATAAGATTTGTATTCAGCGCATTGATAAGGTCATTTCCGAAAACCTCGCTGGTAACGTAAACAACATTGAAATTAGGGTGATTTTTTCTGACTTCGTTGTAAATTGCGGTGATAAGGTGAGTTTTTCCCATTCCGGACGGACCGTAGATAAACAGCGGATTATATTCCGAAACTGCCTTGGTACCGCAGTTTTTCGCAACAGAACGGCTGCACGCGAGAGCGAATTCGTTTGATCTTCCCTGAATAAAGGTGTCGAAAGTATAGTCGTAGTTTGCGAATTTATATGACTGTTCAAGCTCGGCGTGTTTTTTTTCAAGTTCTGCGTCAGTTGGGACGTGGATCTCAGACGGCTCATCAGATTCGACATCAATGACGATATTTGCCTTAAATCCGAGAATATTCAGAAAGGCTTCGCTGAGCTGAGATTCAAAATTGCTCATTACTATATTTTTCTGAAAATCGGTCTGAACGCTGAAAACAGCATTGCTTCCGTTCAGTTCGACTGGCTTCATGGCGTTAATCCACGTAGTAACGCCGATTTCGGGAATAGTATTGTGTTCAAGGCAATATTTTTTTACATTTTCAAAAACTTCCTCAAATGAATTCATTTTTTACCTCCGTATATATTAGGCAGCGGCACTGTAATATTTTCGCCGGAGATTGAAAAAAAGTGAGTAAAACGGCGAAAATATGTATCACGGGCAGCGCTGACCCTGAATAAGAGCGGAACGGACGGCGAATATATCCATACTCCACTAAATATATACATTAATTATATCATATTCAATCTGAAATTGCAAGCATTTTATATAGTATATAAATACAGAAATTCAGACTTTATTTCAACATGGTTTTCGACAATGTGTTGAAAAGTTTGTGGAATTAACAGCTGATTGTTAAAATCCGGGCATTTATGCGTCCGGTAAAGAAAAAAAGATGTTGAAAATAATACTTTTGAGTTGGAAATCAGAAGTATTTTAATATTTATCAACATTTTATAATTGACAGTATGTTGAAAAACGCAGCGGAAAATAAGAAATGATTTTGGTAAATGAACTAAAAATATTGATTTCCTGAGAAAAATTTCACAAATTGCTTGACATATCTGAAATTATACGCTATAATCTTATAGTGTAATGCGGACAACCGGTCCGCTGATATTGTGAAAAAGCAAATTATATATATTTTGCACCGGAGAGGAGGACTTTAACTATGAAGAGAACTTACCAGCCTAAGAAGCTCCACAGAAAGAAGGAGCACGGCTTCATGAAGAGAATGTCTACTAAGAACGGCAGAAAGGTTTTAGCTCGTAGAAGAGCCAAGGGCAGAGCAAGATTAACTCACTGACGAGGCTGACCACAAATGAATTTTTGTGGTCTTTTTTGTTAAAAGTAACTTCTAAAAGCGCATAAATCTATCAGCGCTTGCGAGGAGTTTCAGAAAATTCAAAAGGTCTGATTTATGCTTTATACGGAAATTTTAAACGAAAACAGGGATTTTCTTGCTCTGTATAAAAAAGGAAAATTTACCGCCTGTAAATATTCGGTAATATATATACGCCCGAACGGCAGACCTTTTAACCGCCTCGGAATCACCGCAGGAAAAAAAATAGGCAATGCCGTACATCGTAACAGGGCAAAGAGGCTTATACGCCTTGCTTACCGAGAGAATGAAACTGAAATGCCTGTCGGAATTGATATTGTTATTGTTGCAAGAACTGCAATATGTAATATAAAATCTACAGAATACTGCGGGTATATGAAAAAATACGGTACTGCGGAAATAAACAGAATGTTTTCTTCCTTTGATTTTGATAAAAGAAAAAAATGAAGTTTATTATCATTGCTTTGATTAAATTTTACAGAAAGTTTATTTCTCCCCTTACACCGCCGAAATGTAAATATTATCCTTCGTGCAGCAGCTATGCTCTGACTGCGGTTATGAGATTCGGTGCGATAAGAGGCTGTTTGCTTGCGGCATGGAGACTTCTGAGATGCAATCCATGGTCAATGGGCGGAATCGACTATGTTCCGGAAAAATTTACCTTTAAGGTGAAAAAATACGACTATTCCTCGCCTGTTGATTACGGCGATGACGAGATACAAAACGATTAGAGGTTTAACTGATTTATGAATTTTATTTACGATATAATTGGCTATCCGCTCGGCTTTCTTATGAGCCTTATTTATAACTTTGTTGATAACTATGCAATAGCCATTATTCTGTTTACTCTTGTTACAAAGATTTTGCTTTCGCCGGTCAACTACATTACTCAGAAAAACGCTGCGCGTATGCGTCTGCTCAATCCGAAAATAGCAAAGCTGAGAAAAAGCTACAGCAACAACCCCACAAAGCTTCAGGAGGAAACTCAGAAGCTCTATCATCAGGAGGGCATCAATCAGATGGCTTCATGCCTTCCCTCAATTATTCAGATGCTTCTGCTTTTCGGTGTGCTGGACGTTGTTTACAAGCCGCTTACCCATATTCTCAGACTTGGTAAGGATTTTATCAGAAATGCAATTTCCATCGCAAACGATACCGCTGTTGCTGCAGGAGGAAAGGCTATCTCATCGGGCGCACTGAATTGTGAGCTTCGTACTATGGAGCAGATTCAGATTGCCGGAAACGCCGATAAATTTTCTGCTCTTGACGCGGGAAAAATTGGTTCAATCAGCGATTTCTATGATAAATTTACTCTTTTTGGAGCTAACCTCGGAAAAACACCTTCGCTTCATCCCGAAACATGGAACGGAGAAAGCATTATTCTTTTTCTGATTCCTTTCCTTGCAGGTCTTTCACAGCTCCTTTACACTATTTACAGTCAGATGTATCAGAAAAAGCATAATCCCGATATGGCAAGCATGGGATGTATGAATGTTTTGCTCTTCATGATGCCTGTGATGTCAGTTGTATTTGCATTTGCACTTCCTGCCGGTGTAGGATTCTACTGGATATGGTCATCTATATTCTCGTTCCTTATTACGTTCGCTCTTAATATTTATTTTTCCGATGAGCGTACGGTTAAAATAAATGAAAAGGAAAAAGAAAAAGCTCGTATTTATGCTGAGAAACACCCCGAAAAGAAAACATTAATGCAGAAGCTTTTAGAGCAGCAGGCTGCACTTGAACAGCAGCAGAACGGCGGCTCTTCGGCTTCGGGAAAGCAGGGCGGAGGAAAGATTTCGCGCTCTGAAATGAATAAGGTTAACCGTGATAAGATCGCCGAGGCAAGAAGAAGAATGGCTGAAAAATACGGCGACGAGTATATGGACGGCGACGACGAATAATAAGCTGTCCTCAAAGATAACAACATTGTAAATTTTTTCGCCCGTTTCTGTTAGAGACGGATCGTGAAAAAACCGGAGGTAATCAAAATGACTGAAGTTTTTACTGCTAAATCACTTGAAGAAGCAAAAGAGCTTGCCGCTGAAAAATTCGGAAAAAAGGTAAGCGAAATCAAATTTGAAATCGTCGAAGAAGGTAAAAAAGGCTTTCTTGGAATCGGTAAAACCGATTTTAAGGTAAAGGCTACTGTTGCCGATAAAGCCGAAGCTCCTTCTCCTGCTGTTAATACAAAGCCTGCTGAGGAAATTAAATCTGAGCCTGAAGTAAAACCCGTTGTAAATGAAGAAACTTCCGCTCCTGTCAGCGAGTGTGCTGAAGAAAAAGAATCTGCTCCAGCTGAGGAAAAGACTGAATCAGCTGTGCAGGATGACAGTGACGAGGACGAGTATTCACTTGATAATTATACTGTTATCGAAGATGAATCTATGATAAACCCCAAAGTAAAGCTTGCACGCGATTATATTATAAGCGTATTCAACGCAATGGACGTTAAGGCTGAATTTACTGTTTATCAGAATGAAACAGGTGCAATTATCAATATCGAAAGCGATAACAATGGTACTATTATTGGCAGACGCGGCGAAACTCTTGATGCTATCCAGTATCTCTGTTCAATTATTGCAAATAAAGGCGATAAGGATTATTTCCGGATCACAATTGACTGCTACGGCTACCGCAAAAAGAGAAAGGAAACTCTTGAGCAGCTTGCGGCAAAGGTAGCAAAATCAGTACTCAGAACCGGTCGTTCACAGCCGCTTGAGCCGATGAATCCCTATGAAAGACGTGTAATTCATTCGGCTATTTCAGAAATTGAAGGAGTTTCTTCACGTTCAGTCGGTGAAGAGCCTTACCGTAAGATTATCATTTCGTCGAATAATCCCAGACGCGGAGGTAACGGCGACAGACACAGAAGAAATGATAACCGCGACAGCAGAGGAAGAGGCGCAAGACGTCCGAGACGTGAACCGTTTGAACCTAAGGCTATCGATCTTTCAACAAGTTTTGAAAAAGACTATAAAAAACCAAAGCCTGAGGATAACATGGAAGGCGGACTTTACGGAAAGATTGAGTTTTAATCTTAATTAGTTGAAAAAGTTATCGGAGAGACCGTAAAAGTTCTCTCCGGTATAACTGACTAAATAAATCATTACAACGGCATCTGCCGTTGTTTTTTTAGGAGGATTAAATGTCAACGATTGCGGCAATTTCAACGCCCAATGCGCCCGGAGGAATAGCAGTTATACGTATTTCCGGAGAGCAGGCTATCGATGTAGCAGAGCGGATTTTCAAGCCGTTCGGAGGTAAGCGGGTGTCAGATATGGCAGGATATTCCTGCGCTTACGGAGCGGCTTATGACGGTGATGAAAGGCTTGATGACTGCATTCTGACTGTTTTCCGTGCTCCTCACAGCTATACGGGAGAGGATACGGCAGAGCTTTCATGCCATGGAGGAATTTGTATAACAAGACAGATTCTGCGTGTGATTCTTAAAAACGGAGCTGAAAATGCAGGTCCGGGAGAATTTACAAAGCGTGCATTCATGAACGGAAAAATTGACCTGACTCAGGCAGAGGCAGTTATGGATATTATTTCCGCAAAGGGAAGCCGCGAGTTGAAAATGGCGGAGCAGCTTCGCAGCGGAGCGGTTTTTAAAAGTATGAAGCGATGTTCGGATAAACTTATCAGGATCCTTGGCAGTCTTGCTGCATGGGCGGATTATCCGGAGGAGGATATTCCGGAGGTAGAGCCGACGGCTCTTGCGTATTCTCTGAGAGAGGTTTACAGCGATATATCCTCGCTTATTGCTAATTATGACAGAGGAAGAATTCTGCGGAACGGAATATCCGCAGTAATAGTAGGCAGACCGAATGTCGGAAAATCAACGCTTTTTAATTGTCTCAGCGGCTGTGAGAGGAGTATTGTAACTGACATTGCAGGAACGACACGTGATATGATTGAAGAGACAGTTATGCTTGGTGATATAGCTCTTCGGCTATCCGATACGGCAGGAATCCATAATACTAATGATGTAATTGAAGGTATCGGAGTTGATATTGCTCGTAAACAGATCAACGAAGCTGATTTGGTATTTGCTGTTTTTGACGGAAGTTGTCCTCTTACGGCGGACGATTTAGATATTATTAAAAATGTTAAAAATAAAAATTGTATTGCAATAATCAATAAAAATGATACTGAAATTATTATCGACAGTGAAATTATTTCTAATTCATTTAAACATATTGTATATTTGTCTGCTAAAAATAGTGACGGACTTGACAAGCTTAAAGATGCCGTTGAAGAAGAATTCAGACTTAACGAGATGAATTTTGATACAGCAACCGCTGCAAATGAGCGTCAGAAAAGATGTATCGAATGTGCAATGAATTCGATAATGCAGGCAATTGACATTATTGAAAATGGTGAAATGCTTGATGCTGTGACTGTTGTGATTGACGAAGCTGAACAACATTTACTTGAGCTTACAGGCGAGAAAATTACAAATGCAGTTGTTGATGAAGTCTTTTCACGTTTTTGTGTTGGAAAATGATGTTCCACGTGGAACATTTTGTGAGGAATTATTATGTCTTATTTAATGGGAGAATTTGATGTTGCTGTTATCGGTGCCGGTCATGCGGGAGTAGAAGCTGCATTGGCGTCCGCACGTCTTGGATGTAAGACGGTAATGTTCACTATATCGCTTGATCAGATAGCAAATATGCCATGTAATCCATCGATTGGAGGTACTGCAAAAGGTCATCTTGTAAGGGAAATCGACGCTCTTGGCGGCGAAATGGGCAGAGCTGCGGATAAGTGTTTCATACAAAGCCGCATGCTTAACCTTGGAAAGGGACCTGCTGTTCACAGTCTGAGAGTTCAGGCAGATCGTGTAATGTACCATAATTATATGAAAAATGTCTGTGAAAATCAGAAAAATCTCTTTGTTAAACAAGCAGAGGTTGCTGATATTATTGTCGAAGACGGTAAAATTACAGGTATTAAGACATCTCTTGGAGCTGTCTATCACGTTAAAGCAGCCATTATTGCAACCGGTACATATCTTAAAGGTAAGATTCATATTGGCGAAACATCTTATGAGAGTGGTCCGGATTCGGCGCTTCCGAGTAAGTATCTGTCAAAAAGTCTGACAGATAACGGTATTGAAATCCGTCGTTTCAAGACAGGTACTCCGTGTCGTGTAAATAAAAGGAGTATCAATTTTGATATTATGGAACGTCAGGACGGTGACGAGAATATTGTTCCGTTTTCTTATGAAACTGACAAAAATAATCTTAAAAATGTAGTCAGCTGTTACGTTACATATACTAACAGTAAAACTCATGAGGTAATACTTTCAAACCTTGACAGATCACCTCTTTACTCAGGAAAAATCGAGGGTGTCGGTCCAAGATACTGTCCGTCAATCGAGGACAAAATTGTAAGATTTTCAGATAAACCGAGACATCAGTTGTTTGTTGAACCAATGGGACTAAGCACTGAAGAATATTATCTGCAGGGAATGTCGTCATCACTTCCCGAAGATGTTCAGCTTGCTTTCTTACGTACAATAGATGGCTTGGAAGATGTTGAGATAATGCGTCCGGCATATGCAATAGAATATGATTGCTGTAATCCTAATCAGCTTTTTCCGACACTCGAATTCAAGAAAATCGAAGGACTATACGGCGCCGGTCAGTTTAACGGAAGTTCGGGGTATGAGGAAGCTGCAGCACAAGGTATAGTTGCCGGAATCAATGCTGCTCTCAAAATTAAAGGAAAAAAACCGATGATACTTGACCGTGCAAGTTCATACATTGGAACGCTGGTTGACGATCTTGTAACTAAGGGATGCAGCGACCCTTATCGAATGATGACATCAAGGAGTGAATATCGGCTTGTGCTCAGACAGGATAATGCTGACCGACGTCTTACACCTGTTGGCTACGAAATCGGACTGATTTCAAAGGAGCGATACAATAGACTGATCAAAAAGGAATCGCTTATTAAATCCGAAATAGAACGTCTGAAAAAGACAAATATTGCACCGTCGAAGGAGTTAAATCAATTCTTAGAGGATAATGGAACATCGCCTCTTACAACAGGCTGTAAATTAGCGGATCTGATTCGCAGACCTCAGCTTAATTATAACAATATTGCTCAATTTGATTCTGATAGGAATGAACTTCCGGACGATGTGTGCGAGCAGGTTCAGCTTGAAATAAAATATGAGGGATATATCTCAAAGCAGCTTGCTCAGATTGAAGCAATGCGTAAGCTTGAAGAAAAACAGCTTATGCAGAATTTCGATTATAGCAGGATTCACGGTCTCAGACTTGAAGCAATTGAAAAGCTCAACAAGTTCCAACCTGTTTCAATCGGACAGGCGTCGCGCATTTCAGGTGTATCACCTGCTGATATTTCTCTCCTTGCTGTTTGGCTTCAGCAGCAGAAAGGAATAAACAATGTTACGTGATTTTGAACTATGTTGCTCTGAATTATCTGAATACGGATTGACAATGACGCCTGAGATGTACGAGAAATTTGATATATATGCGGAATTTCTTGTAGAATACAATAAAAATGTAAATCTTACAGCGATAACAGATGCAGATGAGATTTTTCTTAAACATTTTATTGACAGCATTTTGATTTGCAGATATGTTGATATTCCCGAAAATGCGTCGGTTATTGATGTCGGAACAGGTGCAGGGTTTCCGTCTGTTCCTCTAAAAATTTTTCGTCCGGATATAAAAATAACACTCCTTGACAGTCTTAATAAGAGAATTGTATTTCTGAATCAGCTTTGTGAAAAGATTGATATTCAGGCAAATACCATTCACGGACGTGCTGAGGATATATCAAAAATGGCAGAATACAGAGAAAAATTTGACTTTTCCTGTGCCCGTGCAGTTGCTAATATGTCTCTGCTGAGCGAGCTTTGCGTTCCTTTTTTAAAAGTCGGAGGTACATTTATTTCTATGAAGGGTCCGGGAGAAGATATATCATTGGGACAAAACGCATTAAACGTCCTTGGCTGTGATAAAATGAATGAAATAAATTATATGCTTGGAATGGATTCACGTAGAATCATAACTGCAAAAAAAATATCGCACACTCCGACAAAATATCCGAGAAACAGCGGTCAGATAAAGAAAAAGCCGTTATAAAATTGAATAATAAGAATGAAAAAACCGCGGAAATCACGTATTTACGCGGTTTTTTTCCGTAGATTTTATTTCCCGTCCATGTTAAAATAATAATATCAAAACGAAAGGAGTAAAAATAATGGCGGGATTTTTAAATTTTACGAAAGAAAGACAGATTAATAAGGTTATTGAGGTTGACATAAATCAGATAATACCTAATCCGCATCAGCCGCGAACTGAATTTTTTGATAATGACATTTCCGCTCTTGCTGAGTCAATTGCTCAGAATGGTATTCTACAGCCGCTTTCAGTCAGACGTTCGGGTGAAAAATTTGAACTAATCGCAGGTGAAAGAAGACTCAGAGCGGCTAAAATGTGCGGATACTGTGTAGTTCCATGTATTGTCCATGAAATAAGTGAACGTCATTCAGCTATTCTTGCACTTGTAGAGAATATACAGCGTCAGGACTTATCATTTTTTGAAGAAGCAATTGCAATTGAAAAGCTGATTACATATTATGGTATGACTCAGGAAGATGCTGCATCAAAGCTCGGAAAAGCACAGAGCACCATAGCAAATAAGCTCCGACTTCTTAGACTTACCCCCGACGAACGTGAACTGATTATCCGATTTAATCTTACTGAGCGTCATGCAAGGGCTCTTCTGAAACTTGGTAATCCGGTTGACAGGGTTAATATTCTTGAAAAGGTTGTAAAAAATAATTTGAATGTCGAGCGCACAGAAAGGCTTATTGAGGATTATCTTGGTAAAGAGAAAATAAAAGAAAGCTACAGAACCCGTTCAAAAGTTTTTCAGAATGTAAAAATGTTTGTCAACACCATAAATAAAGCGGTTGAGACTATGCAGGCAGCCGGAATTTCTGCTGATTCCAAAAAAATAGAAAATGACGATTATATTGAATATCGTGTCAGAATTCCAATAAAAAAACAATAAGACACACCCATTGTTCCACGTGAAACAATTTGATTCAAATGTTTCACGTGGAACATTTTTTTGAAAAAATTCAGCTCAGATATTTACAAAGTATCTGAAAAGTGATATAATATATAAGAAATATGCCGCGGCAGATTCTTTTGAGCTTTTGCAGCGCGCCTTAACCATAAAAATGGGAGGAATTTTAACTATGGGCAAAATTTTTGCCGTTGCAAATCAAAAGGGAGGAGTCGGTAAATCTACTTCTGTAGTAAATATCGCCGCATATCTCGGAACGAGAGATTACAGAGTGCTTTGTATAGACGCCGATCCTCAGGGTAATACCACTACAGGCTTCGGTATAAGAAAAAAAACCGTTAAGCTTTCAACTTACGATGTTCTGATTGGCAATTCACGCATTCAGGATGCAGTGATCCATACTGATTTCAGTAATGTTTCAATTCTGCCAGCCACCGAGGATCTTGCAGGCTGTGAGGTTGAACTTTATAACATTGAAAACCGGATGAATCGCCTTAAAATGCAGCTTCTTACCTGCAAACTGGACTATGATTACATCTTGATTGACTGTCCTCCTGCACTTGGAACACTGACTCTCAACAGCCTTGTCGCCTGTGACAGCATTATTATTCCAATGCTTGCAGAATTCTACGCGCTTGAGGGACTTTCACAACTCGTTAATACTGTAAAAATAGTAAAAAGCAATTATAATCCGTCAATAGAGATCGAGGGAATTCTATTTACAATGTTTGACGGCAGGCTTAATGTTGCTAACGATGTTGTCGCAGAGGTTGAAAAATATTTTCCGGGCAAGGTTTTCCAGACGAAAATTCCGAGAAACGTAAGAATTTCCGAAGCTCCGAGTCACGGACAGCCTGTAATTTATTACGATAAATCTTCAAAGGGTGCCGAGTCTTATATTATGCTCGGACAGGAACTGCTCGGTGAAAAGCCTGAACCTCCGAAGAAAAAGAGGAGAGGTATTTTCACATTCAACAAATAATTGAAAGGAGATTCCGGTATTATACCGGAGATGTAAAATATGGCTAAAGGAGGTCTTGGTGTTGGATTTGACGCTCTGTTCAGTGATAACACCAATGAAATTCAGATAAAAAAGACCCTGCGGACATCAGAGCTTGAACCAAATCGCAGTCAGCCGCGAAAAAGCTTCAGTGAAGAAGCAATTACAGCTCTTGCTGATTCAATTCGCGAGCATGGCATGATACAGCCGATTCTTGTTCGTCCGATGAGTACCGGTATGTATCAGATTGTAGCAGGTGAGCGACGCTGGAGAGCAGCGAGAATGCTTGGTCTTGACGAAGTCCCCGTAAATATCCGTGAGCTTTCCGATTTTGAAGCGATGCAGATTGCGCTGATTGAGAATTTACAGCGTGAAAATCTGAATCCGGTCGAGGAGGCACTTGGATATAAGGAGCTCATAGATAACTACGATATGACGCAGGAAAAGGTTGCAAAAACCGTAGGTAAATCCCGTTCGGCAATTGCGAATTCCGTGCGTTTGCTTTCGCTCCCTGACAGAGTTCTGAAAATGCTTGAAAATAACGAAATATCTTCGGGACACGCAAAAGCTCTGCTTGGATTTCAGAATGAGGAGCTTCTTATTGCTACGGCATTAAAAGCTGCCGAGGGCGGACTTACTGTTCGTCAGGTTGAGAGAGCCGCTCAGAAATCAGGCGAACAGGAGAAAGATAAAGTCGCTGATAACAGAAAAATCGACAGCTATTTCGTTGAAATGGAGCTTTCTCTTAACGAGCGCCTCGGACGCAGAGTAAAAGTCGAATACGGAAAAAATAAGGGTGCGCTCGTTCTTGAATTTTATAATAAAGATGATCTCGCTGCGTTGGCTGATAAGCTGACGTGCGAAGAATAAGGAGAATAAAAAATGATAGATATTAAGCTTATTAGGACAAATCCTGAGTTGGTCAAGGAAAACATCAGAAAAAAATTTCAGGATAGCAAACTTGAACTTGTTGATAAGGTTATTGAACTTGATAAAAAGTACCGCGAAACAAAGGTTGAATGTGATAATCTTAGAAATCAGCGCAAGGTGATGAGTAAGGAAATAGGCGGATTTATGTCTAAGGGACAGAAAGAGGAAGCAGAGAGAGTTAAATCCTCAGTCGCAGAAATCGGTGCAAAACTCACTGAAATGGAAGCTCTTGAGGTAAAACTTGAAGGCGAAATCAGAGAAATAATGCTTGTGATTCCGAATATAATCGACGAAAGCGTTCCGATCGGCAGAGATGACAGCGAAAACGTTGAGGTACAGAGATTCGGTGAGCCTTTTGTTCCTGATTTTGAGGTTCCTTATCACGTTGATATTATGGAAAAGGTTAATGGAATTGATCTTGACAGTGCAAGAAAAACAAGCGGAAACGGATTTTATTACCTTTGCGGAGATATTGCTCAGCTTCAGTCATGTATTCTTTCCTACGCAAGAGATTTCATGATTGATAAGGGATTTACCTATTATATTCCGCCGTTCATGATTCGCAGCGATGTTGTTACGGGTGTTATGAGTTTTGCCGAAATGGAGGGCATGATGTACAAGATTGAGGGAGAGGACCTCTATCTTATCGGCACAAGCGAACATTCAATGATTGGTAAATTTATTGATACAATTATTCCGGAATCAGAGCTTCCTAAGACTCTCACAAGCTATTCTCCGTGCTTCCGCAAAGAAGTTGGTGCGCACGGAATTGAAGAACGCGGTGTTTATCGTATTCATCAGTTTGAAAAGCAGGAAATGATAGTTGTCTGCAAGCCTGAAGAAAGCATGGAATGGTTCAAAAAGCTTTACAGCTATACTGTTGAGTTTTTCAGAACACTTGATATTCCTGTCAGAACTCTTGAATGCTGTTCCGGAGACCTTGCCGACCTTAAGGTAAAGAGTCTTGACGTTGAAGCATGGTCACCGCGTCAGAAAAAATATTTCGAGGTCGGAAGCTGTTCGACTCTTGGCGATGCTCAGGCACGACGTCTTGGAATCCGTATTAAGGCTGCGGACGGAAGCAAATATTTTGCACATACGCTTAATAATACTGTCGTTGCTCCGCCGAGAATGCTTATTGCATTTCTTGAAAACAACCTCAACGAGGACGGAAGCATCAGAATTCCAAAGGCATTGCAGCATTATATGCGCAAGGAAAAAATCGAAGTTCCGAATAAATAAAGTTAATTTAAGGCGCTGTTTGAATACAGCGTCTTTTGTTTCACGTGAAACATTTTATGATACTAAAATTCAGAACAAGTCATCAGCAATAAAATTCAGGTCAATGTATTGACATTTCGCGTAAATATGGTAAAATATAATAGTATGAATTACTTATGAAAGAGGTTAATAAATGGCTAAGGATAAAAAAATGGTCAGCGAAATTACATCTATGGATGAAGATTTTGCTCAGTGGTATACCGATATTGTAAAAAAGGCAGAGCTTATTGAATATACAAGCGTTAAAGGCTGCATGGTTATCCGTCCTTACGGCTACGCTATATGGGAGAATATTCAGCGTATCCTCGACGGAATGTTCAAGGCAACAGGACACGAAAATGTATGTATGCCGATGTTCATTCCCGAAAGTCTGCTCCAGAAGGAAAAAGACCATGTAGAGGGATTTGCTCCTGAGGTTGCGTGGGTAACTCATGGCGGAAATGAAAAACTTGAGGACAGACTGTGTGTTCGTCCGACATCAGAGACTCTTTTCTGTGAGCATTACTCAAATATAATACATTCCTACCGTGATCTTCCAAAACTTTATAATCAGTGGGTAAGTGTAGTAAGATGGGAAAAAACAACCCGTCCGTTCCTCCGTTCAAGAGAGTTTCTGTGGCAGGAGGGACACACGATTCATGCGACAGCTCAGGAAGCTGTTGAGGAAACCGAGCGTATGCTCAATATTTACGCGGAATTCTGCGAAAATGCCCTTGCAATGCCTGTAATTAAGGGTAAAAAGACAGAAAGCGACAAGTTTGCGGGAGCTGTTTCGACATATGCAATTGAAGCTCTTATGCATGACGGAAAGGCTCTTCAGGCAGGTACTTCTCACTATTTCGGCGATGGATTTGCCAAAGCCTTTGGTATTGAATATACCGATAAGGAAAACAAGCGTGTAAATCCGCATCAGACAAGCTGGGGCGTTACAACTCGTCTCATCGGCGCAATAATCATGACTCACGGCGATAATAACGGACTTGTACTGCCGCCTGCTGTTGCGCCTGTCCAGGTTATAATCATTCCGATTGCACAGCATAAGGAGGGCGTTCTTGAAAAAGCAAATGAGCTTATGGAGCGTCTTAAAAAGGCAGGAGCGAGAGTTAAGCTTGACGACAGTGAAAACTCACCCGGCTGGAAGTTTGCCGAGTACGAGATGAAAGGTGTTCCTGTAAGAGTTGAAATCGGTCCTAAGGATATTGAAGCTGGTCAGTGCGTAGTTGCGACACGACACAACGGCGAAAAGACGACTATATCTCTTGATAAGCTTGAGGAAACCGTTGCGGCAAAACTCATTGAAGTTCATGACGGACTTTACAAAAAGGCTCTTGAAAACCGCGAAAACAGGACATATGCCTGCAAGACAACGGACGAGATTATATCCGTACTTGAAGAAAAGGGTGACGGATTTATAAAGGCAATGTGGTGCGGCGATGAAGCCTGCGAGGACGCTGTCAAGGAAAAAACAGGCGTTGGTTCGAGATGTATACCATTCGAGCAGGAGCAGATTTCCGATACCTGCGTATGCTGCGGAAAGCCTGCAAAGTGCATGGTTTACTGGGGAAAAGCATATTGATGAAAAAAGGGCGGCTTTAAGACTATAATATACATGAAGCAATATGAAAGACGAAAGCAGACGGAGTAAATCACGTCTGCTTTCGTCAATTGTTGTATATGGGGTTAGTGTTACCACATAAATTCATGCTCCGGAGCTTTAACGATAGCTTCCGCCTCGTCGCACACTGAGGCGCGGAGCTGTTTTTCAGATTCGTGAAGTTCCACAAGCTCATGAAATTTATTGTTTATAGGGACAAGAGCCTTGAATACGCTGTTAACATGAGTGACAAGCTCACTGCTAAATAGCTCGTTATCCACAGACGGAACGGTTACCGATAATGCAAGTCCCTTTTTATTGAAAAAGCATTTCAGCGACTCATTTTCACAGGGCTTGCAGCGTTTATATTCATCGCCTGAAAGCTTCATTCCGTATTCTTTCCGGCATCTTTCAACCATATCCGGAAAAGTCTCCGGATCGTCGGCAAGCATTTTCCTGAACCGTTCCATGAGAGCAGGCTCCGGCTTTGCGATCCGGAATCCGAATTCTGCTCCCTCAGGGGAAAGCTCAAAGAAAAGCGCAGGGGTTTTGTTCCAGTACATCGCTTCATAGCGCACATAAATCCACATTACGTCACGATAATGTAGATATGGCGGAAAGGTAGCATCGCGGTAGATTCGTCCAACCTTATACATCATTCCCGCCGTGCCGTCAAAGGGACGGAAAAGCTCCTCTCCAAGTTCTTTAAGCGGTGAGAGGACGCTCTCGGTATATACAGCCTTATGCTCCTCAAACCACTCCTTATTGTTGTTTGTTCGTATGCCTGCAAGAAAATCAAAAGTCTCCTGCGTAAACCCTTTAAACATAATAACCTCTCAGATTTTCAGGCATTATTGCATAATTCCTGCCGTGTACGGATATACGGCGAGGGTTTCATCCGTTAATTATGCGGTATTGCCTTGATTTCCGTACCCTGACGCGTCTCTTTAACCTCGTAGCCGAGAGCTGCGATTTTATCGCGAAGTTCATCGGCAAGTGCAAAATTCTTTTCCTTGCGTGCAGTTTTTCTCTGCTCAACAAGGTCGAGTATCTCCTGCGGAATATCAGATTCATCACTGCTGTCAGCCGCAAGAGCTTTCTGGGCTGTAGCAATAAGGTCAAGTCCGAGAACTTTATCAAACTCGCCGATCAGAGCAAGCTTTGTGGCTGCATTAGCGTTAGATTTCAGAACATCATAAACAGCCGTAACCGCAAGAGATGTATTGAGATCATTACCAAGTGCATCGTTAAACTGCTTCATAAGGCGATCAAACTCTGTTTTGTCAATTTCGCCGTCCTTTTCAGCAGTAAGCGGAGAAATTTTTGCAATCATCTTATTGAATGTTGTAACGGCATTGTCGAGATTTTCCCAAGAAAAAACGAGGGATTTCCTGTAATGCGAAAGCAGGCAGAAATATCTGTAAACCAGCGGATTATATCCCTTTTCCTCCAGCAGCGAGACGGTGAGGAACTCTCCTTTGGATTTGCTCATCTTACCGCTGTTCGTGTTGAGATGATGAACGTGGAACCAGTAATTGCACCACTCATGACCGAGATATGCCTCGCTCTGGGCAATTTCGTTTGTATGATGCGGGAATGCGTTATCAATTCCGCCGCAGTGGAGGTCAAGATATTCGCCGAGATTTTTCATGCTGATGCACGAGCATTCGATGTGCCAGCCGGGATATCCGACTCCCCACGGACTTTCCCATTTAAGCTCCTGATCGTCAAATTTTGATTTGGTGAACCAAAGCACGAAATCCGCCTTATTGCGCTTGTTGGAATCCTCTTCAACACCCTCGCGGACGCCTACAGCCAGGTCCTCCTCCTTGAAGTCGTTGAAAACGTAATATTTATCAAGCTTTGAGGTATCGAAATAGATGTTGCCTCCTGCCTCATAAGCGTAACCCTTGTCGATAAGAGCGCTGATTACGCGTATAAATTCGTCGATACATGAGGTAGCAGGCTCAACCACATCGGGAGTTCTTATATTGAGCTTTTTGCAGTCGGCAAAAAATGCGTCGGTATAGAATTTTGCAATTTCCATTACCGTTTTGTGTTCGCGTTTTGCCCCCTTGAGCATTTTATCATCGCCGGTATCGCCGTCGCTGGTGAGATGTCCCACATCGGTGATGTTCATGACTCTTTTTACATCCAGTCCCGTAAAGCGCAGGTATTTTTCGAGGACATCCTCCATGATATAGCTGCGGAGGTTTCCGATATGGGCATAATGATAGACCGTCGGTCCGCAGGTGTACATACTTACCTTACCCGCCTCACGGGGGATAAATTCTTCTTTTTTATGTGTGAGTG
Source organism: Oscillospiraceae bacterium (assembly GCA_029007035.1). Classification (GTDB taxonomy): domain Bacteria; phylum Bacillota; class Clostridia; order Oscillospirales; family Ruminococcaceae; genus Ruminococcus. The sequence continues at coordinate 122,122 of JAQXHC010000005.1, forward strand.
TGTTATAAAGCTGCATGATGAATATCCTTTCTGTTTCTTTATTTTATCTGTTTATCAAAGCTTGCTTTTCCGATCATGTTTTATTTTCCAGCTCCTCAAGCCGTTTGCGCATACGTTCGATTTCGATTTCCATGCGGCAAAGCTCCTGAGAAACAGGGTCCGGAATATGAATCTGGTCAATATCCTGTGTGACCGTATGACATCCGACTCTTTCGCCGTTGCGTTTGACTACTCTCGCCGGAACTCCCACCGCCGTACAGTTATCGGGAATTGCGTTGAGCACCACTGCGTTTGCAGCAATTTTAACGTTGCTTCCCACCTTGAACGGTCCGAGCACCTTTGCGCCTGCTCCGACGAGCACATTATCTCCGAGAGTCGGGTGACGCTTTCCTTTGTCCTTGCCCGTTCCGCCGAGAGTCGCGCCCTGATAGATAAGACAGTTATCGCCTATCACAGCGGTTTCACCGATTACCACACCCATTCCGTGATCGATGAAAAGTCCTTTTCCGATTGTCGCGCCGGGGTGTATTTCAATTCCCGTCCTGTTCCGCGCGTGCTGAGAAATAATCCGCGCGAGGGTAAAAAAACCGTGACGATACAGCCAGTTCGCCTTACGGTAACTCCGAAGCGCTTTTAAGCTCGGATATGTCATAAATATCTCAAACGAGCTTCTCGCTGCCGGGTCCCGCTCCTTGATAAGAGCTATATCTTCTTTCAGCTGTCTGAACATTGTGAAAAAACTCCTTAAAATTAAAAAACGCCCTGAGGATTTCCCTCAGAGGCGTATGTACGCGGTTCCACTCCGATTTATTACTTTTATCCCGTAACGAGGGATACGTCGGGAAATACTGTTATTTCCTTCCCGAAGCTGACAACCGCACTTCACTGCCTCCGCCTGCGCCGTCACACCGTCCCGACGCTCTCTGCCAAGCCGCAAAACAGCTACTCTGATTGCTACGCCTTTTCTATATTTATATTATATGCGATTCGCGTTTTTTTGTCAAGTACCATTTTATGAGAGGTTTCATCTCCGAGTGTAGGTGTGATAAAGAAATTTCAAACAGTTACTTCCGGTCTTTTCGGTCAGAGGTGCCTTTGTGTTTTGTATTGACAGGATTATATGTCTGTGTTATAATTCTTACTAAGATAAACCGAAAACTGATGAGATGGATATTCTATTTTTCTTCTGAAAGGGAGTGAGCAGAAATGAAAAATCCAAAAATAAATCGTATTATTGGATACGCAATTTTCTTTGCAGGATTATTCCTGTTTTACAGAGGATTTCATTATCCTACACAAGAAGATCCTGTGAATGGTCACAATCCAATATTAATAGGTATATCCATTATTATAGTGATTGCTTCGGCTGTATGGATGTTTTTAAAAGTACGTTGCCCACATTGTAATCAATTATTACATTTAAAATTATATAATATTGATGTTTGTCCGTATTGTAAAAAAAATACTAATTCAAAATAATTTGTTAAAATCCGATTTATGCGAGTAATACAATAACAAAACAAGCCCGAAGGCGGTTTTTCAAACTGCTTCCGGGCTTATAACTTTTATATAGTCATTGCGCCTCTATTTATTCGTATTTGTTTTGTTTAAGCAGAAATTTTGGTGAAAAGCATTTTATTGTATGGGAATATCATGTATTCCCGTTTTTCAGTGATTATTCAGAAAGAATCTGACAGGCTTATTTCTGGTATATTTGTCCGTACTGTGTCATAAAATGTAGGGAAAGTTTTCAACATTTTAATTCTGATTGTTGAAAAGAAAGGGTGATACAATGGGACTAACTGAAAAAGAAGCGGCTAAACGGCTGAAAGAAGAGGGTGAAAATATTCTCAGCGAGGGCAAACGCCCCGGTGCAGTTAAAATTTTTATAGGACAGTTCAAGGACGTAATGGTAATGATTTTGCTGGCAGCTACGGTGATTTCCGTATTTCTCGGAGAGATAACCGATGCTGTTACGATAATTCTGATAGTGCTCCTGAACGCAGTTTTAGGCTTTATACAGGAGTTCAGAACCGAACATACACTTGAAGCACTCAAATCAATGACAGCACCCACAGCAAGATGCCGTAGGGATGGTAAGCTGAAAGAAATTGAAGCTTCGCGTCTTGTCCGGGAAGATGTAATCGAGCTTGAAGCAGGAGACAGGATACCTGCGGACTGTGTTGTTCTGAAAGCTTCGGGATTTTACGCTGATGAATCAATTCTAACGGGAGAATCAACAGCAGTTCAGAAAAATGTTGAAAACACGAGTGATACAGACAATTCACTGAATAAAAGAAACATAGTCTATTGCGGAACATCGGCGGTCAAGGGCAACTGCACCGCAAGAGTAATTGCGACCGGAAAAAGCACACAAATGGGCAAAATCTCGGAGCTTCTGACCGATATTGAAAAAGAAATGACTCCGCTTCAGAAGCGTCTTGCGGAGCTTGGAAAAGTTGTAGCACTGATTTGCATCGGAGTATGCATTGCAGTTTTCACCGCCGGTATAATCCGGGGCGAGGACACGTTTGAAATGCTTATGACCGGAATAACTATAGCAATTGCGGCAATACCGGAGGGTCTGCCTGCGACGGTTACAATAGCTCTCGCGCTTGCAGTGAGCCGAATGATGAAAATGAATGCACTTGTAAACAAGCTCCACAGTGTTGAAACTCTTGGATGTGCTTCGGTAATATGCTCCGATAAAACAGGTACGATAACCGAAAATAAAATGACCGTAACAGAAGCGTTCAGCGGCGGACTCCCTTATTATTTCAGCGGAATGGGATACCGCGCAGAGGGTGAAGTTACAAAGGGAATTGATAACGCTTCAATAAATCCTGTAACGGAAAAAGCTCTCAGCGAGCTGATGAAATGCTCGGTCCTGTGCAGTACTGCGACGATAAAAACCGATAAAGAGCTGAGACGGCGTAACAGAGGAGCGATAAAATCCTCCGGTGAGTGGCAGACCAGTGGTGACCCGACTGAAATCGCTCTGCTCATAGCGGCTGCAAAAATCGGAGTAACAGCCGAAACACTTTCTTCATCAAACCGTCGGATTGAAGAATATCCCTTTGACAGTGAAACTCGGTTTATGGCGGTTCTTATACAGACAGAAGCTTCAAAGCGTATGTATCTGAAGGGTGCAGAGGAGGTGATTATTCCGCGATGCAGCAGGTATATGGACGAAAAGGGAAGTATAGTTCCGCTGACTGCTTCGATGAAAAAGCTGATAAGCAATCAGGCATCTGATATGTCGTGCCGTGCGCTGAGAGTTCTTGCAATGGCATACTGCGATACAGATTCACTCGAACCGGAGCGCGGAGACCTTGTATTTCTTGGATTCATGGGCATGATCGATCCGCCGAGAGAGGAAGCAAAAACAGCGATCCGTAAATGTGCGGCTGCATCGGTCAGAACGGTGATGATAACAGGTGACCACAAAAACACAGCGGTTGCTGTAGCAAAAAAGGCAGGACTGCTCAAAGGCGGACTGGCGATGACCGGTTCGGAGCTTGATAAACTGAGTGATGAAGAGCTTGACCGCGTAATCGGGAAATACACCGTATTCGCGCGCGTAGAGCCTGTACATAAGCTGAGAATAGTCCGCAGCTTCAAACGGCGCGGCGAAATTGTGACCATGACCGGTGACGGGGTAAATGACGCTCCTGCCATAAAGGAAGCCGATGTAGGTGTGGCAATGGGCATGACAGGTACAGACGTAACCAAGCAGGCTGCGGACGTAATTCTCCTTGACGACAATCTTGCAACTCTTGTCAATGCAGTCGAGCAGGGACGCTGTGTTTATGCAAATATCAGAAAATTTGTACGCTATCTGCTTTCATGCAATATCGGCGAAGTACTGACGATGTTTTTAGGTATCATTATGGGAATGCCGATCATTCTGCTTCCGGTACAGCTGCTTCTTGTGAATCTTGTTACGGACGGACTTCCTGCAATTGCGCTGGGACTTGAACCTCCCGACAGCGACATCATGAGCCGTCCTCCTCGCAAGTCCACAGACGGATTTTTCTCGGGAGGACTGATGACAAAAATAGCATTCAGGGGAATTTTAATCGGACTTTCAACCCTTGCGTCATTCTCCATGATTATGCGAATGGGCGGCAGCGTCGAAGCAGGACGGACGGCGGCTCTGATAACTCTTGTAATGTCTCAGCTGATTCACGTTTTCGAGTGTAAGTCCGAAACAAAAACGCTTTTCAAAATAAATCCGTTCAGCAATTTAAAGCTTGTTTTTGCGGCAGCGGTGTCGTTTGCGGTTCTCATGGCAGCAGTGACAGTTCCGCAGCTTTCAGCAGTTTTCAGCACGGTAATGCTGACCTCAGACCAGCTCCTTGCGGCATTCGGACTAAGTGCAGCAGTACCGATTATCAGCTCGCTTATCAAAAGCATAAAGCGTTCACCGGAAGCCGAATAATTATGCCAAATATGCTGAATTGAATTATTAATAAGCGAGAAAACGGTCGGATTTTTTCCGACCGTTTAATGCAATATTGCATAATTATATTTGTAAAGCTGTTCAGAGTTGCCTTACAGTTTATAAACCGAGTCCGAAGCTGATGGAAAGAGCAGTATCAACCTTTGTCATTGAGTTGAGATCAAGCTCACCCATCTTGTCTTTAAGACGTTTTTTATCAATAGTGCGGATTTGTTCAAGCAGAACGATGCTGTCTTTGGCAAGACCGCATTTGTCCGCACGAACCTTGATGTGAGTCGGCAGATTTGTCTTGTCGCGCTGGCTTGTAATGGCAGCGGCTATAACGGTTGGACTGTGTTGATTGCCCACATCATTCTGAACGATAAGTACTGGTCTGATGCCGCCTTGCTCCGAGCCTACGACCGGGCTCAGGTCAGCGTAATAAATTTCTCCCCTTTTAACTGACATAATATTTAGCTCCTGATTCATATAATTCTTGCAGCTGCTGAGACAATCATTGTTGCCCTATCAGTATTTTTACCTGCGGCAGGGATGATTATACATCACCCGGTAATATAATATGAAATATTCGGGTATTGTGTTCAGAATATAAAACATCTGATTAGCGTGAATGCAGCAGAGATATTAAAAAGCCATTTTGATGCCTGTGTCAAAATCGGCTTTTTGTTTTTTTAGGCATTGACTTTTTTTAATATTATCGTTATAATTAACAGAGTAATGAATCAGAATTTGCAGAGTTGGCTGATATCAGGGAGATGATTTCTTGAAAAAGAAAGAATTATTCAGAAGATACTTAGTATTTATCTTAGGCTTGTTTTTTGCCGGAATTGGAGTGGCTTTTACAAAACATAGTAATTTAGGGGTTTCTCCGATTTCGTCAGTTGCTAATATAATGAGTCTGAAGTATTCCGTAATGAGTTTAGGCAACTGGCTTATTATATGGAATTGTGTGATGATATTAGGTCAGATAGTAATATTGCGCAAGGATTTTAAAATGTATCAGCTTCTGCAAATTCCACTTTCGTTTTTATTCGGATGGTTTACAGATTTTGGAATGAAGTGTATTTCATTTATTCAATTGAATAATTATTCAGCAAAAATACTGATCCTGTTTATTGGAATTATTATTCTTGCATTTGGAATATCCCTATCTGTTATTGCTGATGTTATTATGAATTCAGGAGAAGCTTTGGTAAAGGCTATATCAGAAAAATCACATTTAGAATTTGGATATGTAAAAGTTGGATTTGACGTTATTTGCGTTATCTCAGCAATTGTTTTATCAATGATATTTTTTAACGGGAAAATAATCGGGACAAGAGAGGGAACAATTATTTCCGCCTTATGTACAGGAATAGTAATAAAATTTATAACGAAGTGTATTCGTAAAAACGTCGATAAAATTATCAAGTATAATTTGTAAATTTCAAATTGTAGAGCAGTCGGATACAGATTTTTCTGATTGATGAAAAATAGCCTGAGAAGATTATGGGGTCTTTTCAGGCTTTATTTTTATATTTATATGAATAATTATCGGACTGCAGGAAATCCTATCTGTAACTTAGGTCAAAGGAGAAATAATATGGCAGTAAAAATTGAAAGGGGAATTTTCAGAACCGAAAAGCGTCCGAAAATCGAGAGCTTTGCATCCGTAGTCGGCGGCAAGGAGGGAAAAGGTCCTCTCGGAAAATATTTTGATAAGGTAATAGAGGATAGTCATTTCGGCAAGGATACGTGGGAAAAGGCGGAGAGCCGTTTTCAGCTTGAAACAGTAAGTCTTGCTATAAAAAAGGCAGGACTTGTCAAAGAGGACATAGATGCGATTTTCAGCGGTGATCTTATCAATCAGTGCATTGGCTCGGCGTATGGACTGCGCGAGCTTGAGATACCGTTTTTAGGTCTTTACGGAGCTTGCTCCACAATGGCTGAGGGAATGCTCCTCTCGGCTTTAATCACTGACAGCGGAGCGGTTGATCGGTCGGCTGCGGTGACCTCGTCACATTTTTCGACAGCGGAGCGGCAATTCAGATTTCCTCTAAGCTACGGTGGTCAGAGGACGCCTACAAGCCAGTGGACGTGTACAGCTTCAGGAGCGGCGATAATATCTTCGGAATGCGGAGAAATTGAGATTATCGGAGGATGTATAGGTAAAATAACCGACATGGGAATCAGTGACATAAACAACATGGGAAGTGCAATGGCACCTGCCGCCGCAGAGACGATCAGGAGATATCTGACAGCTACCGGAACAGATCCGAACGACTACGATGCGATTGTCACCGGCGATCTGGGAATAGTGGGCAGCAGGCTGCTTGTTGAATTTTTGCAGAAGCAAGGAATAGATATATCAGCACAGCATTTCGACTGCGGAGCGATGATTTTTGACCCCGAAAAGCAGGATACTCACTGCGGAGGTTCCGGATGCGGATGCAGCGGAAGTGTGATGTGCGGTTATTTTTTGCCGTCAATGGTGAGCGGAGAGAGAAAAAATGTACTTTTTGCCGCGACCGGAGCGCTGATGTCGCCGATGTCACTTCAGCAGGGAGAGACTATTCCGACAATATCACACCTTGTTCATCTCGGGAGGGTAAAATAATGTTTATGGATTTACTGAAAGCTTTTTTGATCGGCGGAGTAATCTGCGCGATAGGACAGCTTCTCATTGACTATACAAAGCTTACACCTGCGCGTATCCTGACAGGATATGTTGTCAGCGGAGTGATTATTTCAGCAGTTGGACTGTATAAGCCGCTTGTTGAATTTGCGGGAGCAGGAGCAACAGTGCCGCTTACCGGATTCGGACATCTTCTTGCCGAAGGAATTCGTAAAACAATCAGCGAAGATGGATTCCTTGGTATTTTCACCGGAGGACTTACAGCAGCTGCAGGAGGAATAACAGCAGCAATACTTTTTGGACTTATTGCTGCCGTCGTATTCAAGCAGAAAGACAAAAACTGATACGTACCGTATCCTTAGATGGTAGGTAATAAAAAGTTACGTCGGTATCGTTCAGGACAGAGATAACGGGCATTCCGTATATTAAGTCCTGTGCGATGCCTGTCAATATTTGAATTTCTGTTTATTTAAATGTAACAATATGTAAAATTCAACTTTTGCATTTTTGTATATAATAACAAATTTTAGTAAATAGAGATTTTATTCTTGACTTTTTTTTAGATTCAGTGTATAATAATTAAGTCGCAGATGTTGTATTGCGCTTAATACGGCGGCATAGCTCAGTTGGCTAGAGTACTCGGTTCATACCCGATTGGTCGTTGGTTCAAATCCTACTGCCGCTACCATATCGGCCCGTTGGTCAAGAGGTTAAGACATCGCCCTTTCACGGCGGAATCATGGGTTCAATTCCCGTACGGGTCACCACACCACATTCCCACAAATGCCTATATATCGGCATTTGTGGGCTTTCTTTTTTCCTGAAAAATGAGTTTGTACGCTATTTGTACGCTACTCATATTTTTTCGGCGAACAAGCATCGCTTTTTCACAGTATCACTTATGCATATTAATGAATAATATTCATTTGGCTTGCTGATTGTGTTTCTTATAGCAAGCATGCTGTGTGGAGCGATGCTTGTTGTATTTGTTAAAAAACAAAAATATTAAAATGCTTCGTCTTTTTTGAAAACCAGAGTCACTATATTATAGTTGAATTAAATTTTCAGATAGATGGATGAAAGGATGGTATTTATTATGAACAAGACTTTTAAGAAAATTGCTGCTTCTATTATGGCAGTAACAACACTGACTGTGAGCATGGTTGGTATGAGTGCGAGTGCGTATTCAGATTCTGTATATTTTATGAGAGATGCAGGAGCGCCGAGTAGCGCCGGCGTTACATCTAAAGCGTGGAGTTATTATACTGCTGTGAATACTTCTACCATTAGCGTTAATGGCTTCACAATTACAAGTGGAAACCCATATATTTTTGCTGGAATTGCAGTTAACGGAGATATAAAGGCAGCGGCTGATGTCTATCCTTCCGGCGGTTCAGTAACTGCAACTGGACTTAAAACCGGAGAATTTGCCTATGCGACTGCTGAGGTAAAAAATATCAGTGGAAATATCAGAGCCACGGTATCAATAACCGGCTAATCATTTGTTTTCATCTGAAACTTAAATGATTTAGGTCATATATTTATGCGAATCAATAATTTCTGAATAAACAGCAATATATTTCAGGAGTTATTGATTTCGCATTTATGGTTAACAAATTAGTAACAATGGAGATTATACCATGAAAAAAATAATACTTTCAATGGCATTAGTATTTATGCTTACAGGTTGCGCTTCCGTTCCCGATGAAGTAAAATCCGATATGAGCGATTACCATAATTCTGAAAGTAATAAGTCAGATGATTTTAATTTTACATACATTAATGTCAGCGAATTATCCATAGAAGTAGAAGAAGCGTTGAGTAAGGATTACGGTCAATTTACAATCTCAGATAAGATAAATTTTGTTCAGCCTTCCGAAATAAATATCATGTCATTTGCATGTGTGGATGATTTTAATAAATATGAAGAATCGCTGTCTTTATTTTATACAGAGTCTGAATTTGCCACGCAGGATATATGGCTTGAAAATGAAATATATTTTTATAATGAGACCGACAAGCTATATAGCTGTATTGATAAAAGAGGCTTTATAGCCGTGCTGAAACCAGATGCTTTTGATATTTCTTTCTCACATTGTAAACCAATCGTAAAGATCTATCACCCGGACAGAAAAGACGATTTAAGTGATGAATATCAGCTTAAAGACGAAAAATGCTCTGTTTCAGATGCGGTTGATTATATCAACAATTGGTTTGAAACTAATTATAAACCGCTCGCTCCGTATTATGATTATCAGGTAAATACGGTTATCGTAAGAGAACATGAAGGCAATTATCTTTATGAATTTAGTATTGAGGCTCTGTATAATGGAGTTCCGCTTGACAGTTATACAATGGAGCCGGAATATGTAGACGGAATAATTACTAAAATGGCATATCTCAAGTATGGCGTTTCAATACAGATGCTCAGCGTTAATTCAATTGATTCGTTTACAACAGGCAGCGGAATGCTCATTCCCAAAGTGGAAGAAAAAATAAACGAATGTATTTCCCTTGAAAGCGCTCTTGCTTATTGTGCAAATACATTTACAGATTTCAGAGACGTCACTATATCTGATATTGATATAATGTATACGCTTAATCCTGTGTATGACGAAAGCGATCCGGAAAATATTTTCGTTGTGGGCTATAATTCTCGTCCCGTGTGGGAATTGATAATAGATGTACCGCCGGAAGATTTTCTTGCAAATGGCGAAGCGAACACTTATGGCGATACAAGGAAATACATCTATATTGATATGGTGACGGGTGAACTCAAATACAACTTTGACATTGTAAAACAAGGAATTGGTGGTTAATGTGAAAAAATTAATTAACAGCGCTGCTGTTGAATTGAGAAAAACTATTTTCAGCTATGGATTCATTCTTTGCATTTTAATCACCTGCTTGCTGTGCTTTACATCGTCTGTTTATACTGACAGCTTTACAGGGAAAGAGTATTCAGTTTTTGAGGTCATAGCGAATAAAAGCAGATCCGTGTTTTCTTCATTCACAAGCTCCCAGCTGCTTCGTACATCTGTAAGTCCGTATATAACTATTTTTATTCCAGTTCTTTCATCGCTGCCGTTTGTTACAGGCTTCTGCGCAGAAAGGCTGGGCGGAAATATGAGATTCGTCATCATAAGAAGCGGCAAATATAAATATTGCGTTTCCAAATTCATCTCCGCAGTTTTAAGCGGCGGAACAGCTGTAATGTCTGGATTTATGCTATACAGTATTGCCATATGTTTTTCGTTTTCAAATGAGGGCTTGTCTGCCATTGAGCTGATAAAAATGTACATCGGAATGGGCATATATGGCATGATTTCTGTTCTCCCGGCATTTTTCCTCTCGGCGTTCATCAGGAATAAGTATATGATATGCTGTTTTCCGTTCATTTTTATGCACTTTTATTACACGACGGTCTCAAAAGTTCAGGATATCTTTAACGCTCGTGACCGTTGGGATATTGTTATAAAAATGTATTTTCTCTATCCCAGCAATATCAAAGAAGTATTATTTGATGTAAATGCCGGAATCATAATTTATCATGCAGTTTTAGCCATTGCCGCACTTGTTGGCTTTACCGTTATTATGAACAGGAGGCTCGACTATGGACAATAAATTTTCAATTTCGAGAACATGGCGAATTGCGTGTATTGATTTTTATAAATGGATAATAAATTCACGTATGGTAGTTGTTGCGGCGATGATAGTTTTCGTGTGGAGTTTTGCGGTCACTCCGCTTATGGAAATAAGTCGTGAGATGAACAGTCCGTTGAATTTTATTGAACCGTTTATAGCTGTTTTTAATTCAAGAGTATTATGCCTTGTAACTCCTGCTGTTTATATTTTTCTTATATCAGATCATCCTCATCTTGACAGAAACAGTCTTTTTGTTCTTCATAGAGTTAACAAAAGGGAATGGGTGCTTGGACAGTTCATCTTTTTTATTCTTTCTGCTTTTTCGTTCATGGGAATTATTTTTCTCTTCTCTCTGATTCCAAATTGTATGAATGCGTTCGTTGCAAATGGCTGGAGTCTTGTAGTTACCAAATACGGTGTTTACAATCCAGAAAGAGCCTATTCATTTGCCGCATCACTTATAAAGGAAGAATTATATAACCAGATAGCTCCGTATCAAGCGGCAGCAACATCTTTTTTTCTTAATTTCCTGTATATGCTGACTCTTGCAGTGATATTACTACTGTTTCACGTGTTGAATCTACGAAAAATCGGCGTTCCTGTTTCTATCAGCATTATTGCGGTAGGAAGCGCTCTTGGCATATTAAATTCACAGGGAATGTGGTATTTCCCCATGGCACATACTATGATACATCTTCACTATACAAAACATCTGAAAGAGCCGATAATGGATTTGAGAAGTTCCTTTCTTTATTCTGGAATAATAATTTCAGCAATACTTATATTCAGTCTAATTCGGGTAAAGCATACGAATTTCCTGAATATTGATGATAACGAATAAGGAGGCAGACATGGATAACGTTATCGAAATTAAAAACCTCAGTCTTACCATAAAGAAAACAGAGATCCTGAAAAAAATAAATATCTCATTTGCGAAAGGGAAAATCCACGGTCTTATCGGCAGAAACGGCAGCGGAAAAACCATGCTGATGAAATGTATCTGCGGATTTATAAAACCTACAGAAGGTGAGATAATCGTCAACGAAAAGCGTATAAGAAAAGACTGCGATTCCCCTGATTCAGTCGGCATTATAATTGAAACTCCCGGATTTATTTCGTATTACTCCGGCTACAAAAATCTTAAGCTGCTTGCTGACCTGAATAAAAGAATCGATAAAGAACAGATAAAATCATCAATGAAGCAGGTCGGTCTTGACCCTGATCTGAAACGTCATGTCAAGAAGTATTCTCTTGGTATGCGTCAGAGATTAGGTCTTGCTCAAGCTATTATGGAAAATCCCGACATTCTTATTCTTGATGAGCCTATGAACGGACTTGACAAAGAGGGAGTTTCAGAAGTACGTAATTATCTTCTCACTTTGAAAGAACAGGGTAA
>JAQXHC010000006.1 GCA_029007035.1 Oscillospiraceae bacterium
AACATCGCGTAAGGATACAGTTCTGCTTTTTCCTCGGCATGAGCTGAAACAAAAGGAATGGTACTAATGACCATCATTGTGCTCAACAATCCTGAAAGCAGGCGTTTGAGATGTGTTTTCATATAAGACCTCCTCATAAAGTGATATATCTATTATAGTATTTACTGAGAAATTTGTCAATGGTTCAACATTACATCTTATTAACATTTTCACAATATAGTTAACTATGAAAAGAATAAAACGCTTCAACCAGTATGGTTAAAACGTTTTATGTATGAAAATTTTCTATAACGCTACAAAAAGTGGATACTCCAGAGTTTAATATATACCTATGTAAAAATGTTTTTTGTGTCTCCGAGAGGAGGCACAACTCTCCCTCGTATTCGTATGCATCATCGTTGCGAATCAGAGCGTCACATTCAGCACAGCGGCTGTAATAGTTGTGGTAACAGTGACTGCAAAGATTTGTATAATCATCACCGAAAACATCAGAGTCCCATATTATGGCTCCGCAACGTTCGCAGATTGTGGTATACCGTGAAATACAGTCTGAACATACGACCTGACCGTTGACTTCCTCGTAATCGTCATCATCGATTACAGCTCCGCAGTGTGAGCAGATTATTTTATTTTCTTCCATTTTAAAACCTCCGTAAATAGCGTAAAAATGCCAGCCCCGAAGGGCTGGCTTAAGTTTAATATTCGCTTGCAAGCAGCATGGTTGAGTGGTCCCCGTCATCGATAATGTACACCTTTTCCGCGATAGGATTGTCTGACGGGAACAGGTATTCTTTGTGGTATTCCGGTTCTTCCGAGCGGTGAGTAATACACTGCATCTGTCCTACAGGTTTCAAATCAAAGACCTGTAAATGGTCTTTCGGTTCAGGCAGACTGTCTACGCACTCCCACAGGAAAAGCTGTAATACCAGCGGAATAGCTGAATCCACACCACAGGTCAGATATCGGCTGTTTCTGAACATTGTTGTTTTCTCCTTTCGTGTAATTTGATTGGTGATAATAGCTATCATCACAATAATAATATATATACGGAGAATCAAAATAATCGGAATTGGCTGTAAATAGGCAAAAAACATCAATTGATATTATGAATAATTATTATTCATAATAATTATATATATTTATAAAATTGAAATAATCGGAATCCTACACTATTTCGAAACGCTAAAACCGCTCCCGAAGGAGCGGTCAGTGATATATGTAAACGCCTGCAACAATTTGTTCCGGAAATCAATCGTTACAGGCGCTATTTTTATCTATATGTCGTCAAATCTGGTAACATCTTTAATTTGTGCATATCAGTTCGGATATATTTATTCTTGTTTTGTACTATATGGTAATTCTGTCCGACAATTCATCTTATACTTAATCCTGCAATTATATATCTAACCAAGTTAATCAGGTATGTGTATGATGATTTACATGAACAATCAACATGAAAAACAATTCAAGAGTATTCATACAAAAGTATTGTTATATTCCGTGTAGTTTCGATTACATACATCATTCATATACAGCATAAGATGACCACGACAGGATTAATATATAGTGGCTATACGCCGGAGGTAAATTCAATGAAAAAAAACGAAGAACCAACCCCATCCGTAAAGAAAACTGTACGCTTTCCCAAAGATGTTGCAGCAGAACTCGAAAAGATCGCTGAAAAGAATTTCGACGGTAACTTTTCTCATGCAACTGTGTACAGGATCAAACACTTTACATCTCCGCTTACTCCTGCAATAATGAGTAAAATCCAGGACATCGCAAATACAGCTATCGAAACAGTCAGAGAATCCGAGCCTGACAAAGCAAACGATATTGAAAGGAAGGTCGATTTTTTATGGAAATACTTAAAGTGACAACACGCGCTTCTGGCGGAGATAATTACGTTGATAACGTAACGAACTATCTTCTCGATAAACGGAGCAGTATAAAACATGGATACGGCGTAAGTGTCAATAACGCTGATTCCGCAGCACTGCAATTCAAACAGACTGCAAAGTTCTGGAATAATCAAGATAAAAATCCGTTCTTACAGGCTATTCTCTCATTCTCTCCTGAAACTGCTCCAACTGCTGAAGTTGCTATGAAGTTGACAGAAGAAATAATAGAACCGCTTACTGTGGAACACTTGACTTTGAGCGTTGCACATGACAAAGTAAGGAGTGGTTCATTATGCCACACTCATAGCTTAGTCAATACTACCAACTACAACGATGGCTCAATGTTATGTCCTAATAATACAACAAATTATTCTTTGGCACAGAGAACAGCTAATGTTACTGGTCAGCCGGTAACTCTCATTGTTGAAAGCGACAAGAAAGAGGAGTGGACGTGTCCTCACTTGTTCTATCCTCAGAGTACTGACGATGAGGAGTAATAACGTGCTGGATTTATTTTGAAAAAAACTATATACAAAGGCTGAGAACAAGAAAATGCCCACTCTCAGAAGAATGGGAGTGGGCTTGTTCTTAATTGAAATCAATAGCATTGCATTCGCTTGGCTTTACCTGTTCGAGCAGAATTTGCTCGGCAATTGAGCTCGAACCATTTTACACGTCTGGCAGTCGGATGGTCAAAATCGTAATATTACGCATCTGAGCTGTGACAACATGAGCGGAGAGTGTGTGGCTATAATAAGGTAAATAATCTTGCAATAGAAGGAAAGCCCGATGATCTTGTAATTGCCACACATATATGCCGCGGAAACTATCATTCTACATATTTCACAAGCGGACCTTATGACAGCGTTGCCGATTATGTTTTCGCCAAAGAAAATGTTGATGTGCTTTATCTTGAGTATGACGATGAGCGTTCCGGCGGATTTGAGCCTCTCGCAAAGGTAAGTCCGAATAAAAAAGTAGTTCTGGGTCTTATCACGACAAAATCCCCGGTGCTTGAGGATAAGCAGACTATCATTGACCGTATTCACGAAGCGGCAAAGTATATTCCTCTTGACAGACTGTATCTCAGTCCTCAGTGCGGATTTGCCTCATGTGAGGTTGGCAACAAGCTTACGGAAGCAGAGGAGTTTGCAAAAATTAAGCTTGTTAAAGAGATAGCAGAGGAAGTCTGGGGCTGATTATAATCCCAATCCGCAAAACTTTATAACAAAGCGGCAGTATATGAAACACAAAGTTTGTATATACTGCCGCATTTTTTGTATCAGTAATTTACCATAGTCATTGCATCACAGAATGTAATGCCGTTTCTCATAAACCTTTTTAACATACTGAAAGCTTTAACAACAGGCATTCTGTCACTTGCAGCATTGGAAATATCTGCAAACCTGCACTTATTTTTCTTTGCCAGATTTTCCAGCTGAGAATTAAATTCCGAGGGCTGGATATCATTTGAATTTTCACATACGGAAACAATTACAATATCTGTGAAACGGTTTCTCTTTTTGATATTTTTAACAATTGAATCGTATGCGGAAATTATTTCGGGTACCGATCTATATCCTCTTTCAAGGTCGGTTTCGCCAAGCTGCAGCAGGATTTTTGAGGGAGCAAGGCTTTCCACACATTTAATAAGAAGTGCCTCGGCATCGAAAATTGATACGTCTGTAAAGCTGCGGTTATATATATTGCAGTCAAGATCAAACGCCTGCCTGAGTTCGCCCACAGGAATATCTTTTGCGAAAGTTGAACCAAACAATACAATGCCGTTTCTGATTGCAAAATCGTTCAGTCTGCAGTATTCCTCGGCTTCCCTTTCATACATTTTGGAAATTACAGACTCATTTGCAGAAACACTTGCGTTATTGTCAATGCCTGTAGATCTTCCTGAACCAATGCTGCCTGCAAAATTATTTCTAACAACATGTTCCATAATGATATCCTCCTTTTATTCGGTAACGGGTGTAAATTTAATTCCTGTTGATGCTTTATCAAGATGCTTATTTCTGAAATAGATACCGATTCCCACAGTGACCATTACAATGTTAAGCATATAGAAGAACATTACATACCAATGTACTGTTTCGTACCAGGGATGCGGTGCATTTGCGGCTATCAGCGTAAATTTGCTGACAAATGCAAAGACATATCCTATCCAGATGAAGAAGTAAAAAGGAAGGCTTATTCCTTTGGCTGAACGTGC
>JAQXHC010000007.1 GCA_029007035.1 Oscillospiraceae bacterium
TTGTTGCCCATACCGATAAGACCCATCATCTCAACGTGTGCGGGAACAGAAGATGAACCTGCGAACTGAGCGTCAGAGTGCATACGACCCATTGTGTCTGTCATTCCGTAGGAAGCAGGACCTGCAGCCATGTTGTCGGGGTGGAGAGTACGGCCTGTACCGCCGCCGGAAGCAACCGAGAAGTATTTCTTGCCGGCATCTGTGCGCTCTTTCTTATATGTACCTGCAACGGGGTGCTGGAAACGTGTGGGATTGGTGGAGTTACCTGTGATAGAAACGTCAACGTTTTCTTTCCACATGATGGCAACGCCCTCTCTTACATCGTTTGCACCGTAGCAGTTAACCTTAGAGCGGAGACCGTCGGAGTAAGCCTTACGGAATACTTCCTTGACCTCGCCTGTATAGTAGTCCATTTCGGTTTCAACATATGTAAAGCCGTTGATTCTTGCGATAATCTGAGCGGCATCCTTGCCGAGACCGTTAAGGATAACGCGAAGGGGCTTCTGACGAACCTTGTTAGCCTTTTCAGCGATACCGATAGCGCCTTCAGCAGCAGCGAAGGATTCGTGACCTGCGAGGAAAGCAAAGCACTCAGTCTCTTCTTCGAGGAGCATCTTGCCGAGGTTTCCGTGACCGAGACCAACCTTACGCTGGTCGGCAACAGAGCCGGGAATACAGAAAGCCTGAAGGCCCTCTCCGATAGCAGCAGCAGCATCTGCAGCTCTCTTGCAGCCTTTCTTTATAGCGATAGCGCAGCCTACGGTGTAAGCCCACTTTGCATTTTCAAAGCAGATAGGCTGGATACCTTCAACGAGCTTGTAAATGTCAAGACCTTTTTCCTTGCAAACATCAGCACACTCTTCAATTGTCTTGATGCCATACTGCTCAAGAACTGCGAGAATCTGCTTTTCTCTTCTTTCATATGATTCAAATAAAGCCATTTTACAAGTCCTCCTTATTCTTTTCTGGGGTCAACGATCTTAACGGCATCTGCAACTCTGCCGTACTGACCCTTAGCTTTCTCGAAAGCGGTGTTAGCGTCATCGCCGGACTTGATGAAGTCCATCATCTTGCCGAAGTTAACAAACTGATAGCCGATGATCTCGTTGTCTTCATTGAGTGCGATTCCTGTAACGTAGCCGTCTGTCATTTCGAGGTAGCGGGGACCCTTTGCGAGAGTGCCGTACATTGTACCAACCTGCGAACGGAGTCCCTTGCCGAGGTCCTCAAGACCTGCGCCGACAACAAGTCCGCCCTCAGAGAAAGCGCTCTGTGAACGTCCGTAAACGATCTGGAGGAAAAGTTCTCTCATAGCTGTGTTGATTGCGTCGCAAACGAGGTCAGTATTAAGAGCCTCGAGAATAGTTCTGCCGGGGAGAATTTCGGAAGCCATAGCAGCCGAGTGAGTCATACCCGAGCATCCGATAGTCTCAACGAGACATTCCTGGATAACGCCCTCTTTAACATTGAGTGTAAGCTTGCAGGTACCCTGCTGAGGAGCACACCAGCCAATACCGTGTGTAAAGCCGGAAATATCCTTGATTTCCTTAGCCTTAACCCACTTAGCCTCCTCCGGGATAGGAGCAGCACCGTGAGCAACGCCCTGAGCAATAGGGCACATTGTTTCAACTTCGTGAGAATAAATCATATAATTACTCCTTTCATATAGATGAGATTAAAGGCGTCTCATACAAATGAAACGGCTAATCTCAGCATATGTTCTAATTATACAACATTTTTCGGCTGAAATCAAGTATTTTTTTTAAATTCTGACTCCGGTCAGGGAATAAATATCCGATTGCGGACATATATTGCAGATTCTGCGCGGAAAGGAGCATATAATTTTTATTTTTCTCTTCTGAATCTGATATAAGCCTTTACCGAGCTGAACGACATGATAACGATTCCCGAAAGGAGCAGGAGCGTCCCGATAATGCCGAGATTTCTCCGGGTTTTTATGTCCGAAAGGCTGACAGCACTGACGGCATTGTCCGAGTTGATGAACGGAATGCCGTTCGCCGAGGCGAATTCTTCTGCTTTGGATTTTTTTTCGCCAATTAAAACGATTTCGCTTCTGTCGAATGCGTCGGAACTGATTTCGTCAGCGGAGGGCGGCAGATATAGCGATTCCAGAGCGCCGCAGCTGTAAAATGCGCGGCTTCCGATGGTTTTTATTCGGCTTCCTGTGCTGACGAAATTTAATTCAGAGCAGCCGTTGAAACAGTCGTCGGGAATTACCGTAAGCGTATCCGGAAGGCAGAGTGATGAAAGGGAAGTGCAGCCGCTGAAAGCTCCCATACCGATGAAAGAAAGCGTTTCGGGCAGTTTTACTGTGGAAAGGGAAGTGCAGCCGAAAAATGCGTGGTGCCCGATTTTGCTGACTGTTTCAGGCAGACGGATTTCCGTTAAGGTTTCGCAGCGGTAAAAGGCATTGTCACGAATCAGTATAACCGGTTCGCCGTCGATACTTTCGGGGATTTCAAGGACTTTCGGTTCGCCGGTGCATCCGGTGATCTCGGCGCGCCCGTCAATTATCGAATAGGTATACCCGACAGCTTCGTCTGCATAGATATTACTGTGAGAGCAGAATATAATTGCGGCTGCGGAATAAATTACCATAAGAATTTTTGTTGTTTTCATCATAACACCTCCGATAATATAATAACACGCAGATTGCGAAATACAGGTCAATATCCGTCGAAACAGAAATATAAAACCGAAAATTGTTTCATATATAAATATAATTTACCTCTTAGAAATAAAATAAATATAGTTTGTTCACATATATGTAGTATACTGTAGAAAAAATGTCTTCCGTACGTCTTTCGGCGGCGAGCGGAGAGGAAAGAAAGTGGTATTTAATATGTGCAGAAAGATATATTGCCTTTCCGCTGCATTGCTTATTCTTATGACGGCAGGCGGATGTAAAAAAGAATCCGGAGAAAGCCAGCTGTCTGAGCCGCAGACCTCTGCAGCTGATCAGGTCACTGATACTGTTGAAGAAGAAAAAACCGAGGGCGTAACTGATACTCCCGCGGGAATTAATCCTCTGACAGGTGAGAGCGGATATAACGAAGCAGCGAACGGAAAACGTCCTGTGGCTATAATGGTGAACAATCTCACCGGGGCGCTTCCTCAGTATGGTATCGAGCAGGCGGACGTGATTTATGAGCTTCCCGTAGAGGGCGGAATTACAAGGCTTATGGCAGTTTATGCCGATTATACAAGTGTTCCGGATGTTTGCTCTGTAAGAAGCTGCCGTTATTATTATCCGCTTATTTGTCTTGGAATGGACGCGATTTACTGTCACTGGGGCGAAGATATGACCATTGCTCTTGAGACGCTCAACCGTACGGGAATCGACCATCTTGACGGCGGCTATGAGAAAAAAATGTTTTACCGTGACCCTGAACGCGTCGGTGTTTATGCATCCGAGCATACAGGATATCTGAAAGGTGCGGAGCTGCCTGAGGTTATAGCGGAAAAAGGTTTCCGCACAGATATCGGGGAGCAGTATTCGGGAGAGATGTTCGATTTTACTGAGAGTCCGGAAGCACCGTCCGGTATGACCGCATCGGCAGTCACGCTGAAATTCTCCAGTGCTTATTACAGCACATTTATTTATAATCCCGATACGGGCGAATATCTCAAACAGCATTCGGGAAAGCCTCACATGGACGGCAGAACGGGTAATCAGCTCAGTTTTGACAATGTTTTTGTACTTCAGACCGATATTCATACGCGTGCTGACGGATATTTAATGGATGTAGCTCTTGATGGCGGTACGGGTTATTATTTCTCACAGGGCGGCGGAACTCAGATTACATGGAAAAAGGAAGGCGAGACCGCTCCGATTAAGGTTTACGGTGCTGGCGGGAATGAACTTGCTGTAAATGTCGGCGAAAGCTATATAGGAATAATCGGTACGGATAAAGCGGTAACTGTTGAATAAAACTGCTCAGAAGCGTCAATCCTCTCAATGAGGTGATGACAATGAGGAAGATGACATCTGGAATAATGGCAGCCGGAATAATTTCAGCGATAGCCATATCAAACATATTCGGAATAGTCTCCGACGGAAAAAGGCTCGATGAGCTTCGGCACAGCGTTCTTCGACTGCATATCCTTGCCAACTCGGACAGCGAGGAGGATCAGCGACTGAAGCTGATGGTAAGGAATGAACTGCTTGAACACAGCGGAGAACTTTTCGGTGATGCCGGAACCTTTGAACAGGCAGAGGAAAATATCTCGGGAAATCTTGATAACGTATGTGCAATTGCAGAGGAACTTCTTTCTGAAAACGGCTGTGACTGCAAGGTTAAGGCGGAAATAACCGAAATGTATTTCGATGAGCGTCAGTACGGAGATCTGACCATGCCCGAGGGCGAATATACGGCTCTCAGAATCGAGATCGGCGAAGCGGAGGGGCGAAACTGGTGGTGTGTGATGTATCCTCAGCTGTGCATACCTGCCGCCTGCGCAGAGACAATTGAAAGCGATACAGATGAAGCAGAGGATTTTTTCAGTGACGAGGAGTATGATATTCTCCGGAATCCAAAAAAATATCGTGTGAAATTTGCTGTATGGGAAAAAATCAGGTCTGTGTTTGATTTTTGAATTGTGCAAACTGACGAAAATTTTTACGGCTATTGACAAATCGGGAAAAATAGGATATACTATTCAGGTAAACAAAGCAGGACTATGCGTTCTCACCGTGCGGCTTGGCTTGAACGGTCAATATGTTGTGTAACCCGAATGGGATATATTTGCGTATTGTATGAGTGCGGATTATTCTGCACTCATTTTGTTTTATTTTATTTGCTTGGAGGTGCTGACTATTAGCAAACAGGAACTGCAAATCAACGAAGAGATAAGAGATAAAGAACTTCTCGTAATCGACGCTGACGGAACAAAGCTCGGTGTATTATCAGCCAAGGAGGCTCAGAAAATTGCTTTCGATAAGGACTTGGATCTCGTAAAGATCGCTCCGCAGGCTACTCCGCCCGTGTGCCGGATCATGGACTACGGCAAGTATCTGTTCGAGCAGACAAAGCGTGAAAAGGAAGCAAGGAAAAATCAGAAGGTTGTTTCAATCAAGGAAATCAGAATGTTTTCCACAATTGATACCCACGATTTTGAAACAAAAGTCAATCAGGCTGTTAAATTCCTGCAGGGCGGAGACAAGCTCAAGGTTTCGGTAAGATTCCGCAAAAGAGCTATCGCTCACCCGCAGCTGGGAGAGGAGCTGCTTAATCGTTTCAAGGAGGCAGTTTCGGCAGTCGGCACTGTTGAAAAGCCGGCTAAAATGGAGGGACGCAGCATTGTTATGTTCGTTTCCCCGAAGCCTGCTAAGTAACGCTTTTCAATTAAAATGTCCGCATTTTAATTAGGAAAAAATCAAGAAATGCTGCGATGCCGCATCAGCGGCGGAGCATAATGTTCTGAATAAGGAGGATTATACAATGGCAAAGGTTAAAGTTAAAACTCATTCCGGCGCTAAAAAGCGCTTTAAGATTACAGGAAGCGGTAAGGTTAAGTACCAGCACACCAATAAGAGACACAGACTTACTCAGAAGGACACAAAGCGTAAGAGAATTGCCCGCAACGCAGGTCTTTGCGACAATACCAACGCTCCTACAATCAAGAAGCTTGTTCCCTATATGTAATTGATTCCCGTAATTTTATTTTTGGAGGTATAAGACTATGGCACGTATCAAGGGTGCGATGATGACTCGCAAGAGAAGAAATAAGACTCTCAAGCTTGCCAAGGGCTACTTCGGCTCTAAGAGCAAGCACTTCAAGATGGCTAAACAGGCCGTTATGAAGTCAGGAAACTACGCTTATGTCGGCAGAAAGCAGAAGAAGAGAACTTTCAGACAGCTCTGGATTACAAGAATTTCCGCTGCTTGTAAGCTCAACGGCATGAATTATTCAACATTCATGAACGGCTGCAAAAAGGCAGGTATTACTCTTAACAGAAAGATGCTCTCCGAGATTGCTATAAATGACGCAGCAGGCTTTACTGCTATCGTTGAAAAGGCTAAGGCTGCTCTTTAATCACAGTCGAAAAACACGCTTCTTATTCAATTAAGAGCGTGTTTTGTTGTAGTTGGTGCAGACCTGCGGACTGTCCGCTGTCTGCACATCTGACTGTACGGGAGGTGCTTTTCGTCATTGGAAAATAATATCATAACATCAAAGGATAACCCTGTAATCAAGCTGTATCAGAAGCTTTCTTCTTCAAAAAAGGAAAGACTCGAATACGGCTTATTCGTGTTAGAGGGACTTCGTATAGTCCGTGACGCACTCTCCGAAAACAGCGGTATTTCCCATATTATCGTTACCTCGCAGGCAGAGGAGAAATTTGCCGGAGAGCTTTTGCAGGCTGATTTGAGAGATGCAAAAAAGATTGTTATTTCAAATGAGCTTGGGAACAGAATTGCGTCTACCGACAGGACTCAGGGGATTTTTGCCATATGCCGCATACCGGTTAAAGCTAAGCCGGTTTTTGTCGAAAACGGAAAATATATCGTACTTTACGGACTTCAGGATCCGGGTAATGTCGGAATGATTATCCGTACTGCTGACGCTCTCGGAATAAACGGAGTTTTTTTGTGCGGCTCATGTGATTTGTATAGTCCGAAGGTCATCCGTTCCACAATGGGTTCGGTTTTCAGGGTAAAGCTTTACGTTGAAAATGATACCGACAGGCTTTTTGAGACGTTCGAAAATGCAGGCGTATCAACCCTTGCTTCGGTTATCGACAGGGATGCTGTACCGATCACGGACTGCGGCTTCAGCGGAGCAAACGCGTTATTTATCGGAAATGAGGGAAGTGGTCTTCCGCCTGAAATTTCCGGCAGGTGCAGCAAAAGAATAACGATTCCCATGCACGGCAGTGTAAATTCACTCAATGCAGCAATGGCAGCCGGTATAATGATGTGGGAGCTTGGGCGATAAAGGCTGAACCATGCAGGAAATTCATTACATATACCGGTATGTCTGTGTAAGTATTGTATAATCAAATTGCTGAAAATAAAAATCATTCTGGAAACGGAGGGCTTTTCGTGAACGAAACAAAATACTGGCTGTGGATCTCAATGATTTTTGGCACGGGAAGCCGCCGTATTTGGGAGGCAATGCGGCTTTTCGGGTCGGCAAGAGAGGCTTATGAAGCAATATCTTCAGGGAGCATCGACCTGCGTCTGAGTGAAAGCGAAAAGAATAATATTTCATCGGTCACTCTTGAACGTGCAGAGGATTATATCGAAGAATGCCGCAGAAACGGTATCGGTGTCGTCGGATGCGGCGATGCGGAATATCCTCCGCAGCTGAGGAATATATTCAATCCTCCTGCCGTACTCTATTATCGGGGAAATCTTTCGTGCGTCTGCGGAACGAGAGCGGTAACTGCTGTCGGAGCGAGAAAAGCTTCGGATTACAGTATCAATGTCTGCCGTGAGATATGCGGTGAGCTTTCACGGAACGGAATTGTCATAGTCAGCGGATTTGCCCTCGGAACAGATATTACGGCTCATCTTGCAGCTGCCGATAACGGACGTCCTACCGCTGCGGTGCTGGGCTGCGGAATCGACCGTGAATATCCGATTGAAAACATGAAATACAGAAGCAGGATTCTTGAAAGCGGCGGAGTTTTTATCACCGAATATCCGTCGGGGACTCCTCCTCATTCGCGCAATTTTCCTATGCGCAACAGAATATTGTCCGCACTCGGACAGGCTGCGCTCGTATTTGAGGCTTCAATAAAGAGCGGCTCGCTGATTACTGCTAATTTAGCCGCAAATCAGGGCAGAGATGTTTTTTGTATGCCGCCTGCGGATATTTTCAGCAGCAGATATTTCGGAAATTCATCACTTCTTCGTGACGGTGCAGAGCTTCTGCTTGATGCGCAAAGTGTGCTTGATATTTTCAGGTTCGGCGGAACGGCAGCGAATGAAAATCCGGTCAGTACGGTCAGTTACTTTGGTGTCGGTGATTTGCAGCCGAAAAAGGAGCGCAGTTCTTCTTCATCTCCAAAGTCCGGAGGAAAGTTAAAAAAGTCTGCGGCTGAATCAGTTAAGCAGGCGGTTAAGGATGAGTCTCCGGAATCCGGAACGTACAGTTTCGCATATGATGAGCTTACGGACATTCAGAAAAAGATTTACGACGCAATGAACGGAGAAAAAATTCATGCGGATTTATTGTCAGAGCGGCTTGAAATAGGACTTTCAGAGCTGATGACAGAGCTTACGGAGCTTGAGATTGCCGGAGCGGTCAGGTCGCTGCCCGGCAAAATGTATATGCCGCTTTAAATATTCATAAGGAGTATATCCATGTCAGATTTAGTTATTGTAGAGTCGCCTGCAAAGGCAAAAACAATTCAGAAATATCTTGGCCCGGGCTACGAGGTGATTGCCTCGATGGGACATATCCGCGATCTGCCGAAATCGAAGATGAGCGTAGATATCGAGAATGGATTTACGCCCCATTATGTCGATATGAAAGGCAAGGAGGACGTAATAAAGAACCTTAAAAAGTGCGCAAAAAAGTGCGGAAAAGTCTATCTCGCAACCGACCCGGACCGCGAGGGAGAGGCTATCTCATGGCATATTGCGCAGCTGCTCAGCCTTGATATGAACGACAACAACCGTGTTGCCTTCAACGAAATCACTAAAACGGGTGTTAAAAACGGAATGAATAATCCCCATAAAATTGACGTTGATCTGGTCAACGCTCAGCAGGCAAGACGCATTCTCGACCGAATCGTAGGTTATAAGCTGAGTCCGTTTTTGTGGAAAAAGGTCAAGAGGGGACTTTCTGCGGGCAGAGTTCAGTCCGTTGCAGTCCGCCTGATCGTTGACAGGGAAAACGAAATCAGAAGCTTTGTACCCAAGGAATACTGGTCGATCGACGCGAAATTTAACGCTCCCGGCTCGCGGAAAGTGTTCGATGCGTCCCTTGCGTCAGTAGACGGAAAGAAGCTTGCGATTTCTGAAAAGGCAGAGGCGGATAATCTGCTTGAACGGCTTGAAAATGCGGAATATATCGTAAAATCGGTAAAAAAGCGTGTTACAAAGAAGCAGCCGTCGCCGCCGTTTATTACCTCGACCATGCAGCAGGAGGCTTCAAAGAAGCTTGGCTTTACTGCGAAAAGAACGATGAAAGCCGCTCAGGAGCTTTATGAGGGCGTTAATGTTGAAGGAATAGGCGCGGTAGGACTTATCACATATATGAGAACGGACAGTCTGAGAATTTCCGATGAGGCAAAATCCGCCGCAGCTCAGTACATTGAAATGGCTTACGGAAAGGATTATCTGCCTTCCGAGCCGAGAGTTTTCAAGACTAAAGGCAATGCACAGGATGCTCACGAGGCTATACGTCCCTCTATGCCTGATCTGACTCCCGAGCGGGCAAAGTCGAGTCTTTCCTCAGACCAGTATAAGCTCTATAAACTGATTTGGGAGCGGTTTATCGCAAGTCAGATGGCAAACGCGCTTCTCGATACGGTTTCGGTCGATATTGAAGCGAACGGCTGTATCTTCCGCGCATCGGGATATTCGGTGAAGTTTGACGGATTCACGGCACTGTATGTTGAGTCGAGCGAATCAGCGGAGGAGAACAAAAAAGTGCTTCCGTCTCTCGCTGCAAAGGACATCCTGAAGCTGAAATCGATTACGGGCAATCAGCATTTCACTCAGCCGCCGGCGCGTTTTACCGAAGCTTCGCTCATCAAGGCACTCGAGGAAAACGGTATCGGCAGACCAAGTACCTATGCACCGACGATCACTACGATTACCACACGCCGATATGTCGAGCATGAGGGCAAGCAGCTTGTTCCTACCGGTCTCGGAGAAGTAATCGTAGAACTGATGAAAGAGCATTTCAACAACATAGTAGATGCGCGGTTTACAGCCGAAATGGAGGACAATCTCGACAAGGTCGAGCACGGTGAAAAGGACTGGGTAAGCACGCTGAGCGAATTTTACGACGACTTTGAAAAGACGCTGGAAAAGGCTGAGGAGGCAATGGACGGCAAGCGCGTCAAGGTTCCCGACGAGGTCACCGACGTAATTTGCGAGCAGTGCGGACGAAATATGGTAATCAAATACAGCAAATACGGAAAATTTCTTGCCTGTCCCGGTTTTCCAGAGTGCAAGAATACAAAAAAAATTGTCACCGAAGCAGACGGAAACTGCCCGATATGTGGCAAAAAAATGCTGCTGAAAAAATCAAAAAAAGGAAGAAGCTTCTATGGCTGCGAGGGTTATCCCGACTGCACGTTCATGACGTGGAACGTTCCTACTGCCGAAAATTGTCCATTGTGCGGCAGCTCGCTTTTCATGAAGGGCGGTAAATCCGGAAAGCTCGTATGTGAGAAGCCCGACTGCGGATATGAAAGAGAGCTGAAAAAATGAGCGGTACGGTAACGGTTAATGTGGCTGGAGCCGGACTTGCAGGCTGTGAAGCGGCATGGAGACTTGCTCAGAACGGTATAAAAGTAAGGCTTTACGAGATGAAGCCGGAAAAATTTTCGCCTGCTCATCATTACAGCGGATTTGCTGAACTCGTATGCTCTAATTCGCTGAAAGCTGCAAGGCTTGAATCAGCGGCTGGACTGCTGAAAGCAGAGATGGAACTGCTGGGTTCGCTGACAGTACCCTGTGCAAAGGAAAACGCCGTCGAGGCAGGCGGTGCGCTGGCGGTTGACCGCGAAAAATTTTCCGACAGTGTAACGGCAAAAATAAAAAATCACCCTCTTATTGAGGTTGTCTCTGAGGAGCTTACGGCTGTTCCCGACGGTATGACCATAATCGCGACAGGTCCGCTGACCTCGGGAGCAATGGCTGAAAGTATCGGTCAGCTCTGCGGAGAGCCGCTGAGCTTCTATGACGCAGCCGCTCCGATAGTAACCTATGACAGCCTTGATAAGGAAAAAGTTTTCTTCGCATCTCGCTATGACAGGGGCGATGCGGACTATATAAACTGTCCCATGAACAAAGAGGAATATCTTGCATTCCATGCGGCTCTGACGGCTGCGGAGCGGGTTGAATTAAAGGATTTTGAAA
Organism: Oscillospiraceae bacterium; assembly: GCA_029007035.1. Lineage (GTDB taxonomy): Bacteria > Bacillota > Clostridia > Oscillospirales > Ruminococcaceae > Ruminococcus. Next base: position 11,067 of record JAQXHC010000007.1, read on the forward strand.
CTCATCCGTTCTCGGTTTACGAGGGATGTATGCCTATAGAGGTTCTTGCATCAAGGGGAGTTGATACGATGCGCTTCGGACCGATGAAGCCTGTGGGAATCACCGATAAGCGCACAGGCAGGCGTCCCTATGCCGTAGTACAGCTGCGCCGCGAGAATCGCGATGGTACGCTGTTCAACCTTGTGGGATTCCAGACAAATCTGAAATTCGGCGAGCAGAAAAGGGTGTTTTCAATGATACCGGGACTGGAAAATGCCGAATTCATGCGTTTCGGAGTGATGCACAGGAACACTTTCATCAACAGTCCGGCATTGCTTAACCGTGATTTCTCAATGCGCAGCAACCCCGATATCTATTTCGCCGGACAGATTACCGGAGTTGAGGGATATATGGAGTCGGCTGCGAGCGGAATCATTGCAGGAACTGCTGCTGCAAGGAAAATACGCGGTCTTGAGCCGCTTAACCTGCCGATTGATACGATGACAGGTGCACTTTCTTCCTATATCAGCGACTCTTATAACAGCGGAAAATTTCAGCCTATGGGAGCGAACATGGGAATTCTTCCGGATATAGGTGTAAGAATACGCGACAAAAAGGAAAAATATGCCGTTTATGCCGACAGAGCGATAAGGTCACTTAAACGGGAAATGGAGAGAATCGGCTATGAAAATAATTGTTGACGGATTCGGGGGCGACAACGCTCCACTGGAGGTTGTGAAGGGCTGTGCAAGGGCTGTTTCTGAGCTTGGAGCGGAAATAATAATCACCGGCAGTAAGGAAAAAATCAATAAGTGTGCCGCAGATAACGGAATCAGTCTCAGCGGCATAGAAATTGCCCATACCGATGATGTTTTTGATATTCACGAGGAGCCTGCGGAGATACTTAAATCAGGAAAGAATTCTTCGATGGGTCTGGGATTGCAGCTTCTTGCCGAGGGCAGAGGAGACGCATTTGTTTCTGCCGGAAGCACAGGGGCACTGGTCATGGGTTCAACCTTTATCGTTAAGAGAATCAAAGGGATTAAGAGAATAGCTCCGTCTCCGGTTCTTCCCGGAGAAAACGGAAACTTCGTTCTCGTTGATGCCGGTGCAAATACGGAATGCCGTCCGGAAATGCTGGTCCAGTTCGCGGTAATGGGAAGCGCGTATATGGAAAAGGTTATGGGAGTTAAAAATCCAAAGGTCGGACTGCTCAATATCGGAGCTGAGGATACTAAGGGCAGAGACCTTGAGGTTGAGGCATATAAGCAGCTTAGCCGTTCGGGACTTAATTTCGCAGGCAATATCGAAGCAAGAGATATGCCAAAGGCGAATGTTCAGGTAGTTGTGACCGACGGATTTACGGGAAATATTGCACTGAAGCTCTATGAGGGAATGGGTTCGTTTTTTGCCAAAAAGCTTAAATGGATCTTTTCCGGCGCAGGTAAAATAGGAGCGGTATTTTCTCTCGGCAAGATAAAACAGTTTAAAAATCAAATGGACTACAAGGAGGTAGGCGGTTCGGTTCTTCTCGGAGTGAGAAAGCCTGTTATCAAGGCTCACGGCAGCTCCGATTCAACCGCTTTCTTCAATGCGGTCCGTCAGGCGAAACGATGTGCGGAGGAGGATATCATCGGCAGCATCGCAAGTTGTGTCGGACGGATTTCCGACTCTTCGGAGGAATAATAATAATGGAAAATATTCAGAAGTTTGAAAAAATTATCGGATATACATTCAAAAATAAGAATCTTATTCATCAGGCGCTTTCACATTCTTCCTATGCAAACGAGAAGAAGCTCCGCGAGGGGAGCAATGAACGCCTTGAATTTCTTGGAGACAGCGTGCTTTCCATTGTCGTTTCCGAGTATCTTTACAGGAATTTTTCACATATCGCGGAGGGCGATCTGACCAAGCTGAGAGCGTCGCTTGTGTGTGAAAAGTCGCTTCATGTCTTTGCAAAGGAGATAAAGCTCGGAGAATTCCTGCTGCTCGGAAAGGGCGAGGAAAATACTGGCGGACGGGAAAGACCATCAATTCTTGCGGATGCGTTCGAGGCGGTAATCGCAGCAATTTATCTCGACGGCGGCATCGAGCCGGCAACCCGTCATATTCTTCGTTTTATCCCAGAGGATATTGTTCATCAGAAAAATGCAGCGTTCAGTGATTTCAAGACAATTCTTCAGGAAATCGTTCAGAAGAATCCCGAGGAAAAGGTGGAGTATATACTCATCGGAGAGGAGGGCCCCGACCACAACAAGCGTTTTGTAGTGGAGGTCCGGCTCAATTCCAACGTAATCGGAACAGGCAAGGGCAGAAGCAAAAAGGAAGCAGAGCAGCTTGCTGCCAAGGAAGCGCTTGAGCTTATGGGCTATGAAGCACAGTAATATCTCGTTTTTTGTGCCGCATATCGGCTGTCCGAATATGTGCAGCTTCTGTAATCAGCACACAATCAGCGGAGCACAGTCGGCTCCGACGGTGGACGAGGTAAAAGCGGTATGTGAAAAGGCGCTTGGCGAGGTTGGATCTCCGGAAAATTCGGAAATAGCGTTCTTCGGGGGCAGCTTTACTGCGATTCCGAGAAGCTATATGACCGGTCTGCTTCAAGGTGTTCAGGAATTTATCGGAGATAAAAAATTCCGCGGAATCCGGATATCGACCCGTCCTGACTGCATAGACAGTGAAGTTCTTGAGCTTTTGAAGCGGTATCACGTCACATCAATCGAGCTTGGGGCACAGTCTATGAGCGATGCGGTTCTTGCCTCAAACGACAGGGGACATACTTCTGCTGATGTGGTGAACGCGAGTCGGCTGATACGCGAAAACGGCTTTGAGCTTGGCTTGCAGATGATGATTGGTCTGTATGGAAGTTCTGAAAAAGACGAGCTTGAAACCGCGGAAAAAATAATTTTGATCCGTCCCGATACACTGAGGATTTATCCTGTTGTAATACTCAGAGGGACAAGACTTGCGGAGCTGTATGAATCGGGGATATATAAACCGTTTTCGTTCGACACTGCGGTGGAGCTTGCTGCTGAAGTCATGATAAGAGCGGAGAAAAGCGGAATCCGCGTAATCAAGTGCGGACTTCATGCCAGCGAATTCGTTGAGCAGGACGCTGTCGGCGGATTTTATCATCCTGCATTCCGGGAGCTTTGTGAGAATCAGATTTACAGGAAAAAAATTGCGGAGCTTATCGGCGGGAAATGCGGAAAATACGTAATATCCGTCGCTCCTGACTGTATAAGCAAGGCGGTCGGACAGCGAAAAAGCAATATAGATTATTTCAATAAAATCGGAATAAGCATAAAAATCATCGGTGTTGAGAATATGGATAAATATCAATGCGAGCTTAGGAGTGAATAAATGTACCTTAAATCACTGGAAATACAGGGCTTTAAGTCGTTTCCCGACAAGATAAGCCTTACCTTCGACAAGGGACTTACAGCAGTTGTCGGACCGAACGGCAGCGGAAAAAGTAATATCGGCGATTCCGTACGCTGGGTTCTCGGCGAGCAGTCAACAAAGACGCTCAGGGGAAACAAAATGGAGGACGTTATTTTTTCCGGTACTGTTGCGAGAAAACCGATGGGATTTGCCGCCGTTACGCTGAATATCGATAATTCCGACGGCTCTCTCCGCGAGCAGGGGGACGAGGTTGCGGTTACGCGAAAGCTCTATCGCAGCGGCGAAAGCGAATATATGATTAACGGCAGACAGGTTCGGCTTAAAGACATAAACGAGCTGTTTATGGATACCGGTCTCGGCAGGGACGGATATTCCATAATCGGTCAGGGACGAATTGCCGAAATCGTCGGAGCAAAGAGCAGCGAACGGCGCGACATTTTTGAAGAGGCTGCGGGAATCTCAAAATTCCGGTATAAAAAGGCTGAAGCGGAGCGAAAGCTTACAAATGCACAGGATAACATTCTCCGTCTCAACGACATAATCTCCGAGCTTGAAGGACGCGTTGAGCCGCTGAGAATCCAGTCTCAGAAAGCGGAGAAGTTCATCAGACTTGCCGAGGAGCGGAAAAAGCTTGAAATATCGGTATGGGTCAATCGTCTCGACGAATATAAGAGAAAGCTGGATGAGCTGGACGAGAAGCTCCTTGTCAGCCGCAGCGAGTATGAAAATATCGAAAGCGATATTCGCCGTCAGGAGGAAAAAAGGCAGGAGGGTTATGCGAGAATGCAGGAATGCACCTCCATATCCGACGAGCTGAGGCGAAAAATGCTTGAGGAGGAGCAATCCTCATCACTGAAGAAATCAGACATCGCTGTACTTGAAAACGACATTCTCCACTGTACCGAAGCTGTCGAGTCGGCACGTAAAAATATCGGTAATGCCGAGGAAAACAAAAAGGCTCTCGAGTCAGAGCTCGCTTCGGCAGAGTCGGAGCTTGACAGCCTTTCAGAACGAAAAAATGCTCTTAAAGCCGAGATTGAAGCGACTGAGCGGAGCTTCTCGGACGCTGAAAAACAGGTCAGCCTTGTGGGAGAGGATTTCGATAAAGCAGGCAGCAGGATAAATAATCTTTACATAAAGCAGAGCGAGTATCGGTTTGCCGCAGAATCGGCAAAATCTGCCGCCGAGGATGAAATCAGGCGTCTTGAAGAGCTTCGAGGAAGCGGAACTGATTTCAGTGCGGCGATTGAGAAATACGAGTCGGAGGCGGCTGAACTTGAAAAATCCTCGGAGAAAAATTTACAGTTGAAGCAGGAGCTTATCAACAGGCTCAGCGGACTGGAAAAGCTCTATAAATCGAGGAGAGACGGCTTCGAGCAGTCCCGTGCGGACTTTGAAAGACTGGTATACGGACTGAAAGAGAAGCAGCAGAGGCTGAAAATACTTTCCGACCTTGAAAATAATATGGAGGGCTTTGCAGGCAGTGTAAAGGCAGTTCTGAAAGCCTCCAGGCAGGGCAGGATAGGCGGTGTTTTCGGGACTGTCGCACAGAATATAGGAGTAGAGCCGCAGTATGCAGTTGCGATTGAGACGGCTCTTGGCGGTGCGATGCAGAACATCATCGTCGAAAATGAGGACATCGCAAAGAGATGTATACGCTTTCTGAAAGAGCAGAAAGGCGGACGCGCCACATTTTTGCCGGTAACATCGGTAAAGGGAAGCGGACTTCGTGAACAGGGACTTGAAGCCTGTGAGGGCTTTATCGCCTGTGCAGACAGGATAGTAAGCTTTGACCCGAAATTCGGCGGAATTATCAGCTGGCTGCTGGGAAGAATAGTAATCGCGGAGGATATTGATTCCGCTGCGGTCATCGCAAAAAAATACGGATATAAATTCAGAATCGTAACTCTTGACGGACAGGTTATCAACGCAGGCGGCTCGTTCACCGGCGGCTCGGCGCAGAAGTCTGCAGGAATCATCACAAGAAAAAATGAAATTGACGTGCTCGGCGCGGACATTGAAAAACTTTCCGCTGAAAGGGACGGTATGCGCGCTAAGACCGAAAAACTCCGTGCAGAGTCGGAAAAGCTGCGCTATGACATAGAGGGAGCAAAATCGGAGCTTACCGAGTGCGAGAATACTTCGGTGAGAATCGGAGCCGAGCTTTCCAGTCTCAGATCATTGACAGAGCAGGCAAGGCTGCAGGAAAGCAATTCGCAGAAGCTGATTGCCGATTCCGAGCGGAAAATCAAGCAGCTGCGCGACTCGGAAAAGGATACTGATAAAGCTCTCTCCGAGCTTGAATCGGAGATAAAAGCTGCTGAAAGCGAGCTTGCCAGAAGTCAGGACGAGCGCGACAGACTCCGTTCCGAGCGTAAGGCGCTTTCCGATAAGCTTTCGGAGCTGAAAATCAGAGGGATTGAGCTTGAGCGTGACGAGCAGGCACAGAAGCTTGAAATCGAGCGTATAAAGCTCCGCAGGACCGAACTTGAAAGCGGAAGCAAGGAGCTTGAGTCGGAAATCAGACGTCAGGAAGAGATAATTCTCCGTAAACGGAACGAAATCGAGAAAATAAAGGCGGAGCTTGAATCAATAAAAAGCAACGCTGACACATATAATCAGCAGATTGAGCAGCTGCGGCAGAGTTACACCGAGCACAGCAGGCTTGTAAATGAAATCCAGCGCGGAATGCAGGAAATCAACAATGCCAAGGAAAAGCTTTCGGGAGAGATTACCCGTCTTGAAGAACGGCGTGAGACAAATTGCCGCGACAGCGACGGAATAATCCGCCAGCTGCTGGAGGTCTACGAGCTTACGCGCTCGGAGGCGGCGGCACAGGCAGAGAAAATATCCGATGTTGAGGGAGCACGCCGTCAGCTCACTGAAATCAAGAACAAAATCCGCTCACTCGGCAACGTTAATGTGGGAGCAATCGAAGAATACAAGGAGGTTTCCGAGCGATACGAATTTATGTCGGCTCAGCTCGAAGATGTCCGCAAATCGAAAGCCGAGCTGGAAAAAATCATTTCAGACCTTACCGGTGAGATGTGCAGAATTTTCTCCGAGAGCTTCGCAGTGATCAATGATAATTTCAAGGAAATATTTGTTGAGCTTTTCGGCGGCGGCAAGGCGGAACTTATACTCACTGACCCTGAAAATGTCCTTGAATCGGGCATTGAGATAAGCGTGGCGCCTCCCGGAAAGGTCATCAAGAATCTGATTTCGCTTTCGGGAGGAGAGCAGTCGTTTGTAGCAATCGCCATATATTTCGCCATTTTAAGGCTGAGACCTGCGCCGTTCTGCATACTTGACGAAATCGACGCGGCTCTTGACGAGGTGAATGTCAGAAAATACGCGCAGTATCTCCGCAACTTCACCGATACCACGCAGTTTGTGCTCGTAACCCACCGCCGAAGCGCGATGGAGGAGGCGAATGTCCTCTACGGCGTAACCATGCAGGAGGACGGTATATCCAAGCTTCTGCGTATGGAACAGGTGGATTTTCAGGGCGGAGACGAAACGGAATCAATAGAAACCGAATAACCCGAAAGGAGCTATTATGGGACTTTTTTCAAAAATCAGAGACGGTCTGAAAAAGACTAAGGATTCGTTCATAGGCACGATTCAGAGGGTTGCAAACTCCTTTACGAAAATCGATGAGGAGCTTTTCGAACAGCTTGAGGAAACTATGATTATGAGTGATATAGGGGTGGAAACGTCCCTTGAAATATGCAATTGCCTGCGTAAAAAAATCAAGGAGCGCGGCATTATCGACCCTTCAATGATTATGGAGCTGATTCAGGAGGTTATCGCTGAGATCATGGGCGATGATACGGGACTTGACCTTACCGTTTCTCCTGCGGTTATCATGGTGATCGGCGTTAACGGAGCGGGCAAAACAACCACGATCGGCAAGCTCTGTCACCAGTTCAGGGCAGAAGGAAAAAAGGTTATCGTAGCCGCTGCCGATACATTCCGTGCTGCCGCGATAGACCAGCTTCAGGTATGGACTGACCGTGCAGGTGTCGAGCTTGTAAAACATTCTGAGGGTTCCGATCCGGGAGCCGTAGTTTACGATGCACTCGAAGCTGCAAAGGCTCGTCACTGCGACGTTGTGATTATCGACACCGCAGGACGTCTCCACAATAAGAAGAACCTTATGGACGAGCTTGCTAAGATCAACCGAATAATCGATTCTAAGGCAGGTGACTGCTCGCGCGAGGTGCTTCTTGTCCTCGACGCGACAACAGGTCAGAATGCAGTAAATCAGGCGCGTCTTTTCAGCGAAACAGCGCCGATTACCGGCATTGTACTTACGAAGCTTGACGGTACGGCAAAGGGCGGAATTGTCATTTCAATAAAGAACGAGCTGGGAATTCCCGTTAAGCTTATCGGAGTCGGCGAGAAAATAGATGATCTTCAGCCATTTGACAGCCGACAATTTGTCGATGCACTCTTTGACGGAGTAGTTGATGCGAAATCCGATGATGAGATTGAAACTGAATCTGCTGAGGAAACGGATGAAACCGAGCCTGAGGAAATTGCTGAGTCTCATGAGCCTGAATATGAGGCTGAATCCGAACCTGTTCCGGAGCCGACTGAAATTGAAACTGTTAATTTGGATGATGACATCGATAAAACAGATAATTCCGATGATGAACCGACAGACGAATCCGATTCCGAAGAAGAATCAGATGACGAAGCAGAGACTGAGGAAGATCTCAGACCGAAAAAGCGTTCATTCTTCGGCAAGCTGTTCGGAGGTGACAGAAAGTGATCGACAAAATCGTAATGGCTACCAACAATGCAGGAAAACTTCGTGAGGTAAGGGAAATCCTCTCTCCGCTGGGAATTGAAGTGATCTCACAGAGGGAAGCGGGAGTAAACTGCAATCCGGATGAAAACGGCGAAACTTTTGCAGAAAATGCCATGATTAAGGCGAAAGCTGTCTATGAAGCGACAGGACTTCCTGTAATCGCCGATGACAGCGGACTCTGCGTTGACTTTCTCGGAGGCAGACCGGGAGTTCATTCTGCCCGTTATGCTCCTGACGGCGAGAAATGTTCAAAGCTTCTTTCTGAGATGACAGATGTTCCTCAGGAGAAGCGTCGCGCAAGCTTCAACTGCACAATTGCATATATCGACGATGATTGCAGTTTTACCGTCAGCGGAGAATGTCTTGGTTACATCGGCTACGAGGAGCGCGGTGAAAACGGCTTCGGCTATGACCCGGTTTTTATTTATGGTGACAGGACTCTCGCAGAAATGACGGCAGAGGAAAAAAATAAAATCAGCCACAGAGGTGCGGCGCTTAAAGCCTTGTACGCTCAGCTGAAAAGAAAGGTGAATAAAGATGCTGACAAGTAAACAAAGAGCGTATCTGCGCGGAATCGCGTCAACGTACGAAACGATATTTCAGATTGGCAAGGGCGGAGTTACCGAGGTTCTCTGCAAGGAGATAGGAGATGCGCTTCGCAGGAGAGAGCTTATAAAGCTCAGAGTCCTCGATAATTCCGGTTATACCGCAAGAGAAGCCGCCGACGAGATAGCAGAGGCTACAGGTGCAGATGTTGTTCAGGTTATCGGAACGAAGTTCGTGCTTTTCAGGCGTAATCCCAAGGAACCCGTTATTGAGGGAATCCCGAAGGATAATAAATAATTCGTGCGCACGGGTATTTTCGGAGGGAGCTTTAATCCCGTCCACAAGGGACATATTCACCTTGCAAGGGCAGTAATGGATGAGCTTTCTCTTGACAGGATTATTTTCGTGCCGTCGAAAGTTTCTCCTCACCGTTCAAGCGCTGAGTACGTTTCAGGTGAGGACAGAATGGAGATGCTGCGTCTTTCGTTCGGAAACGACAGCCGGTTTCAGGCAAGCGGATATGAGCTTGGTGAGGATCGTGTGAGCTACACCATTTATACGATTGAGCATTTTCGCAGTCTCTATCCCGACGACGAGCTGTTTCTGCTCGTTGGGAGCGATATGCTGATGTGTTTCGACAAGTGGTACCGGTTCAGGGATATACTCTCGCAGGCGGCTCTTGCGGTTGTTTCGAGAAAGAACGGCGATATGACCGAGCTGCTTGAAAAAGCGGAGGAATTGTCGGAATACGGCAGAATAATCGTATGCAAAGCCCCTGCTGTTGAGCTATCCTCGACAGAAATCAGAAAAAAAATTGCAAAAAATGAGAATTTGACTTGCTATCTTGACGAAAATGTAGTACAATATATAAGATACAGGGATTTATATTCAAAATGAAGCCGCTCATCTGAGGTTATTACTGATATGCAGCGGTTCGGACGAGGTGAAATTCAGTGTATAATTCCGATGAAAAGAGGAAGCTTTTAAAAGCAAGGCTCTCGCAGAAGCGCTATAATCACAGTGTGAATGTAGCGGAGGAATGCAGAAAGCTTGCCGAAAAATACGGCGAAGACCCCGACAGAGCGTATTTTGCAGGACTGCTTCACGATGTCTGCAAGGAACTTCCTGCCGAGGAGCAGAAGCAAATGGTAGTTGACAGCGGATTTTCGGTTTGCCGCGAGGAGCTTGAAACACATTCGCTCTGGCACGCGATAGCAGGAGCTTCCTATATTAAAAGTGAATACGGAATTGAGGATATTGACATAATAAATGCAGTACGTTTTCATACGGTTGGCAGAGCGGGAATGACAAGGCTGGAGGAAATCGTCTATCTCGGCGACCTTATTTCGGCAGACAGAGCTTACAAGGATGTCGATAAAATGAGAAAATCCGCCTATGCCAGTCTCGATGCGGCGATGCTTGAGGCACTTGCCTTTTCAATTAAGTCGGTCATCAAAAAAGGCGGGGTGCTTCCTCCTTGCACGGTAGAGGGGTATAATTTTTACACACGGTTATACAAAAGTGAGAAACAGAGATAACGAGCACCAAGGAGAGATAAAATGAATAACGAGAATAACTCAAATCAGAATGAAGAACTGAGAGAGCGTATCGAGAGGGCAAGGCAGAAAGCACGCAGAAATCCGCCGGAACATGAAGAAAAAACTTCGCTTTATGATGGGAATTCCATCCGGGAAGTTTCTGAAAATTATGAGCCGCAGGAGTATTATGATGATGAAAACGGGTTTGACGCTCCGTACAGCGACAAAGGCTGTACAGCGGTAAAAAAATTCTCGAAAAAGGATTTGTTTGTGAAAATCGGAGCGATCCTTATCAGTCTTATTCTGATAATCCTGCTTGTTTTAAATATGCCGATAATCGCTTACAGTAAGACAGGGGAGCCTGTTGAAAATGTATCTATAATAACATTTTTCAAGCGCTGGCAGCCGCTTAAAAATATCGAGGGCGAGCTTGCTCCTCACAGCGGAGAAAATCTCAACCTGAATACAGAGCTTGTTACCCCGGATTTCAGCGACGGACTCGACCTGCCGCAGATTATCGAGGGACAGTATACCGTGCTTTTTCTTGGTTTCGATGAGAAAACTACCAACACCGACGTAAACTGGATATTCCAGTTTGACATCGCAAAGGCAGAGCTGAATGTACTCCAGATTCCGCGTGATAGTTTTATGCCGGGTTATACCGATAATATAACAGGAAAGTTCAACAGCATCTACGGCAGCGGCGATAAGGATCTGATTCCGATTCAGCGTACCGTTAATGCGGTTCAGGACAATTTCGGAATACCGATTGACGCGTATGTAACGACACACTGCTACGATATTGTCGACATTGTTGATCTTGTCGGAGGAATTCCGATTACCCTCGATGAGAGTATTGTATACGAGGCAGATAAGATTATCCCCGCAGGCTCAAGTGTACTCAGCGGTCAGCAGGCAGAATGGTTTGTTCGTTTCCGTCACGGATTTGCGGAGGGAGATATCGGTCGTGTAAAGAATCAGAGAAAATTCCTTGCAGCTGCCATGACCAAGATGATGAACATTATCGAGGACGAGGGCAGAATGAAGTTCTACAGCTATCTCAAGGAAATCTATGAGAACGAGTATATCGCTACGAACCTCAGCATCGAGAACATCACGATGATAGCCGACCTTGCATCGACCATCCCGATGGATAAGGTTAACGTTACAATGGTTCCCGGTGAAGGCGAATATTACAATGCTCCGGACGGAAAGGCATACTCAGTGTGGTCGATTCACAAGCAGGCTACCCTTGATATTCTCAACGAAAGCTTCCGCCCGTATCAGAACGACCTTACTCCGGAATACAGCGCGATTATCGAGCTTACAAGCGATTATTCCTATAATTCATACGACAACACGGGCGATAACCTCCAGGATATTCAGAACGGAGCTAAACCTGGAGAGAATAAACCAAAAGAAACAGATTCAACGGAGTAATTCCGTTATCTCTGAGAATACACTGAAATTAACCACAGAAAGGCCGGGAATATATGAATGAAAACGAAAAACTTGAAATAATCGTCAAAGCGCTCGACAGCAAGCGCGGCGAGGATATACAGGCAATAAAAATAAGCGACCTTACCATACTGGCAGATTATTTTGTAATTGTCAACGGTACGAGCAATACACATACGCGGACACTTGCGGACGAAGCTGAATTTCAGCTTTCTCAGAAGGGCATTGAGCCGCTCCGCCGCGAGGCTGATACCGGAAATACATGGATAATCCTTGATTACGGCGATGTAATTGTCCACGTTTTCTATAAAGAAGCGCGCGGATTCTATCAGCTTGAAAGACTCTGGGCAGACGGCGAGCAAGTTGATATTTCGCAGTATCTTGTAAAGGAGGATATGCATGAGGACTAACAACTCCACAGGCAGAGGCTTTGCAATGGTAATCGGAATTTACGTTGTAGCAAAAGCAGTGCTGAACCTGATTCTCGGCGGAAGCTTCACTGATATTATTATCGGAGTTGTTTTTGCGGCTTTCCTTTATACCGGGCTTGAATTTGTAAACTATGTAATCGCGGCGCTGCTTGTATTGACAATAATCCGTCACATAGGCTATAACGTCTCAAACTTACCGGACACAATAATCTATCTTATTGAAGCGGTAATTGACGCGGCTGCGGCAGTTTTGCTGTTCATAAACAAGGATGTAAAGGAGCACTTCACCAATAAGTGGAGCGAGATTAAAAATTTGATCGGCAAATAATTTCACATAAAGGAATGATATAATATGAGCAGATACGATTTTAAATCGGTCGAGCAGAAATGGCAGAAATACTGGGATGAGCATGAGAGCTTCAAGGCAAGCGATGACTACAGCAAGAAGAAATTCTATGCCCTTGTTGAATTTCCGTATCCCTCGGGACACGGAATGCACGTTGGTCACATCAAGGCTTATTCGGGACTGGAGGTAGTTTCGAGAAAGAGACGTCTCGAGGGCTATAATGTGCTGTTCCCGATCGGCTTTGACGCATACGGACTCCCGACCGAAAACACAGCTATCAAGGAGAATATCCACCCGAGAATCGTTACCGACAGAAATATTGAAAAGTTCACCAATCAGCTGAGGACAGTGGGATTCTCTTTCGACTGGTCGAGGGTTATCGATACCACCGAAGAGGGTTACTATAAATGGACTCAGTGGATTTTCCTTAAAATGTTCGAGAAAGGACTTGTTTTCAGAGACAAGACCTCAGTAAATTACTGTCCGAGCTGTAAGGTAGTTCTTTCCAACGAGGACTCACAAGGCGGAAAGTGTGATATCTGCCACAGCGATATAGTTCAGAAAACCAAGGAAGTATGGTATCTCAGAATCACAGAGTATGCCGACAAGCTGCTTCAGGGACTGGAGGAGGTTGATTATCTCCCGAATGTGAAGCTTCAGCAGCAGAACTGGATCGGCAAGTCCACGGGTGCTTTCGTTGAATTCACTGTTAAGGAAAACGGCGAGAAACTCAGAATTTATACAACTCGTCCCGACACGCTCTACGGAGTAACATTTATGGTAATGGCTCCGGAGCATCCGATGATTCAGAAATACCGCGATAAGATTGCAAATATCGCCGAGCTTGACGCATACCGCGAGGAGTGTGCGAAAAAGAGTGAGTTTGAGAGAACTCAGCTCGTCAAGGATAAGACAGGCGTGAGAATCGACGGTCTGACGGCAATTAATCCGATTACAGGCAAAGAAATCCCTATTTACATATCCGATTATGTTATGATGGGATACGGCACAGGCGCAATTATGGCTGTACCTGCTCATGATACCCGTGATTATGATTTTGCAAAGAAGTTTGGTATTGACATTATTGAGGTAATCAAGGGCGGAGATATCTCGGTCGAGGCATACACAGGCGACGGTGAAATGGTTAATTCGGGCGAGCTGAACGGAATCTCCAACAAAAAGGACGCAATTGATAAAATGCTGGGAATCCTCGAGCAGAAAGGCTGCGGCGAAAAGGGCGTACAGTATAAGATGAAAGACTGGGCGTTCAACCGTCAGAGATACTGGGGCGAGCCTATACCGATAGTTCATTGTCCAAAGTGCGGAATGGTTGCCGTTCCATACGATGAGCTTCCGCTTAAACTGCCCAAGGTCGAGAATTTCGAGCCTGGTACAGACGGTGAAAGTCCGCTTGCAAAGATCGACAGCTTCGTAAACTGCAAGTGTCCTAAGTGCGGCGGCGATGCCAAGCGCGAGACCGATACAATGCCTCAGTGGGCAGGCTCGTCATGGTACTTCCTCCGCTATTGCGACCCGAAGAACGACAATGAATTCGCATCGCAGGAGGCTCTGAAATACTGGATGCCTGTTGACTGGTACAACGGCGGTATGGAGCACGTAACGCGTCACATGATCTATTCGCGTTTCTGGCACAAGTTCCTCTATGATCTGGGACTTGTTCCAACATCAGAACCTTACGCAAAGAGAACAGCTCAGGGACTTATTCTCGGACCGGACGGCGAAAAGATGAGCAAATCGAGAGGAAATGTAATTGACCCGAACGATGTTGTTGAGGAGTACGGCGCTGATGTTCTCAGACTTTATGTTCTCTTCATGGGCGACTATGAAAAGGCTGCTCCATGGAGTGAATCAAGCATCAAGGGCTGTAAGAGATTCCTTGACCGTGTATGGGGACTTCAGGATATGCTTACCGACGGTGATGATTTCAGCAGCAAGCTGAAAGCTCCGTTCCATAAGACGATCAAAAAGGTAACCGAGGATATAGAGAGCATGAAATTCAACACCGCAATTGCGGCGATGATGACTCTGATCAATGAGATTTACAGCGTCGGTACAATTAACAAGGCTGAGCTGGGTGCGTTCTGCATAATGCTCAACCCATTTGCGCCGCATATCACCGAGGAAATGTACAGCAATGCATTCGGAAAGGTTCTCAGCGAGCAGAGCTGGATATCCTACGACGAATCTCTCTGCAGGGATGAGACTATCGAAATTGTTGTTCAGGTCAACGGCAAACTCAGGGCAAAGCTCAATATTGCAGTTGATTCCGACAAGGATTCCGTAATTGCAGCGGCTCTTGCTGACGAAAAGGTTGCCGAGTCTGTTGAGGGAAGAAATATAGTCAAACAGATATATGTACCAAATAAGCTTGTTAATATTGTGGCAAAATAACGAAGTTTGAATACCTCAAAATTTTTTCTTGACATTGAACATTTTTTGTGGTAAACTAATATTATATTATTTTTGTAATGTTATCTGCTGTATGCTTTTTTTGAGGTATGCTGGCTGACACTCTTTTGAGTGATTAGTATAGATTCGGGCAAAACCCGGAAACCTCTGAAACAAGGGAGGGAAAGATAGTGGCAGAAGTTCGTGTAGGCAAAAACGAGTCTTTGGATACAGCTCTTAAAAGATTTAAGAGGTCCTGCGCCAAGGATGGTGTTATAGCTGAGGTTCGTAAGAGAGAACACTACGAAAAGCCTTCGGTAAAGCGTAAGAAGAAGTCTGAGGCAGCTCGTAAGCGTAAGTATTGATTTCTTGCGGAATTTAAATGTTGATAAAAGCGGGCTGCGGCTCGCTTTTTCATTTGGCAGACCATTATTTCGACATATTTTTCGGCAATAATAATGTATAATAGAATTGCCGCTAATCTATGAGGAGAGAAGATATGTTATTTAAGTCAACAGCGGCGTTCAGGAGAGTTACGGATATAACTCCCGAAATACTGAAAAAACTGAATATCAGAGGACTTATTCTCGACCTCGACAATACGCTGACAACGCACGATAATCCCAGACCCGCTGATGGAGTCCTCGAATGGATAGACCTTATGAAGCGTGAGGGAATACGTCTTATGATAGTCTCAAACAATCATCCTCCGAGGGTCAGACCATTTGCTGAAATGCTCGGACTTCCCTTTGTGAGCGAGGGAAAAAAGCCTCTGACAAAGGGGTTTAAAGAGGCTGCCGCAAAGATGAAGCTGCCCAGAGAAAGCGTTGCGGCTGTGGGAGACCAGATTTTCACCGATGTACTCGGAGCGAATCTTATGGGCATAAAGATGCTGTATGTCGTTCCGATCGAACATGAAAAAACAATGTTTTTCAAGGTTAAGCGGAAGCTTGAAATTCCGTTTATCCCTAAAATAGACGAATGAACTGAGGAATAAATATGATAAAGAAAATTCTTGTGATTCACGGTCCGAACCTCAATCTTCTTGGCGAGCGTGAGCCGAATGTATACGGCAGCTCAAATATCGGGGTTCTCAACAAAAACATAATGGAACGCGCGGCAGAACAGGGGCTCAGCTGCGAGATATTCCAGTCCAATCACGAGGGAGCTATCATCGATAAGCTTCACAGCGCACGGACGAGCTTCGACGGAGTTATTATCAACGCGGGAGCTTATACCCACTACAGCTACGCAATCCGTGACGCGATCGCAGCGATAAAAATACCCGTAATCGAAGTTCACATCAGTAATATCAATGCCCGCGACGAGTTCCGGAAAAATTCGGTAATTGCGCCTGTATGCGTCGGAAGTATATGCGGCTTCGGCTTCGGAAGCTATTATCTTGCCGTTCAGGCGATGTCGGAGCTTTGAGGTGATGGCAATGAACAGGCTTGAACAGCTGTTTGAGGAACTGCCCGATGACAGTGGATGTGCGCTGATAACCTCGGACGTTAATCGCAGATATTTCACCGGAATGAAATCGTCGGACGGACTTGTAGCAGTGTTCAGGGACAAGACATATCTGCTGATAGATTTCAGGTATATTGAAAAAGCGCGGGCAACAGTAACAGCAGCAGAGGTTATCGAGGCAAATTCGCCGTACAAAACGCTTTCAGAGCTTATAAAAAAGCACGGAGTAAAGAAGGTTCATGTCGAAGCCGAAACAATGACTCTTGCTGCTTTTGAGAGGTTAAAAAAGTCGGTAAATGATGTGGAATTTGACGGTTCGGAGCTGCTGAGTGCCGCGATAAACCGTCTCAGAACGATCAAGGATGACGAGGAGTTAAGATGCATAAAAAAGGCACAGGAAATTGCCGAAACCGCCTTTGATGCGATTCTGAATTTTATCAGACCCGGCATTACCGAGCGTGAAATAGCTCTTGAACTGAACAGACAGATGCTCATTAACGGTGCGGAGGATATTTCCTTTGAGACAATCGCACTTTCCGGAACAAACACATCGATGCCACACGGCGTTCCGTCGGATAAAATGGTTTGCGAGGGAGAGTTTGTACTTATGGACTTCGGAGCAGTGTATAACGGCTATCACAGCGATATGACGAGAACCGTCTGCGTAGGAAAACCGACCGGTGAAATGGAAAAAGTTTATAACACTGTCCTTGAGGCTCAGCTAAGATGCCTTGAAGCTGCAAAGGCAGGAATTACCGGCGAGGAGCTTGACGCTGCTGCCCGTGCTGTGATAGATTTTGCGGGATATAAGGATAATTTCGGTCACGCTCTCGGTCATGGAGTCGGTCTTGAAATCCATGAGGGTCCCATTGCAAGTCCGCGCAATAAGGAGAAGCTTAAAGCAGGCTCGGTTGTTACAATAGAACCGGGAATTTATATTGCCGGAAAATTTGGAGTTCGTATTGAGGATTTTGTCATTTTGACTGAAAATGGGTGTGATAATCTGACAAAATGTGCAAAAAATATAATATCTTTATAATAATCTCGCTTTAGGTATTGCAAATTTTTCCTTTCTATGGTAAAATAAAGTATAACTAATTTGAAATTCACGGAGGTATTTATAATGATTTCAGCAGGAGATTTCAGAAACGGCGTTACATTTGAAATGGACGGCAACGTAGTTCAGGTCGTTGAGTTTCAGCACGTAAAGCCGGGTAAGGGCGCTGCGTTCGTAAGAACAAAGTATAAGAATGTAATTACCGGAGCTGTTGTTGAGCAGTCCTTTAACCCTACAGCCAAGTTCCCGACTGCTTTCGTTGAGAGAAGAGAGATGCAGTACAGCTACAATGACGGCGATCTCTATTACTTCATGGATATGGAAACCTACGAGCAGCTTCCGATCAATTCATCTGTTCTCGGCGACAACTTCAAGTTTGTAAAGGAAGAAATGCTTTGTACCGTTCTTTCATATAAGGGCAATGTTTTCGGCGTTGAGCCGCCTAACTTTGTTGACCTTGTTGTAACAAAGACAGATCCCGGCTTCAAGGGTGATACAGCTACAAACGCTACAAAGCCTGCAACTCTTGAAACAGGTGCAGAGGTCAAGGTTCCGCTCTTTATAAACGAGGGTGAGACAATCAGAATCGATACAAGAACAGGCGAGTATATGCAGAGAGCATAATCGCACTGTAAAGCCAAACGAAATAAACCTTTTAACCGAAAGGGGGAGCTGTTTATGAAGCTTACCGAAAAAATGTCATATTTACAGGGACTTATCGACGGTCTCGATATTGATGATTCCACTAAAGAGGGCAAGGCACTTATGCAGATGACCGATGTTATGCAGGAGCTTGTCGTTTACATTGAGGATCTTCAGTCACAGGTGGACGAGCTTACCGAGCTCTGCGACATTCTTGACGAGGATCTTGGCTCAGTTGAAGAAGATTTCTACGACTTTGATGAGTGTGACTGCGATGAGTGCGATGGCGACTGTGATTGCTGTGATGATTGCGATGACGACTACGAGTTCGACGATGATGACGAGCTTTATGAAGTAACCTGCCCCACATGCGGCGATACGATTCTCCTTGACGAGAGCATTATCGACGAGGGTTCGATGAACTGTCCGAACTGTGATGAGCTTCTTGAGTTCGATTACAATGACCTCACTATTGAAGATTTTGAGGACAGCTCCGAGGATTCCGACGAGGAATAATAACAACGATTAAAGGCGGATAATTTATCCGCCTTATTTTTTTCAGATTATTTTGAAAATTTCTGTAACGAAACGGAGATTTCGAAGTCTTATGTGTGTAAGGGGGTGAAACTGTGCAACAGATTGAAGAGCTCTACAATACATACTTTCATGATGTATACCTTTACCTGCTGTCGCTGACTCATCGCGAAGAAACAGCCGAGGAAATCACACAGGAAACATTTTTCAAGGCGATGAAATCTGTCGGCAGCTTCAAGGGGGACTGCGATATACGGGTGTGGCTGTGTCAGATTGCAAAGAATACATATCTGACTCTGGCGAAAAAATCAAATCGTTTCAGCGGCGATGAAGTACCCGAAACCGTTGCCGATTCAACCGTCAGCATTGAAGATTCGCTTGCCGACACATACCAGTCAATGGCTATACACCGCGTGCTTCACGAACTTGAGGAGCCGTATAAGGAGGTATTCAACCTGCGAGTATTCGGGGAGCTGTCGTTCGGGCAGATCGCAGAAATCTTCGGAAAGACCGAAAGCTGGGCGCGAGTGGTTTTTCACCGCGGAAAGCTGAAAATAATCAATAAACTGGAGGAACAGAAATGAATAAAAATAATTGCGAAGTAATAAAAGATTTGCTTCCTCTTTATTCAGACGGAGTATGCAGTGAGGAAAGCAGAAAAATTGTCGCAGAGCATATTTCACAGTGCAGTGAATGCATGGACGAGCTGGAAAAAATGGGCGGGGAGATTATGTTAACTGCCGATAAGGACGTAAAAGTGATCAAGCGAATCCGCAGACGTATTGTCATTGAGCGATGGCTTATCGGGGGAGCTGTTGCACTGGCAGCACTTATTTTTTTATGGTTCGGGTATTTTTTCCTCGTAAACACTGATTGCAGCATGGATTATGAAAGATATAACCTTGCTGAAAACGTATGGGTTGAGGAGTCGGCTAATGGAGATTTGTGGCTCGTTACAAAGGGTGATGCTTCGGCGGCAGATTTCATTTACCCTGCAATAAGCGATGAAAACGGCAATCTTATGGCAATTGACGATGACTTCGATAAAGACAAAAAGAAGGGATACGGAGTTACGCTTCATCAGAGGAAAATTGACGCGCTTGCAAAGACTTCGATGTCGGAAGAGATGGAAAAACGGATATTCATAAAGAATAAAAACGACTTTGAATTATCAGAGATATTCTATTATGATGACGAAAATGATAAACAATACGTATTATGGGAGAGAGAATAATTATGAATGAGAAAAACATTTATATACCTTCATTGATAATATCAATCGCATCAATTCTGCTCGGATTCTTCGGCTTTTGTGCGGAGTCGGTTGTGACAGGCGTAATCGCACTTATCCTCGCTGCGAAGAAAAGTAAGACCCACTTTACAAAGGCTTCAATTGTGATAGCTGTTGTTTCGATACTGATTTCGGCTATATTTCTTACATTTCTTATTGTCACAAGTGCAAATCAGAACGTGGCTTCAACAAACTATTGGCTGATTCAGCTTATTTTCGGTAAAATGGAATAAAATCTGCAATAATGTTCATAATAAGGTCGAGGGATTATGTCCCCGAATAAAATCCTTATCAGGAGAAAGGTGGATTATTATGAGCAATCAGAATAATCAGAACAATCAGAATAACCAGAATAACCAGAACAATCAGAATTCCCAGAATCAGAACAACCAGAATTCTCAGAACCGCAGCAATCAGAATTCTCAGAACAAGAACAATCAGAACTTCCGGAATCAGCGCGACGAATTCTAACTGACCGGCGACGGAGCGGATATCTCCTCTCATCGGAACAGAGCGGGGATAAATGAAGTTAAAAGCAAAAGCAGAGATGATTTTTAAAGGTCATCTCTGCTTTGTTTTGGCATGTTATTTATTGTCGGAATCTTTATCCTTACCGGAGTCCTTTTTCGCTCCCGGATTGGCGGAAGTGTTTCCGTTTTTCAGCTTGATAAGCTTGAATACGAATACTTCAATTGAAACAAGCGCCGCAATAATTGCACCTGCAATCAATGCGATAACGCCAAGATTTGAGCCGCTGTCCTTATCCGAAGTCTTGTCGGAGGAATCCTTATCGCTGTCCTTATCGTTCTTTACAGAGCTGTTATCCTTATCGGCAACGTCAATGTCATCGTCCTTGCTGTTGCCGGCTTTATCTTCATCGTAGGTCTGATTATCATTGGATTCTCCGTCGCCGCCGTTGTTTGAAGCGCCTGCGCCGTTACCGGTGCTGCCTGGCTCGATTCCGCCGTTTTCCTCGGCAGTGAATCCGATAATCCATGCAAGAGCGGAGTTCCAGTTGATTGTACATTCATTTACCGACCATGCTTCGATATTGTCAAGATAACATTTCTGAGGAGCAATTTCTCCCTTTTTCCAGCCTGAACCCCGAACCCACGGATCCTGCATACCTGAGTTCGGACCGCCCGACATTACTCCGCATGGAGCTTTCGGGAATTCTGAGTCGACCTGATTTGACCAGTAGCGGTGATGAGGATTTTCAAAGGCATGGGTACCATATCCTGTTACGTATGAGTAGTCTACAGCGTTTCTGCCGAGCAGATAGTCTATGCCGCCGATAACACCGTCGAGATACTTTTCGTCATCAGAGAGCAGATATGCATAAGCCATAACGATTGAATTATCGGCAACAAATGAGTTTGACCCCCAGAGATAGCCCTTGTCGCTGTCGTTGTAGCTCAGGGTGCTCTGACCGTAGGGAAGTCCGTAGCCCTGCTTCTCTTCAAGAGATATATAATAATCGGAAGCCTTGCAGATATTAGAAACTGCATCCTCATAATCTTTGCTGTCAACAGCGTCCTTGTTGAGAGCTATGCTGAATGTACCGAGAGCAGCAGTATTTCCCCAGTCGAAGCTGCCTACAGTGTCAACACTTTCTCCTCCGCCGAGTGATGTCGGAAGCTTGAGGAAACAATCGGAGCTTTCAGCGTCGCTGTAATATTTTTTATCACCTGTTGTAATGTAAAGTTCACAGGCTGCCCAATAGAATTCGTCCTCAACATCTTTATCGCCATACGCGCCGCCGCCTACGGATTCATCAAGCGGAGCATACATATCAGGGTGGGACTTAGCCGCTTCGTAGCACTTTTCAGCCGCGGAGAGACATTCATCGGCGAAGCTGTCATCGATACCTTTCCAGAGCCGTGCCGACTGAGCTGCACAGGCTGCCAGATTGAGGGTTGCCGCAGTTGTCGGCGGCTTAATAACCCGCTGTAAATCGTCGTCAGCCGGAGCGACTGCAAGAGCTGTCCATTTGTAGTCGTGAACCTTGTGGTAGACCATTCCGTCATACTCTCCGCCGTTTACAATCATTTTGAGCATCCATTCCATTTCCCAGCGAGCTTCGTCAAGAAGGTCGGGATTGCCGTTGCTGTTTTCGGGGAGGAGCATCGTGCCGTCGGCATAAACGTCCTCGAAACCGTGTTTGAGTGCAGTTTCATACTGATTCTGCATCATCCAGAGTGAAAGACCGCCGTTGACCACATATTTTCCGTGGTCACCTGCGTCGTACCAGCCTCCTGTAACTTCAAGAGAACCGCTTGAACCGCTGTAGCCCCATGTCTGTTCAATTTCGGCATTGTCGGGATTATGACCTGCCGCACGGGCAAGAGCCTGAGTATCGCCCGAGGAAATATACTGGCTTTCTATTTGAACAGCGCTTCTGTTCTGATAAAAATAATTCAGCGAATCATAGAGCATTGCAGAATATTCCGAAGTGCCGCCGATTTTGAATTCGCGGCTTTTTGCCCCGTTCTCAGCTTCAATGTAGTATGTTCCGTCGTCATCGAGTTCGGTGAAGTCAATTATATGTACCGTATCGTCTGAATCCTCGTCGTAACCGAAATATTCGCTCTTGCCGGAGTAAACAACATCCCCCGAGCTGTCCTTGACGTCGAATTTAACGCTTTCCTTTTCGGCACACAGGAGAGTGGCTTTCTTGGCACGGTCCGGGAAATATCCTACCTGATTTGTGAGAATATCGGCGCGCTGCCACTGTTCCGGCTGAACATAGTCGTTTTCATCGCTTGTAAGATCGATAAGTGACATATTATCAAAGGTGATAACCGTTCCGGCAGGGAAGCAGCCTCCCTGAGTGTACTGACCGTCTCCGCCAAGGTGGAATGCCCATTCTGCGACCTCAAGTGACTGGCTGGCAGTAAAAGTCAGCTCGACTTTTTTTGTTTCGTTGGCATTAATGGGCATGGGGTCCCAGTTGTTTCCGAAATCTCCATCGTTTGTGGACATATTGTGCCATATTTCAACATCACCGTCAAGATTTCCGATTTTGGTGTAGAATTTACCGCTGTTGGAAGCTGTGATTTCGTATGAGACCTTGTACTGGTGTCCGCTTACGATTTTAAGTCCGCGATGACGGAACTGGCAGTCCCATCTGTCCTCGCCGCCGTTTGAGGCTCCGCCCGGATTGACAATAGTGATTTTATAAACTCCGTTACTGATATCAAAGTCCATTTCGCCTGTTTCGGATTCACATATATGCCATGGCAGTCCGACACCGTCGTCAAAGTCGGTCTGACCAAGCTGTTCGCCTGCGCTGGCGGTGAAAGAAAAGGTCATTGCAGAGGGAATGACCGTCCCCGAAACGAGCACGGCGGCTGCAATAGCCGATATAGCCCTGGATTTCTTCATTTTAATTACCTCCAAAATTATTCCATATTATACTCTAATACTTTTGGGAGAAAAAGTAAAGGGAATTACAAAAAGTTTACAATTAAGTCGCACAAACTTAGGATTTACTTGCCCTTTTGTTCATTTTTACAAAAAAATCTCCCGTACCTGCAAGATACGGGAGATATGATAGAGCGTCAGCCGACAATACCGATAAATTTATCATAAAGAGCCGAAAGCGTATTCTTTCCAGTAATCGAGTCAAGCGATACAAAACCGCCTGTAAACTCGCCGTTCATGAATACAGCACAATCGGTATCGCTGTATGGTATAAGCTCATAGAGCATTGCAGAGCCGTCGGCAAGTCTGAAATCGCATGACAGAATCGGGTCGGTGTATTCAGGCTGAGCCGATACGTCAACGGTTGAATAGGTTACGAATACGATGGAATTATACATCATCGAGAAAGAATCATAGGCATCTGAGCCGTATTCCTTCAGATCTGTGCCGTTCATTGATACAGATGAGGATTCATTGTCAACCGTAAACAGGTCTGAACGTCCGTTGTAGCTGATCTGAACGGTATCCACGTTCATCAGGTTCATATTATAAACCTCATCAACGATGAAATCACGCGGAGTTTTCTTGATATAGTCATTGTCACCGGCATAGAATGTTGCAACCTGACCGGTTTCTTCAAAGAGAACATATACGTAGGTATCGGTATCATTGCCGTAGTAGGAGAACAGCCGTTTACTCGTTCTGCCGTCCTTGGCTGAAACGATAAGCTCGGCATATGGATTGTCGAAGCCGTATTTCGATAGATCCTGAAGATTTTCATCGTAGAAAGACTGAACCTCTGTACGTGTAATCAGCGTGATCATAGCCGTAACGGCGGAGTCGTCAACGGTAAGAAGCGAATAATCATCGGGCAGAGTCCATGTGTTCGAGTTGATGTCGAGATTCAGGTCAACAGCAGTTTCGCCGCCGCGGATAATCTTGACTGAGGAGACCTCATCATCACCATAGACAACGAGATCCTTGCTTTTCATCATAGTCCTGCTTGTTTTCAGAACACTGCCGTAGAGTGAGTTGATAGCATAGATTTTTGACTTGTTACCGGTCATTACGTAGTAATACTCACCTGTCGGACTTGGGTCTCCGACGTATATAACATATTCGTTAGTACCGTCCGAGGCTGTTATCTTAATGGGATCATCAAGTCCGTACATACTTTTGTTTTCGTCGGTCGCTTCACCATAATCGGTTTCTGCGGTGAGGTCGCTGAGATATGTGCAGACATTCTGGAAATATTCCGAATCTGCTTTGAACTCCTCGACATTAACGAGATTCCAGACAATCTCAGTGGTTGACAGATCACGTTCGGCAGAATAGTCTCTGCCGTCCGCGCTGATTGTGACATTGGTTATATTGTCCGAATTGAATCTGAAAAGCATATAATCCGCAGCGATTGCGGCTGCTTTTTCAGCTTCCTTGTCATGGCTCTTCTTAACAGCGAAAAATGCTGTAAGAGAACCTGCTGACAGAATTAAAAGGACAATAATAGATATAATCATTTTTTTCATCAGGAGTGTCTCCTTTTCAGCCATACGAACAGACCGAATGCTGCGATTACGAAAGGAACGATTGTAAATATTCTCAGAGTCGAAGTAGCTTCTTCCGCATTTTTAAAAGTGAGGTAGTCGTAGGAGCTGTCTTTGTTTCCGATGTTCATGTTGACATCGGGATTGTACATCCATGTGACGGAATTCAGGAAAAGCTGCTGCGAAAGCGATACGGAATCTGAAATGTTTTCGCTGTTGATAATGTCGTCAGTACCGAATGCCACGAGCTTTGAGCCGTTTGTTTTGTTATAGGAGTAGAATGCCAGTTCAAGTTTTACAGTCTGACCGTTAAGCTTCTCGGCATCAGCGGCTGTTTCGTCGTTTCCGCCGAATGGAGCGCTGTTTGTTGTGTAGCCCTCATCACCGGGAGTAGCGGTGATAATACTTGATTTTTCGATGCTTCCGCTGCCTGTGCTGTTGATCTGGTATAAGCTTCTGGTATTTGAGATACCTCCCTGAATACCGTTATTTACGAGTGAATTGATCTCAGATGTAAGATCAACAACGAAATCATCGGTAGCGGGAGTATAGGTGACATTGAAATAATGAGCATCCTGCTCGTAGTCGCGGTTATTCATCATGCGCGATGCCGCGGTTTCGGTAACGATGTTGTAGTCGATACCAAGCTCGAATTTTTCAAGGACCTTCTCAATATTATCAAAGCGGCCCTCGGTTTCACACGGGGGAATGAGAAAAGCCATGTTTCCTCCGTTTCCTGCATAAGCGAGAAGCTTGTCGGCTTCGTCGGAGGATATGTCAGAGGTCGGACCGGAAAGGACAACGATCGCTGCATTTTCAGGCACTTTCTGCTCCGCCGAAAGATCAAGCGGGAGAACATCATAGTTATCTGTTTTGAGCTGTTTTGAAATAGTTGCGTAATTTCCGTCAATTTCCGGTTCACCGTGTCCGGTCATGAAATAGATCGTCGGCAGCGAACCTCCGGTCACGATCTTGATAGCGCCGGCAAGAAGCTCCTCTCCTGCATATGTTACCATAGCGTTGTCGGAAGAATCATTGACATATGTATAAGGGAAGATTCTGTCACGGGCGATATGCTTGATAAGACCGTTGCATCTGACAACTATATCACTGAACTGGAGATTGATATTTCCGGCAGGATTAAGAATGCTCTGAAGCTGTGGATTAGCGTCAAGATCCTCGCATTTCAGAGTGATATTATCGCGCTTGTCAAGCTCGGTGAGCTGATAGTAAAGCGGCAGATACTCCGGAGCGTCCCGGAGATAGTCAAGAGGGCAGAGAAAATAAATTTCAATCTGTTTATCCTTTGTCTCCTCGAGGAGCTGAAGTGTTGTGTCCGTGAAAGTATACTGAGACTTTTCGGTCATATCAAACTTCTTGTCGTTATAGCTGAAAATTATATTTATCGGCACGAGTACAAGCAGCAGAAGGACCGCTATAATGAATGCAGCGATACCGCTGAAATTAAATTTCTTTTTATTATTCATGACAGATTACCCCCTGTTCCAGCGTCTCTTCTCAATTGAGACCACAGTCCAGCCGAGGAAGAGGATCACTGCCGAAATAAAGAATACGATATCCGAAAGGCGTATCAGACTCTGGGAGAAATATTCAAATTTCGGCTGAGCAGCAAAAGCATACAGTGTTTTCTGAAGCCACGGGATCTGCTCTGCGAATGCGGTTCTTGAAAAGTCATCGATGAACAGCATCGCCAGCATCGAAACCTCGCCGAGAATTGCTGCAATAATCGAGTTTTCTGTAAAGCTTGACATCAGCATACCGACAGCGATGCACATTATTCCCCAGCAGAAGAATCCGAGATAAGCGCAGAAAAGCTGGGATTTAACGAGATTTCCGTTAATTGCTGTGACAATCGGGAAGATTGACGAGCAGACGAGCATGAACGCGAAAACCGTAACATTTGCGAGAAATTTACCGATAACGATTTTAAATACATTATTGGGCGAGGTCATAAGCAGAACCTCTGTACCGAATTTCCTTTCGTCCGAAAATGTTCTCATGGTTAGAATCGGAATCAGGAAAATGAAGAACAGAGTTACGTTGTAAAAAACCGATGAGAACGAAAAATAGTATGTACTGGAGTCAATATTGGCTATGCCGGTATTGAACATATACGTGAAGAGAAGCATGAACAGAGCTGAGATCGTATATGCAAACGGCGTATAGAAGAACGACTGAAGCTCCTTTTTATAGATTGAAAACATTATTCCTCAGCCTCCTTTTCCTTGTCCTCAGTGGAATCGTCTCCGGCTTCAAGCTCGGCGAGCATATCTTTAAGCGTAGTTTTTTTGGTGGGCGTATTGACGATTTTAACGAAAACGTCCTCAAGATTAGGCTTTTCTGTGAAGATTTCAAGCAGTGGGATATTGTTCTCGATAAGTGCGGACATAACAGCATTTCGGATTGTATCAATATCGCCGTTCGTCTGAATTCGCACAGTATAGGCGTTTGAACCCTCATCAACCGTCTCGATAATCGACTTTACACCCTTAACACTGCGGACGACGGACTGTGCTTTTTCGATGTCACCGCTGATTTTGGCGTTGATGATGAGCTTGTCCTTAAATGAGCTTTCAAGGTTAGCAATCGAGTCAATTGCCTTAATATCGCCTTTGTTGATGATTACAACTCTGTCGCAGACCGCACTGATTTCACTCAGAATATGTGAGCTGAAGATAACGGAATGATCCTTTTTAAGGTCGGTAATGATTTTGCGGACTTCGATAACCTGATTCGGGTCGAGTCCGACTGTCGGTTCGTCGAGGATAAGAAACTTCGGATTGCCGAGCAGAGCCTGAGCAAAGCCGACGCGCTGTTTATAGCCCTTGGAGAGATTCTTGATCAGTCTGTTTTCCATATCGGC
This sequence comes from Oscillospiraceae bacterium, assembly GCA_029007035.1. Classification (GTDB taxonomy): domain Bacteria; phylum Bacillota; class Clostridia; order Oscillospirales; family Ruminococcaceae; genus Ruminococcus. The sequence goes on from JAQXHC010000007.1 coordinate 38,840, forward strand.
GATTTTCAGCAGCTCCATAACGCGATTGATTTCGTCCTTTCGCTGTGAGCGTGGGATTTTTTTTAGTCCCGCACAAAAGCTGAGGTATTCGCGTACTTTCATATCCGGATAAACAGGCGGAATTTCGGGCAGGTAGCCGATATTCTTTTTAGCCTTTGCGGACTGTGAGGAAATATCGCAGCCGTTGATCGTTACTTTGCCGGATGTCATCGGAAGATAGCCGGCAATCATGTTCATTGTTGTGGACTTGCCGGCGCCGTTCGGACCGAGAAATCCAAGAATCTCATTGTCATTGATAGTGAAACTGATATGGTTTACAGCTCGGTTTTTGCCGTAAAACTTGGTAAGATTTTCAATAGTAATCATGAGCTTCTCCTTTCAAATTAATTATATAACCCGGACGGAGTATATACTATTATAATGTATACAATTCCAAAATTACACCCGTACTTTTGGTCGTATACTCATACTATTTTATTATGACAGAAAAACATTAACAAAATATGAATAAATAATGTATAAATCGTTAAAGCTTGTACAGCTGAAATAAAAATAAAAGATGTCCATGCAATTACTCATAAATAATATCCTTTGTATGTGTAAAATTTGTGAAAGATTATTGTAAGAAGAATGAATTTGACAATCATTAATAAATACAAATAATTAATTCATATAAAATACAACAGCTGTGTGAAAGTAAAAATATCTTGTGGACAAAATGAACAAAAAACAAATCGTGTATGTGTGCATTGCACCAAAATCACTCTTTAATTAACTTCAAAACTGCCTAAACTGTTGACAATTCAGAAAAAGTGGACTATAATTAACTTGAAAATATAGGGAATTGTGTACCAAATGTATACAGCAGAAGCTCCGTTTGCATCTGCATTACTGTCAAAGTACGTTCCCGACGGTTTTATTCCCGATTTTTATTTATTTTCTAAAATCCATTTATTATTTCAGAGAGGGGTTAATTCTAATGATTAGTAAGAAGACTAAGGCACGTGCAGCAGCAGTCCTTGCAGCAGCAGTGTCAGCAACAGCAGTAGTTCCGTCACTTGCTACAGCTTTCGGTGCGTCAGCTGCACAGTCCGCTGCAACGGATGATACCTATGCAGGCAGATTTGCTGCACTTTATGACGACGTTGTAACAAACGGTCAGGCTAACGGTTATCTCAGCAAGAATACGAATAAAGGTTCTTTCGGTGAGTCCTTCGGTATTCCTTATCACTCAGTTGAAACTGTTATCTGTGAAGCTCCTGACTACGGTCATGAGACAACTTCCGAGGCTATGTCCTATATCGTTTGGATGGCTGCAATGAGAGATGTACTCGGCGCACAGGATACAAACGATCTTTCTGCTTCAAATGACCTCAAGAAAGCATGGTCAACTCTTGAAGCTGTTGTTCCCGGTTGGTCCACAGCTTCCAATGCTTCAGTTAATTACAAGAGCATCTGGAATCAGTCAAACGGACTTAAGGCAGACTCCGCTCCCGAGCTGGATACTCCTGAGGAATATCCTACTCACAACCAGGGCGGTGACGCTAAGAACCCGCTTTACAAGAGCTTCCAGTCGGCATATTCAAGCGATCAGGGCTACTACCTCATGCACTGGCTTGCTGACGTTGATGACTGGTATGGCTTCGGCGGCGGTAATGGTAATTTCACATTCATCAATACATTCCAGAGAGGACGTCAGGAATCCTGTTTCGAGACCGTTCCGCATCCTTGTCTTGAGGAACTTAAATACGGTAACTCATCTGACGGTATCAAGGGTATCTTCAACGGCGTAGGCAATGTTGCTCCGCAGTATGCTTTCACAAACGCACCTGACGCTGAGGACCGTGCTATTCAGGCTGTAAACTTTGCAAACATCTGGGGCGCAGGAGATAAGGAAGTCTCCGCTCTCGCAGGTAAAATGGGTGACCAGTGCCGTAACGACATGTTCGATAAGTACTATAAGGCTATCGGCTGTCAGGATATCATGACTTCCGGTGTATCTGAGGCTGATGCTCTCAAGGGTCAGCACTTCCTTATGGCTTGGTATACGTCATGGGGCGGAGATCTTTCTTCACAGTATTCATGGGCATGGCAGATCGGCTGCTCGCACTCACATGAGTTCTATCAGAACCCGCTTGCTGCTTATGCACTCATTTATGATAATGATCTTAACGCAGGTATGAAGTCGTCTGGTGCTACAGATGACTATAAGACATCTCTCAAGAGACAGATCGAAATGTATCTCTGGCTCCAGTCAGCAGAGGGCCCGATCGGCGGCGGATGTACAAACTCACTTAACGGACGTTATGAAAAGTATCCTGCCGGTATGTCAACATTCTATGATATGGCATATGTTGCTCACCCTGTATATGCTGACCCGGGTTCAAACCACTGGATCGGTAACCAGGTATGGGCTATCCAGCGTCTTGCTGAGCTTTACTACTATGTAAAGATTAACGGCGATGCTACAAACGGCGCTAAGGACTTCGGCGGTCTTACACTTGAGGAAGCTCTTGAGACTATCCTTTCAAGATGGATCGACTGGTTCATCAACAATATCAAGTGGGATACAGTTGATGACGACGGAAACGAAGTAAGATATATGATTCCTTCAAACCTCAGCTGGGGCGAAGTCGATGAAGACGGCGACGGTCAGGCTGATGACTGGTCATACAACCCGGATAACCAGCCGGCTACATGGACAGGAAAGTACAGCGCTACAGCTAACAATAACTATCACTGTGAGATTACAAGCTATGGCTATTCAGACGTTGGATGTGTATCTTCACTCTGTAATACACTTATTTACTATGCTGCTGCCAATAAGGTAGATGCAGCTGCTGCTCAGAACGGCGGTAATTCACTTGCTGAAGAGTCACTCCTCACAGCCAATAAGCTCCTCACATATCAGTGGGATAATGCTCGTGATGACATCGGTCTCTCATATGTTGAGCACAACGGAAGCCTTTCAAGACTCTTCACTCAGAGCGTTTACATTCCGAATAACTACACAGGAAAAATGCCTGACGGAAGCGTACTTGCTAACGGAGCAACTTTCGAGTCTATCCGTACTCAGTATAACAACGAAGCTAAGTTCCAGGAACTCAAGGCAGCTTATGAGTCAACAGGTTCAACTGAGGATGTTGATCTTACCTACCACAGATTCTGGCACGCTGGCGATGCTGTTATGTCATACGGCGGAATGGCACTCCTCTTCCCTGAGGTTGAACCATACGTAGACGGACAGCAGCCTACAACAGGAGATGATGAGGATCTCCTTTGGGGTGATGCTGATGACAACAAGGAAGTTAATATCAACGACGTTGTTGTAATCATGTCTTATGCAAATGATGAGTCAAATGACTTTGTTAATGCAAAGGCTAAGAAGCAGGCAGATGTATTCAATAACGGCGACGGCGTTAACGCAAGTGACGCAGTATCTGTTCAGAAGTACCTTGCTAAGCTCCTTCCTGAGCTTCCTGAGTCCTATATGAAGTAATTAAATGCAGAATTAAACCGCACGGTTTGCTCCGTGCGGTTTTTTATTTGGAAAAGGGTTGCTTTTTTTGTGCAGAAGTGGTATAATAATAAAATAGAATAATTATGCACAGAAAGCAGGCGATAAAGTGCTCAGAAGCATGACAGGCTACGGCAGGTCGCAGAAAATTCTGAATGGACGCGACATTACCGTTGAGATACGTTCGGTGAATCACAGATATTACGAGTATACATCGAGAATCCCGAGAACTTACAGCTACATCGACGAAAAACTGAAAACCTTGCTTAAAACCATGATATCAAGGGGAAAAGTCGAGGCTGCTGTGACAATAAATACAATTGAGGGAAAAGACTCGGTTATCCGCATAAACAAATGCGCTGCACAGGGTTATATCGACGCTCTCCGCGGAGCTGCCGATGAGCTTGGACTGGAGGATAACCTCAAGCTTTCAAACCTGATAAGACTGCCGGATATTTTCAGCGTCCAGAAAGTTCCCGACGACGAGGAGCAAATCTGGGCGGATGTAGCGGAAACGGCATCCGAAGCTCTTGAGAGATTCATCGAGATGCGTACTGTTGAGGGCGAAAGACTTAAATCCGATGTTCTTGAAAAGGCAGATAATATTGAAAAAATGGTCGCAGAGGTTGAAAAAATCTCTCCCGAAACTGTCGAGAATTACCGTAACAGGCTTTATTCCAAGCTCTGTGAGGTGCTTGAAAGCAAGGATGTGGACGAGCAGCGGATTGTTACAGAGGCAGCAATTTTTGCCGACAAGGTAGCTGTGGATGAAGAGACAGTCCGTCTGAAAAGTCATATCTCACAGCTGAGAAATATGCTTGATTCCGGTGAGGCAGTCGGCAGAAAGCTTGACTTCATCGTTCAGGAAATGAACCGTGAAGTCAATACGATAGGCTCTAAATCACAGAATCTCAATATCTCGCATCTCGTTGTTGATATGAAATCAGAGATTGAAAAAATCCGCGAGCAGATACAGAACATTGAGTAGGTGAGAGTATGAAGCTGATAAACATAGGATACGGTAACATGGTTTCGGCGGAGCGGATAGTAACGATCGTGAGTCCGGATTCCGCACCGATCAAAAGGCTGATTCAGGAATCAAGAGACGATGGCAGAGCTATTGACGCAACATATGGACGCAAGACCCGTGCGGTAATTATCATGGACAGCGGTCATGTAATTCTTTCGTCGCTGATTACCGATACGCTTGCCGCAAGAATTAACGGAATGGGAGGAAATGACGAAGATGAATAAAGGCAGACTCATCGTGCTTTCCGCACCGTCTGGCTGCGGAAAAGGAACAATGCTTGAACAGATTTTAAAGGACGAAAGCTTTTTCTGTTCAATTTCCGCTACAACGCGTGCTCCGAGAGAGAACGAAATCGACGGAAAGAACTATTACTTTATTTCACGGGAAGAGTTCCGGAAGCTGATCGCCGAAAACGGAGTTCTTGAATATGCGGAATATTGCGGAAATTACTATGGCACTCCGCTTAAACCTGTAAATGAAATGCTTGAAAACGGGAAAAATGTTATCCTTGAAATCGAGGTTAAGGGTGCAATGAAGGTAAAAAAGCTTCGTCCCGATACATTGATGATTTTCATTCTTCCGCCGTCGGTTGCGGAACTTAGACGCCGTCTCAACAAGCGCGGTACTGAATCGGCAGAGGTTATTGAAGCAAGAGTCGCTGAGGCTGCCAGTGAGATTAAAATAGCTTCGCAGTATGACTATGTGATTGTAAACGATGCTCTTGAGGTCGCAGTTAACGACTTCAAAGCTATAATAAAGGCGGAATCGATGAAAACCGAGTTTGCCGGCGAATTAATTGATGAGGTGATAAAAAATGCTTAGACCCGCAGTAAATCAGATAATTTCAAAAAATGAGAGCTGCTATTCGCTTGTACTTGCTGTTGCAAAGCGTGCAAGGGAAATTTCATCCGAGCTTTACGAAAATAACGAGATTCTTGAGGAAAAGCCCGTTAAGACCGCTGTCGAGGATATCGCGAGCGGCAGATATAAAATAGTCTATAACGACAAGGCTGAATAATATGCCGCTTATTGCCGAGGTAGCTGTCAGTAATACAGCATATTCATTCGATATGCTGTTCAGTTACGGTGTGCCGGAATCAATGGCATCAGAGCTGAAACCCGGATGCCGTGTTCTGATACCTTTCGGAAGACAGGACAAGCCGCGAACAGGCATTGTTATGAAAACATCAGTGGGCGAAATCTCCTGTCTGAAGGCGGTTTCGGAGCTTATCGACTCTGAACCTGCCTTGTCGGAGGAACTGCTGAAGCTTGCTGTTTATGTCAGAGAGAACACATTCTGTACCTATTTTGAGGCGGTAAAGGCTATGCTCCCTCCTGCGATGAGTATTTCGGTAAGCGAGAAATATGAGCTTTCGGATAATTTCTGCGGCTATGACGGGTTGAGTCCGGATGCTGCGAGGCTGCTGGATGCGTTGAGAGCCGTTGAAAAGAGCAGGGATTTTAATGAGATCTGCAAATCTGCGGCATCTTCGGGCGGACGTAAACTGCTCAATGAGCTGTGTGCCTGCGGAGCTTTGATTTCTGATAATGTTTTACGGCAGGCAGCAGGCGACGCTTCTGTCAGAATGATACGGCTCAGCGACCGATATATCGCGGATTCATCCGGATTTAAGCTGACGCCGAAACAGAAAAAAGCTGCTGATTTTCTTGCCGAATGCGGATGTGCTTCGTTAAAGGAGACCGCATATATGTGCGGGATTACCGCTGCGGTTCTTACAAGACTGGTGGCATCAGGAGCGGCTGAAGAGTATGATGCCGAGGTTTTGCGTGCAGTAGAGGGCGAAACCGATGAAAAAAGGCGAATTGATGACGTGATTCTTTCCGAAGAACAGGAGGCTGTACGCGGCGAGGTGCTGAGCGTTCTCCGCCAGCGCAGACCTAAGGTTTTTCTCCTCCAGGGAGTTACCGGAAGCGGAAAGACTTCTGTTTTCGAGAGACTCATCGCCGATACCATTGAAATGGGACGAAGCGCGCTGCTGATGATACCGGAAATCGGACTTACACCGCAGATTTTAAGAAGATTCCGTGCGCTTTTCGGAGACGAGGTCGCTGTTATTCACAGCGGACTTACGCTCGGTCAGCGCCTTGACGAATACAAACGGATAAAGCGCGGCGATGCGAAAATCGTTATCGGTACAAGAAGCGCAGTTTTTGCTCCCCTTGAAAATATAGGACTTATTGTAATGGACGAAGAGGGAGAACGTACTTATAAATCCGAAAGTGCGCCAAGATACTCTGCCTGTGACATTGCCAAGCAGAGATGCGCTCATCACGGAGCGGTGCTTCTTCTTGCATCGGCGACTCCGTCGATTGAAAGCCGGTATCTTGCGGAAAAGGGCAGCTACAGCCTGCTTCGTCTGACGAAAAGATACAGTTCAAACCCGCTTCCCGAGGTTGAAATAATCGACATGAATGAGGAGCGGCAGAGCGGCAACAGGTCTGAATTCAGCCGGCGGCTCAAGGAGGAAATCGACCGCAATCTCCGGTGCGGCGAACAGACGATTCTTTTGCTTAACCGACGCGGATACCACACGATCATAAGCTGCTGCGACTGCTTCAGACCCGTTTATTGTCCGAATTGTTCTGTGCCTATGACCTATCACAAGGCGAACGGCATGATGATGTGTCACTACTGCGGCTGTGTCTCCGAGCCGGTGAAAATATGCCCGTCATGCGGCTCTGACAGGCTGAAAAGTATGGGTTTCGGGACTCAGCGTCTTGAAGAAGAACTCGAAATGTTCTTTCCCTCCGCGAGAATCCTCAGAATGGATGCGGACACAGCTTTTTCCCGATATTCCTATGAAAAAAACTTTAATGCGTTCCGCAGGGGCGACTATGATATAATGATAGGCACACAGATGATCGGCAAGGGACTGGACTTCCCGAAAGTTACCCTTGTTGGGGTGCTGTCAGTGGATAAGGCACTGTATGCCGGAGATTTCCGCAGCTACGAGCGGACTTTTTCGCTGATAACTCAGGTTGTCGGACGGAGCGGACGCGGCTCGGCTTCGGGCAGAGCTCTTCTTCAGACATTTATTCCGGACCATTATGTAATGAACCTCGCCGCCCAGCAGGATTACGACGCATTCTACCGTGAGGAAATTACGATCCGGCGTGCAATGGTATTTCCGCCGATTTGTGATATGTGTGTATTCTGTTTCTCGGGAATTGACGAAGAATCGGTAAAAAACGGTTCTTATGCGGTTCTTGGACTGATGAATGTGCGGCTTCGGGAACTGTGCCCGAAAACTCCCGTTCGTGTACTCGGACCGGTGAAATGCTCATACGGACGGATTAACGGAAAATTCCGCTACAGAATCATTATGAAATGTAAAAACAACAGCGAAATGCGCGGTTTTATTTCCGAAATACTCGTGGCAGGCGCAGGACTCCCTGAAATGAAGAGAGTGTCGCTGTATGCCGATATGAACGGCGATACCGGTGTCTGATACGACCGCTTTAACAGGTATTAAATATACAATTTTACATATATTATAACAGGAAAGGACTGCAATAAAATGGCACTGAGAAAAATCCTTACGGACCGCGACCCTGTGCTTCACAAGGTATGCCGACCCGTTGAAAAATTTGACGATAAGCTTGCTCAGCTTCTTGACGATATGCACGATACGCTCGACAAGGCGCAGGGGGTAGGACTTGCAGCTCCGCAGGTCGGAGTATGCAGACGGATTTTCATTATGCACCTCGACGAAGAAACTGTTGTTGAAGCCATAAATCCCGAGGTTTCATGCATGAAAGGCACACAGAGAGTCCTTGAGGGATGTCTGTCGTGTCCGGATAAATGGGGGTATGTAAGACGTCCGAAGAGGTGTGTGTTAAGGGCGCAGGATAGAAACGGAGAGTGGTTCGAGCGCGAATTTACCGATCTCGGAGCTCAGTGTACCTGTCACGAGAACGATCACCTTGACGGTCATGTATTTACGGAAATTGTTGAGGAATTTGTAAGACCGGACGAGGTGGAATAACATGAAAATTGTATTTATGGGAACCCCCGAATTTGCTGTGCCGTGTCTGCGGACTCTTGTGGAAATCGGCAGAAAGCCGTCGGTGGTGTTCACTCAGCCCGATAAGCCCAAGGGACGCGGTTATAAGCTTATACCCACCCCCGTAAAAGCGGCAGCAGAGGAATACGGCATTCCCGTTTATCAGCCTCTTTCGCTCCGAAAGGGGGAAGATGCTGAGGAATCGTTAAAAATTTTGAATGATATTGCTCCCGACCTGATTGTCGTTACAGCTTACGGACAGATTCTTCCGAAAGAAATATTGGAGCTTCCGAAGTATGGCTGCATAAATATCCACGCTTCGCTGCTGCCTGCCTATCGGGGAGCTGCTCCGATAAACTGGTGTATACTCAACGGTGAAAAAGTTACGGGAGTAACTTCGATGCTTATGGACGTTGGACTCGACACAGGCGATATGCTGATTAAAAAAAGCACGGAGATCGGCGAAAACGAGACGTATACCGAGCTGTACGGACGCCTTTCCGAAATGGGCGGAGAGGTTCTTGCGGAAACCATTTCGGCTCTTGAAAATGGAAGCCTGCCCCGTGAAAAGCAGGATGATTCTCTCAGCAGCTATTCTCCGATGATTCAAAAGGAAATGAGCCGCCTTGATTTCACAAAAAGCGCGGCTGAAATCCACAATATTATCCGCGGAGTAACAGGCTTTACAAGTCTTGGCGGAAAGCGTCTGAAAGTATTCAAATCGAAAATTTCGGACTATATTGCTCCCGAAGCAAAGGACGGGGAGATTATCAAATCCGCTGATTTTTCCGTGAAATGCGGAGACGGCAGGGCAGTGACCTTCACCGAGGTTCAGCTCGAGGGCAGCAAACGAATGAAAACAGAGGACTTCCTGCGGGGCAAAAAGCTCGAAAACGGGACAGTCCTCGGCGAATGAAAGTGAGGTAAATATTATGATGTTGTATTGGCTTTTTATTTTGATTATTCCGCTTCTTGCGTCGCTGAATGTAAAACTTACGTACGATAAGTACTCAAGGGTACGCAACAGCCGCGGACTGACCGCCGATGAGGTAGCACGAAAAATTCTCGACAGCAATGGTCTTTATTATGTCAGAATCGAGCGGATCAGCGGTAATCTGACCGACCATTTCGACCCGACGGCTAATGTTATCCGCCTTTCCGATTCTGTTTACGGCAAGCAGGGAATTGCCGCAATCGGTGTAGCTGCTCATGAATGCGGTCATGCGGTTCAGCACGCGGAGGAATATTCGCCCGTTACAATCAGAACAAAAATGGTTCCGATCACCAATCTTTGCTCGAGAATTTCATATATTCTCGTTCTCATCGGAATTATTCTCAGCTTCAATCCGATTCTCATCAATATCGGAATTATCCTGTTTCTCGCGGTTGTGGCATTCCAGTTCATCACGCTGCCCGTTGAGTTCAATGCAAGCGACAGAGCGCTGAAAACCCTTGAGAACGACGGAATTCTTGAAAGCAGTGAAATTCCTGCCGCGAAAAAGGTTCTCACAGCCGCTGCACTTACCTATGTTGTTGCTCTTCTTACCTCGATATTCCAGCTTCTCAGACTCATTGCAATGTCGAGGAGACGGTAATGGATAATCCGAGGTATCTTGCAGCTGAGCTTCTTACAAAGACCTTTCGCAGCGGCAGCTACTCAAATATAATGCTGTCCAACTGCCTCGGCTCATCGGATATGAGTGACCGTGATAAACGGCTGTGTTCCGCGATTTATTACGGTGTGATCCAGCGTAAAATCACACTCGACCACGTCATCGGCGGACTCTGCTCGCGCAGTATCGATAAGCTTGATGACAGCGTGCTGAATATACTGCGGTGCGGAATTTATCAGCTGCTTTATATGGACAGCGTTCCGGACAGCGCGGCAGTCAACGAAAGTGTCCGGCTTGCTGCCGGTTTCGGAAAAAAGAGCGCGTCGGGAATGATAAATGCGGTTCTTCGTGAGTTTATCCGCCGCGACAAGTGCTTTCCCGTGCCAATGGATTTCATTCATTCATCACGGATAATGTATTCCGCACCAGAATGGCTGGTGGACAGTCTTGCAGCGGATTACGGAATAGAGCCGATGATAGACCTGCTCAGTAATTCTGTTGAAAAAGCTCCGGTCACAATCAGAATGAATCCGACAGTATGCAGCGAAGATGAGCTGATTTGTTCTCTTGGCGGCATATCGATGCAAAAGGACGATAAAATTCCTTATTGCTTTGAAATCGGCAGTGGTTCGGCGGTAAATTCAGAAGCTTTTGAAAAGGGATATTTTCACGTTCAGGACAGAGCATCGCAGCTTTGCTGCATGGCGCTGAATCCGACGGAGAATGACCGGGTTCTTGACATTTGCGCGGCTCCCGGAGGAAAAACCTTTACGATGGCTGAGATGATGAACGGCAAAGGAGAGCTTTATGCTTTCGACCTTCACGAAAAGCGCGTCGGACTTATCAGAAACGGCGCTGAACGTCTGCATCTTAAAAATATTCATGCGGCGGCAGGCGACGCATCGGTGTTCAATCCTGATTTACCGCGGTTTAATAAAATCCTGTGTGATGTGCCGTGTTCAGGAATCGGAGTGATTCGCCGCAAACCCGAGATAAAATACAAGGACGAAGCTGATTTTGAAAAGCTTCCGGAAATTCAGTACAGAATCCTTGAAAATGCTCTTAATTACCTCGAAACAGGAGGAGAGCTTGTCTATTCGACGTGTACGCTCCGCCGCAGAGAAAATGACGAGGTGATCGGAAATCTCCTTGAAAATCATCCGGAGCTTGAACCGATGAGCTTCCTTACCGGGCTCGGAGAGCCGTTTGGCAGCTTCACTGCAAGCATTTTCCCGAAGCATTTCGGCAGCGACGGTTTCTTTATTTCAAAGGTTAGAAAAGTCAGGTGATAAATTGGAAAAGCTTGATATTTTAAGCATGACTCTCAGTGAGCTTGAAGCTGCACTTGCCGCAGAGGGCGAGAAAAAATTCCGTGCGAGACAGATTTTTCAGTGGCTTCATGTTAAAAAAATTTTTGATTTTGACAAAATGACTGATGTTTCTATCCAATTAAGGCAGCGCCTGAAAGAAAAATTTTGTATAAATAGACTATTTGTATCAAAAAGACTTGAATCTTCCGCAGACAATACGGTAAAATATCTCTATAGGCTTTCCGACGGTAATTTTGTCGAGACCGTTCTGATGGACTACAGCTACGGAAAAAGTATCTGTGTTTCGACTCAGGTCGGCTGTAAAATGGGGTGCAGATTCTGCGCTTCGGCAATTGCAGGCTTTGTCAGAAACCTCAGTCCTTCGGAAATCCTGATGCAGATTTACGAAACCGAACGCGATTCGGGTGTTCGGGTGTCGGGAGTTGTGCTGATGGGAATCGGTGAGCCGCTTGACAACTACGACAATGTTGTAAAATTTCTCGGACTGCTGTCCGATAAGGACGGCAATAATCTGAGCCTGCGGCACGTTTCGCTTTCAACCTGCGGAATTGTACCGCGGATATACGATCTGGCAGAGCTTAAACTGGGACTGACCCTTTCAGTCTCTCTTCATTGTGCGGATAACGACAAAAGAAGTGAAATAATGCCCGTAAACCGTACATATAATATGAACAGTCTTATTGAAGCGTGCAGGAATTACATCTTGCGGACAGGCAGGAGAGTCACCTTTGAATATGCTGTTATAGACGGTGTTAATTCCTCCGATGCCGATGCGGACAAGCTTGCTTCGCTGCTTCGCGGAATGAACTGTCATGTAAATTTAATTCCCGTGAACAAGGTTAAAGAGCGAAGTTACCGTACAGTCCGTGCCGGAGTTGAGGAATTCGCAAAGCATCTTGGCAGACGGGGTATCAATGCAACCGTGCGGAGAACGCTCGGAAGCGATATAGAAGCGGCGTGCGGTCAGCTCAGACGCGACGCACTCAGCCGCGGTTTGAATGGAGGTGCAGACACTTGAGATACAGACAGGCTACCGATATAGGTCTGAAACGCGAGGAAAATCAGGACGCTGTAAGATGTGAATATTTCGGGCATAATCTGCTTGCCGTCGTTTGCGACGGAATGGGCGGCGAACGTGCCGGAAGAGAGGCAAGCGCTCTCGCAGTGGAGGAATTTTTTCAGCGTTTTTCGGCAGGATATTCGGAGGGACTGAGCGATGACGAAATCAGAAAGCTGCTGACAGCTTCGATGTCTGCAGCCAATTCGGTGATATATACAAAGGCTCGCCTGGGCTTTAAAAATTTCGGAATGGGTACAACCTGCGTTGCGGCATTTGTCAACAGCAAAACCGCATTTATAGTAAATGTCGGCGACAGCAGGGCATATCTCATAACCGATACAGGACTTAAACGGATAACCTCCGACCATAATTACGCTGCACTGCTTTATGAACAGGGAAAAATCACCGAAGCGGAAATGGAGACTCATCCTCAGAAGCATATGCTGATAAGGGCTGTCGGAGTTGAAAAAACGGTTCTTACGGATTCGTTTATACTCGATTATAAGGACAAAATCAGTCTGCTGCTCTGTTCCGACGGACTATCGGGATATTGCTGCGACGATGAAATATACGATGTGATAAAGAACGCTGATTTTGATAATGTTGCAGATGAATTGATTAAACTTGCGCTCGGTAAGGGCGGCCGCGACAACATTACTGTAGCGGTAATTTCAGATTAGTTCAGGGGGAAAGACGATGGACAAAAACATAGGAAAGAAGCTTGACGGACGATATGAAATAACCGAGCTTATCGGCGTCGGAGGAATGGCAGATGTCTATAAGGGCGTCGACATCATCGATAATAAGCAGGTCGCAATAAAGATTCTGAAAAAGGAATATGCTGAGAACGAGGAGTTTCTGCGCCGTTTCCGCAATGAATCAAAGGCGATTGCTGTCCTTTCGCATCCGAATATCGTAAGGATCTATGATGTCGGTTTTTCGGAAAAAATTCAGTATATTATAATGGAGTATATCGACGGCATTACGCTTAAGGAGTATATTGAGGAGGAGCAGGTTCTTACATGGAAAGACACCGTTCACTTCATCATTCAGATTCTCCGCGCACTTCAGCACGCCCATGACAAGGGAATTGTTCACCGTGATATAAAGCCGCAGAATATAATGATGTTTACTGACGGCACTATAAAGGTCATGGATTTCGGAATCGCCAAATTTGCCCGTGACGAGGGAAAAACAGCTACCGACCAGGCTATCGGAAGCGTTCATTATATCAGTCCCGAGCAGGCAAAGGGCGACGTTACCGATGCAAAAAGCGATATTTATTCCGTCGGCGCAATGATGTATGAGATGCTTACGGGAAAAAAGCCTTTCGACAGCGACAATCCTGTGTCTATCGCCGTTATGCATATGCATGATATTCCCGTGCGTCCAAGGACTATAAACCCTGAAATTCCGTGCGGACTTGAAGAAATCGTACTCAGGGCAATGGAGAAAGACCCTGCTGACAGATATCAGTCCACAACCGAAATGATTGCCGATATAGATGCGTTCAAGGAGAATCCCGAAATAACTTTCGGTTATTATTCCGAAAACGGAGACGACGGTGACAATACTAAATTTTTCGACGCTGTAAGCGACGGTCAGTCGGATGAAAACCATGAATACAGCAGTGAAGAGGGCGAACCATCAGCTGCGGATATGCTCTACGGCGGTGAAAAAGCTCAGTATGCTCCGGCTTATGATGACGACGAAGCGGACTACGATGACGATGATGACGAAGAAGAGGAAGAACGCAGCTCGCTTGTCGTTCCTGTGCTGACAGCAGCGGTTGTTGTTGTTATTATTGTTGCTGTAATCTTCGTGGCTTCTCTTGTAAAGGGCTTCATCACCGGCGACGACCGCAAAGGCGATTTCAAGATGCCCGACTTCCACGGAATAGACTATAACACAGCTGTAAGCGAATACGGAAACAATATCAAGTTCCAGATAAAAGAGGAAATCTATTCAGCCGATGTTGATTCTGGCTGCATCATAGATCAGGATATTGAGCCGGGTACGGCGTTCAAGAAGGGCGATGTGCTCAACGTAACGGTAAGCCGTGGTATGGAAACTGTCGTTATTCCGAGCAATCTTGCCAATATGAATGCAGAGCTTGCAAGAGCTCAGCTTAAAGAGCTTGGACTGAACTGCGAGCTGAAAAACTATTCCAGCAGCGAGGTCGAAGAGGGCAATGTAATCAAAACCGAGCCTGAAATGGGCTCTGAGGTTGCCAAGAATTCAACGATAATTCTCTACGTCAGCATGGGCGTTGACCGTGAGCAGTTTGAACTTGAGGACTTCACGGGTAAAACAATTGATGAGGCTACGACAGTTGCGGAATATATGGGACTGATAGTGCTCGAACCGGAGGTGGGTCCGTCCTATGAGGAGGAAGGAATCGTATTCGGTCAGAGTATCGAACCCGGTACAACCGTCGAGACAGGTACGGAAATCCGTTTCCAGGTCAGCAGCGGAGTGCTTCCCGAGGGCGAGATTCCTATGAAGATCACGTTCCCGGCAAACGCATACGGAAGATTCGTGATTGACTATTTCGTCACAAACGAGGACGGTTCAAGAAATACTGTTACAAGTCAGATATTTATGCCTCAGGTTGACAGCTCGGTATCGACTCTGATTGCAGGAGCAGGTCAGAAGGTGACCGTCAAGGCGGTTCTCTCGAACCTGAATAATAACAAGAGCTGCACAATCGGCGAATATGTGCTCAATTTTGCGGATAATAACGTGAAGACGCTCAGCGAGGATATAAATGGCGCATTTTTATCGGTTGACGGAATTTATGTTGAGCCTACTGAAGCTCCGACCGAGCCGCCTACACAAGCTCCTCCTCAGCCGACAAATCCGCCTGCACCGGTAACCGATCCGCCTACACAGCCTCCGACACAGGCACCTACAGAGGCTCAGACACCCTCACAGAATCCCGTTGTAACACTGCCTAATCACGATCAGGACAACGAGGCGGCCTGATGAGCAAAGATAACAATTTAACAAGAACAGGCATAATAACCAAATGCTTAGGGGGACTCTACACGCTGGAGTCCCCCGACGGCGTATTCGAGTGCCGTGCAAGGGGCGTATTCCGCAGCAAGGGGGAGTTCCTGTATACGGGAGATTATGCCGAGTTTTCAGATGGAGTTATTACGAAAATCCTTCCGAGAAAAAACTGTATAATAAGACCGCCCCTCGCCAATCTTGATTTGCTGGTGTTTGTAGTCTCAACCTGCGAGCCTGCGCCGAATTACCTGATTCTTGATAAGTTTATCGCGATTGCGGAGTATAAGCGGATAACGCCTGTAATTGTGATAACAAAGGTTGATCTGGCTGACAGCCGCGAAATAGAGCGTATTTACGGCGGGATCGGTATAACTGTACTGAGGGCGGACTACAGCTCTCCCGATTCGGCTTCGGAGATAAGGAAGCTGCTTTCCGGGAAAATAAGCGCATTCACAGGCAATTCGGGAGCAGGCAAGTCGACTCTGCTAAATGCGGTTGACCCGACGCTGAATATACCTACTGCGGAAATAAGCAAAAAGCTCGGACGCGGACGCCATACAACGCGTCACGCGGAGCTTTACAGACTTGCGGAGGGCGGATATATCGCTGATACTCCGGGATTTTCGACCTTTGAGACGAATAAATACGATATTATCCGAAAAGAAGAACTTGCAGGGTGTTTTCGTGAATTTGCGGATTACACAGATAAATGCCGTTTCAAGGACTGCTCCCACACCTGCGAAAAAGGATGTGCAGTGGTAGAGGCGGCAGAGAACGGAGAGGTCTGCAAAAGCCGTCATGAAAGCTACTGCTCGATGTACAGCGAAGCAAGGCAGATTAAGGAGTGGGAGCTGAAGTGAATTTATGGCATGTTTTTTCCGGCGGCGAGCTTAAAGATGCCGGATTTATAAAAATATCCGCAGCCGACACGGTGATCTGTGCCGACAGCGGACTTGTTCATGCGGAAAAATCCGGTATTTCCCCTGATATAGTCATCGGGGATTTCGATTCTTATAGCGGAATCCTGCCTGAAAATGCAGAGATAATCCGCTCTGTACCGGAAAAGGACGATTCCGATACGATGCTTGCGGTTAAAACGGCTATCGAACGGGGTGCGGAGGAAATCCGCATATACGGAGCACTGGGAGGTCGATTTGACCACGCATTTGCCAACGTTCAGACGCTTAAATATGCTATGGACAGAGGCTGCAGGGCTGTTCTGGCTGATTCAGAGAACGAGATTATGCTTGCAGGAGCAGGAAATCATAGGTTTCAGCGCCGTGAAGAAAGTTATTTTTCCGTGTTTTCCTATAGTGAACAGTTGAATGTTGTCCGTCTGAGCGGAGTGAAGTATCCCCTTGAGAACAGGGTACTGACCGCTTCGTTTCCGCTTGGGCTGAGCAACGAGATTACCGGAGCTTATGCAGAGCTTGAAATCGGCTATGGAACTGCACTGATAATATTTTCTAAAAAGTAATCACACAAAATCCTCTTCGGAATATAATGTAGTAAACAGCCGAAAAGGAGGTACATACATGAAAATAGTTGTGATTAAAAGTCCAAAGGCTCTTTCAGGGCTTTTTAGGGTGATTTTCGGGATAAAGCGTGAGGACTGAAGCAATAAGCTCGTGCGGCAATTGGCTGCACGAGTAATTGTTTTATACAGTGAAAATCCTCTGTTAAGCCGGAAATGTATAACAAAAAAGGACTTCTGCAATATGCAAAAGTCCTTGGCGTGCCTGGAGGGATTCGAACCCCCGACCTACTGGTTCGTAGCCAGTCACTCTATCCAGCTGAGCTACAGGCACATCTCAAATTACCTATATATTATATCATGACCCGCCGAAAATGTCAAGCTTTTCTTTCATGACTTTATAAAATTGTTGCTGATTACCAAAAAAAACAGATAAAATGCAAATGAATATGACGTTATGTATATTTTTGCTGAATCGGTAAATTTGTCCTTGACTTTTTTTCTCGTTTCTGTTATAATAAATTTGTTGTGAGACATTAGCTCAGCCGGTAGAGCATACGCCTTTTAAGCGTAGGGTCGAGGGTTCAAATCCCTCATGTCTCACCATGGAAATGTGCCGATATTCAGTTAAACGACTGCATATCGGCTTTTCTTTTTGCAAGTAATTGTTTTCATAAACAGAAACAGCACAGCTTTTGTAATAATAACAAAGGCTGTGCTGTAATTTTTTATTCGGCTGAGGAATTTTTTCTGAACTTTGCTTTCTGACCGAAATTAAGGGATATAGTAAATATTTTATCCGACTTGAAAAGTCTGAGTGCAAAGAACATACATACAAGGAAAACGATAGTCTGATAAATAATTCCGCAGAAGAAAAGCATATCGTTGCCGAACATAAGATTCGGTATTGACGAGAATGTGTGAGTAAAGGGAATTGCATACACAGCAATTCTTGCGGCAAGAGGCAGGGAGTTGATATCTGTCAGCATTGAAATAAGATATGGCACCATTGCAAGCATAAGAATGGGCGTTATCATATTCTGTGAGGATTTTGTATCATTGACAAGTGCTCCGAGAATCAATGAAACTGAAAGACAAATCATAATCGTAAGGAACAGCTGTACACCTACAAGTAAGTAGTCAACAGGTGTAAGAGTAAGTCCCAGCTGAGCAAGAGCCGATTCTACGGAAATAAAATCTCCTACAGCCGGAGTGGTGACCTCCTCTGTAACACCGTCCATAGTACCTGAAATGAAAACCGAGAAGCCCATCATATATACTGCGGCGTTCAGCAGTGCCACAACAGCCGCAGCAAGCATTTTTGCGCTTATTACAGCTGTTCTTGAAATAGGCGTTGAAAGCAGCGTTTCAAGAGTTTTATCGATTTTTTCATTGGAAATTGCGCTGATAAGCATCTGAGAGGTCATCATAATAAGCACGAAAACTACAATCGGTAGAATCATATTCTGCATCATGACCTTTCCCATTATGGTATCCATTGAAATGGCGGCAGATTTATCAGCAACTACTGTTTTCTCCGAAACGCTTACAGGAGAGTTGAGCCTTTCGAGCTGTTCGGCGGAAATGCCGTCACGCTTTGCAAGAATATCCCTCATGCACTGATTTATTGCGGAAATGCCGCTGCTGTTGCTGTTTGAGATGTTCGACAGCGAAGCAGCCGAGCTCATTGCAGAAACGCTGATAAGCTCCGTATCCTTTTTGCCGTTCAGAATGGAGTCAGTAAAGCCTTCGGGAATGACAATAATATTCTTTAGTTCATTTTTGCTCAGAAATTCCGGATACTCACCTTTGCTGCATAATTCGTCGTTGTAAAGCTTAACTTTGACATTGTTTTCTTTAAGGGAGGCAATAAGCTCCTCAGTCAGCTCCGTATTGTCGTTGTCAGCAAGATTAATAGTGTACAGTGACTGGTCCATAGCTTCACTGACAGTAGTTTTCATAATATTTCCCACAAACATTAGAATTATCATCATAACAGCAAGACCGATTATCATTTGTTTGTTGATAAGCTCACCAAGCTCTTTCTTTAAAAGATTAAAGAATTTCATTTTCATTCACCACCCTTTCAAAGACTTCCTCAAGATTAGCAGCGTTGTAACGTTCTTTAAGCTCCTGAGTACCGCCTGTGACCATTAAATGTCCCTTTGAGATTATACCAACTCTGTCGGAGACAAATTCAATTTCCAGCATATTGTGGGAGGAAAGCAGGAATGACATTTTTTCTTCATGGGCAAGCTTCTTTATCATTTTGCGTATTTCAAGGGCATTTATAACATCAAGTCCGCTGGTCGGCTCGTCAAGAATGGCAAGCTTTGGTTTCGTCATAACAGCTCTTGAAAGGAGCAGCTTTCTTATCATTCCTCGGCTGTATGTGCCGATTTTGTCATTCAGTCTGTCACCAAGACCGCACATCTCCGAAGCACGCTGTACGCAGGCATTGATTTGATTTGTGTCACTGGTGAAAAGTCCTGCCATAAATTTAAGGTAGCTTTTTCCGGTCATGGTCTTATATGCACCGGCTTCATCGGGAAGATATGTAATGCACTCCCTTACCTTTTCGGGATTTTTCAGCACGCTGTGTCCGGCGACAACAGCGTCTCCGGCAGTTGGCATAAGAAGCGTTGATATCATGCGTATTGTAGTAGTTTTTCCGGCACCGTTAGGGCCTATCAAAGCGAATATTTCACCCTCGTTTATGTCGAAGGAGACCTTATTTGCCGCAAGCACTTTTGTGTACTGCTTTGAAAGCTCCTTTACTTCGAGAATTTTTTCCAAAGTTAAATTGCTCCTTTCAGATATTGTATTATCAAATATTGACAATGTATAAATAATATCATATAATTATCGTTTTGTCAAGGAGCGTTACTTATACTAATTCCTCAACAACCTGATGAAAATTTTGCCAGACATCAGATTATCAGCAGTTGACATAATCGGGCGAATTTGGTATAATTGCTAATGAAGTTTTGTGCAGTTCGGCAAGGCTTATGTCATGGAAATCAATTAAATATTGATAATTACTTCGTCGGGCAAGCCGAGGGGAGCAATGCTGGAGTGTCCGTAAATCATCGCTGCGCTTGATTTACTGCTTTGTCAGGGGGACACCGCTCCTAACGGTCGCCCGTACCCTCTGTCACTTTGTGACATCTCCCTACACTGTAGGGAGTCACCCCTCGTTCACCCCCTGCCAAAGGGTTAATAAACCCTTTGGAATCCCACTCCTTGCGGCTTCGCCGCTATTTATATATATCTATGCTTAACAGCAGAAAGGGCGGTATGCAATTGGATATTTTTAAACCGGTAAGCAGACTTGCCGCCGGACTGCTTGCCTGTCTTATTATTTCCGGAACAGCGGCTGAGACTGCCGCAGCAGCTGATTCAGCTCCGGCAATTTCTGATGAAACCCTGAATGCTATGTGCAGGGACTACTACAGTTTTACTGATGAAAGCTCCGGATTAATGAGCTACAGCGATTACTACGACCTGTATTCACAGCAGAACCGTCCGGAAAGGGAAATAGTCGTAAAGGGTACGGATTTTAACGATACATCAGACGGAAGCTTCTCCGCAGGCAGCTGCGGCGGTGAAGAAAATGTTCTTCTGTGGGAAAGTCAGGAGGGCAGGGCGGACTACATTATTAATGTGGAGCAGTCCGGAATATACTGCGTGAATATGAAATATTATCCCTTTGATTCAGCCACTGTGCCTGTTGAGCTTTCAATGGAGATTGACGGAGCAGTTCCCTTTGACACAGCCTCCCGTATCAGGCTGAACAGAGCATGGGTAAACAGCAGTGAAAGCCGTTTCGACTCCCGTGGAAATCAGATGCGTCCGGTGCAGATACAGCAGGAAATGTGGCTGTGCGCCGATTTCTGCGACAGTGACGGACTGTTCAGTGAACCGCTGATATTTTATCTTGAATCCGGCAGTCATAAAATCTCCTTTACATCGGAGCGTGCCGGATTTGCAATTGAAAGCTTTAAGTTCTACACGCCTGAAAAGCTGCCGGAATACGCTGAAAATGACGGAATATCAGGCACTCCTGCGAATATTTTCAGGATTGAGGGAGAGGACGCCGCTGTTAAATCGGATTCGGTGATATGTCCGGCTGCGGACGGCTCATGCTATACGATTTCTCCCTCTGATCCGGTAAAAATTCTCTATAACACCATTGGCGGAGGCAACTGGAAAAAGCCAATGCAGTCGGTAACATGGACTATAAAGGCTGAGGACATAAAAAATGACGGCTGGTACAAAATTGGCATAAAGGCAAGGCAGAATCAGCTGCGTGGTTTCAGCTCAGCAAGACGGATATATATTGACGGAAAGATTCCCTGTCAGGAGCTTTCTCAGGTATGCTTCCCCTATGATAAAAGGTGGCAGCTGACAAGTCCCTGTAATCAGCAGGGAGATTATATATATGTATATCTTACGGCGGACTGCGACCATACACTTACTCTTGAAGCAGTTCCCGGCGAGACAGCTGATTCCTTGAGAGAGCTTGACAAATGTCTGGATGAGACGGAGGATTATTACAGCAGAATTCTGATGATAACCGGTCCGAATCCCGATAAATACACTGATTACTACGTTCACGAAAAAATTCCGGAGCTTGTTGATGAGCTTGAAAGGCTGTCAGGAGAGCTGAAAGCTGTTCAGGCTGAGATAGAGGGAATGACCGGAACGTCCGGTTCAGAGGCTGCCGCTATTGAGCGTATGACGCTGATACTTGACAAATGCGTTGAAAAGCCGCTGAGAATTCCTGATTATCTCTCCCAGATCAAGGAAAATATAACTTCCCTGTCTGCATGGTCAAGAGAGTGCCGCAGTCAGCCGCTTGAAATTGACTATATTGAATTTGCTGCTGCCGGCTGCGATTTTTCTGATACTGATGAGCATTTTTTACAGTCCCTTAAATTTGGTGCAGGCTCATTTTTCGGCTCGTTCTTTGAGGATTATTCCACACTCTCTGATGTTACAGGGGAAGATGCTGTTGAGGTATGGGTAAATCTCGGACGTGACCAGGCTCAGGCAGTACGTGAAATGACGGAATCCCAGTTTATGGCTGAAACAGGTATTCCCGTATCAATAAGCCTTGTAAACGGAGGAATAATTGAAGCGGCACTTGCTGATAAGGCACCTGATGTTGTGCTTTTTCTTGGCGGAGAAACGCCTGTGAATCTTGCGGCAAGGGGGCTTCTTGCGAATCTGACAGGATTTTCCGGCTATGAAGATGTAAAGGAGCGCTTCGGAGACAGCGCATTTGTGCAGTACACCTATGAGAACGGCGTTTACGGACTGCCCCTTAGCCGTAATTTCCCCATGCTGTTTTACAGGACGGATATTCTTGGGGAGCTTGGATTCGATGCGCCTCCTGAAACGTGGGACGAGCTTACAGAAATGCTGCCTGCGCTGCAAAGGCGGTATATGTCAGCAGGACTTGTTCTGCCCTCTGCAAATATTTCTCCGGCAACAGAAGCAGGACATACCTTTGCGCTGCTGACATTGCAGAATAATGTGAGCTACTACAATGAAACGTTAACTGATTCATGCTTCGGTTCAGCCGGAGCAGTTGACGCCTTTGAGAAGTGGACGGATTTTTATACAAAGTACTGCTTTCAGCAGTCCTATGACGCATTCAGCCGGTTCAGAACAGGGGAATATCCCCTTGTAATAAACAATTACACCTTTGCAAATCAGCTGACAGAGGCTGCTCCGGAGATAAGCGGTTTATGGGATTTTGTACAGGTTCCCGGTACTTTACAAAGCGGCGGAACAGTTTCCCATGCGGCAAATTCAAACGGTACAGCGGCAGTAATTTTCAGCAAGGCTGAGAATAAGGAGGGGGCATGGGAGTTCCTGAAATGGTTCACGGAAACGGAAACTCAGGTTCAGTTCGGCAATCGGCTGGAGGGCTTAATGGGCGTTATGGGACGGTATGATACGGCAAATACCGAAGCTCTCGGACAGCTTTCGTGGTCGTCCGGCGAGTACAGCCGCCTTGCTGACCAGATTGAGGAGCTTGAGGAGATACCGATAATTCCTGCTTCCTATGCTGTTACGAGAAATATAATGAATGCTTTTCGTGAGGTAGTCAACGAAAAGGAGAATCCCCGTGATACGCTTATATGGTACAACAGGGATATAAGCGAGGAAATAAAGAGAAAATCGAAAAACCTAATAAAGTAATAACGGCGAAGATTTACGGATATTTCAGTATTACATCGGCTTGACCGACAAAAAATTAACAAAGGAGGTGCAGCCATTGCCTGATAACAGCCGAAAAAACAGAATCAACAGCACATTGAAGGAAATCAGAAAAAACAAAGCCTGCTATGCAATGCTTGCACCTTTTATGATATTCTTTCTGCTGTTTACCGTTGTTCCGGTCGTAATGTCCCTGCCAATGGGCTTTACGGACTTCAACATGGCTCAGCCGCCGGAATTTGTGGGATTTTCCAACTATGCCGCACTTTTTCTTACGGACAGGATTTTCCTGAAAGCCATAGGAGTAACACTTATTTTTGCTTTTTTTACAGGTCCGCTGAGCTATATGCTGTGTTTTTTCCTTGCATGGCTTATAAATGAGCTGCCGGGCGTGCTGAAAACTGTCTTTACTCTTATTTTCTACATTCCCTCAATGGCAGGTCTATATACGGTTTGGCAGCTTATTTTCAGCGGAGATACCTATGGCTGGCTGAATTCCTTTCTGCTGGAGCTTGGAATTATCAGTTCACCCGTACAGTGGCTGACTGATTCAAGGTATGTGCTGGGCGTAACTATCATAGTTCAGCTGTGGATAAGTCTCGGCGCAGGCTTTCTTGCGCTCCGTGCAGGCTTTCAGAATATAGACCGCTCCATGTACGAAGCAGGGGCAGTGGAGGGCATAAGAAATCGCTGGCAGGAGCTTATTTATATTACAATTCCTGCAATGAAGCCGCAGATGCTTTTTGCCGCTGTTATGCAGATCGTAAGCTCCTTTACCGCCGGAACGGTTGCGCAGAATCTTGTGGGATTCCCAAGCACTGATTACAAGGCGCATACTATTATGACTCACGCCTATGACTATGGCTGGGTGAGATTTGAAATGGGTTATGCATCGGCAATATGCATGATACTTTTCCTTGCAATGTTTGCAGTAAACAGGATTATAAACAGGGTTCTGGGAAAGTAGGCTGAGCAATGACGAAAAAAACAGATTCACCGAAGCTTCGTGCTTCAAACAGGCAGGCAGGAAAAAAATACGGCGGCACAGTATGCATATTTATTTTCCTTGCATTACTGGGAGCTTTCATGGCTTTTCCCATTTACATTGCAGTAGTGATGTCCATAAAGCCGGTGGAGGAGCTTTTCATATTTCCGCCGAAGCTTTATGCTGTTCAGCCCACACTGGAAAATTTCCGGGATATGTTTCTGCTGCTGAGAAATGGTCAGGTGCCTTTCTCACGCTATGCGGCAAACAGCGTCCTTGTTACTGTTTCCATAACCGGTTGTCAGTGTATTTTCTCCTCAATGGCAGCCTTTGTGCTGGCGAAGTGCCGTTTCCCCGGACAAAAGCTTATAAACAGCCTTATTGTTACAGCGCTTCTTTACCAGAGCAGCGTAATTTATATAATGCAGTATATTGTTCTGGCAAAGCTTCATCTTATAGATACTCCGGCGGCACTGATTTTTCCGTCAATAGCTTCGCCAATGGGACTTTTTCTTATGAGACAGTCTATAAGTCAGATGCCTGACGAGATAATCGAAGCGGCAAAAGCTGACGGAGCAGGACTTTTCAGGATATGCTGGCAGATAGTTATACCCAATCAGAAGCCGGCACTTATGACGCTGATTATTTTTGCTTTTCAGAGTGCGTGGAGCCTGCAGTCCGGTTCATTTGTCTTTTCGGAGGAGCTGAAAACACTGCCTACTGTTGTGCAGCAGGCGGCTGCTTCGGGACTTGCAAGAGCCGGAGCAGCTATGGCAGCAGCAGTTTTTATGCTGATACCGCCGGCAGTCGTTTTCATAATTGCACAGAAAAATGTTATCAGAACTATGGCTCATTCCGGAATAAAGCAGTAAATCAAGTTTTACTTGTACGGCATTATTTTAGGGGGACTCTGTCCCCCTAACCCCCTGCCAAAGGGACATTGTCCCTTTGGAATCCCACGTCTCATCTTACTATACCCCATAAAGGGGTATAGTAAGATGAGGAGGGTTCAGAAACAATGTACCTTGACAAGGAATTAAGAAGAAAGTACCATTTAATAATGCATAAAGTAAAATTAGATTTTCATGGGAGTTGAATATGATAAATATTATCAGCAAGCTGATAATGGCAGCTTTGGTGTTACTTATAATATGTGCGGCTCCGGTGAATACAGCCGCATTTGGTGCAGAGCCTTATCAGACCTATAATTATGATAAATGGGGAGAGGCAGTACCGTCACAGGCAGGCTATACAGCTGAACGCACTGTTACAGGAAAGGAACTGGGTGCAGGAGAGCTTAACTCCCCGAAAGATATTTTCAGGGACGAAAACGGCTTTTTTTACATTGCCGACAGCGGCAATAACAGAATTATCGTAACGGACGCTGAATTAAGGAGTACGGTAAAGGTGATAAGCTCCCTCACTATGGCTGACGGAGAAAAAACGGAGCTTTCTTCTCCTATGGGAGTATATGTTTCGCCTGAAACAGGACTGCTTTACATAGCGGATAACGGCAATTCCCGTGTGCTTGTGTGCGACAGCGAAGAAAATGTTACAGCAGAGATAACGAAGCCTGATTCCGAAATCTATGACAGTGAAAAGCCTTTTATGCCCCAGCGTGTTCTTGCGGACAGAGCCGGTAATATTTATGTGATTCTCGGCAGTATAACCTCCGGTGCGGCAATGTTCAGCGGCAGCGGTGAATTTCTTGGATTTTACGGTGCAAACAAGGTAAGACCGACTGCTGAGATAGTCAGCAATTACGTCCGGAATATTTTTACTTCCGGCGAAAAACGGAAGAAAAGGTCAAGGAGCGTTCCCTCAGGAATAACAGGCTTTGACATTGACGGAGATTTCATATTCACCTGTTCTTCGTCAAAAACACGTACTAATGATACTGTAAAAAAGCTCAACGCTGCCGGAGACAACATCTTTGACGGCAGGGAACTGACATTCGGGGATTATATTTCCGTTTATGACGAAACGGAAAATATATCTTATGAAACAAAAATATGTGATATTGATATTTCCGGTGACGGCAATATAAATTGTCTGGACTACACCGCAGGACGTGTTTTTCAGTATGATGAGGACTGCAATCTACTGTTTATAACAGGCGGAATTGCAGAGCAGACCGGCGGTTTTGAAAGACCGGCGGCAATAGAATCAGATACGGAGCACCTTTATGTCCTTGATGAAAAGAAAAATTATATTACTGTTTTTACGGAAACAGCCTTTGGCGAAGCAGTTCACAAGGCGGCAAGGCTCTATAATGAGGGCAGATATGAGGAGGCTCTCAGTCCCTGGCAGGAGGTGCTGCGGCTGGACGGAAATTACAGGCGTGCATATATCGGAGTAGCTTCGGGACTTCTTACAAAGGGAGATTATGAGGGCGCAATGAAGTATGCAAAGCTGGCTGAGCTGCCCTCTGTTTACAATAAAGCCTTTGAGGGCTACAGGCTGAATTTTCTTCGGGAGCATTTTGCAGTGCTGTGTTTATGTGTGGCAGCCGCAACAGGCGGTATTGTTTTACTGGTAAGACACAGGAAGAAAAAACGGTAAAAGAGAATTATTTTTCAATCTGTAAAAAATCAGGAACTTATTAATCGTGGGATTCCAAAGGGGTTATTCCCCCTTTGGCGTAGTCCAGAGGCAGAGCCTCTGGTGGGGTGTGGGGCAAAGCCCCGCAAATAAGCCGCAAGGCGTTCCTTTAAGCTTTTTTATAATTATTACGAAAGGAGTAACAACCATGCTTGATCTGACTCAGCGACAATGGGTAGGCTATACAGTTTTACACCCCTTTGAGGGCTTTGAGGATATGAGATGGAAAAAGGGCGGTTCACTGAAAATAGCCATGCTGATAGTGCTGCTGGGATTCTTTGCCGCTGTTGCCCATGACAGACTGTGCGGCTTTCAGTTCCGGACAGTCAGCACCAGGGATTTCAGCATAATTCCCTATATTGCCGGAACAATAGTTGTTTTTGCCGCATGGGTGACAGGTAACTGGTCGGTATGTACGCTCCTTGACGGTGAGGGAACATTGAAAAATATCTGCATTTACAGTGCCTATTCACTTGTGCCCTTTATCACACAGGCATACATTAATGTACTGCTTTCTCATATCCTTATCCGGGAGGAGCAGATATTCATGCAGCTGATAACCCTTGCCGGAACGCTATGGTCGGTGATAATGCTGTGTTCGGCAGTAAGGGCAGTACATCAGTACACGCTGGGAAAAACGCTGCTTGCCATACTTCTGACCATAGCCGCAATGGCAGTAATGCTCTGTCTGCTTGTGCTCGTTCTGTCATTATTGCAGCAGATATGGCTGTTCATCTGCACTATTTACACCGAACTGACTTATCGCATCAGAGTTTAGGCGGTGATGAAATGAAAAATACACTGAAAAGATTTTTTTTCTCCATGACAGCCGCTGTTCTGATGCTGTCAGTTGGTACTGTCAGAGCGGCTGAGGAGGAAATTTCAGACAGCTCAGCTGAGGAAACAGAAGCTTCACCGGAGAATAAGAAACGGCAGGAAGCTTCGGAGGAGGCGGACATTACTGCTGAACAGACACAGAGGCTTCTTGAATTTAAGGGGAGCATTGACGGCTGGGATATCTACGAAAGATATGAGGACTATGAGGACAGGATATGGCAGTCCTGCGGCGGAAAACCGGAGGATAAAAATGCGGAGCTGACCTCTGAACAGGAACAGGCTAAGGAGGACGCAGAGCTTCTCAGAAAGCTTGGTGACTATGTGGCTGTCAGCAGCGAAAGCGGTCAGGCGGCAGCGTTCAGTGATTATGAAAAGCTTGAAAATGGCAGACGCTATATCAGTCACGGAGGGCGTTTTCTCCTGACAATTGACCAGTGTGGAAAGGCTGTATCACTTTTGCAGGTGATATCAACTCTTGATGAGCCATATCTGTTCAGAACGGCTGATGGAGGAAAATTACAGCTGACAGACAGTGATTATAAGGAAATTACAGCTGAATTCACGCTTTCGGGAGAGGAGGACGGACACCTTGTTTACCGTGAGGATAACGGTGAGCATTTTGCATGGCTCAGTACAGACATGAAGCAGGCTTACGG
>JAQXHC010000008.1 GCA_029007035.1 Oscillospiraceae bacterium
TTAAAAATGCCTCCCAAATGGGAGGCAACAGCCTGTCAAAAAACCTATATTTCAAGGCATATAACAACAATGCTGCTCTCCAGCAAGCCACATGGAGAGCGTATTTTTTAATATTTCATTGCAGCAAACTTAAGCCTGCCCTTTTTCTTTGTATTTCCGCTATTGTAAGTTTACTTTATATTGAACGCACGGTTGAGCTTTGCTGCAAGCTCAGGCTCGATGAAGCCGTCCTCTATCATCTGTTTGCACATTGCCTTTAATTCAGACGGCATTGTTTTCAGCTCTTCCACAGATAAGCTGTCAAGCATATCTATTATCTTCATTAAGCTGTCGATCTCATCACTTTCGCTTATATCGTTCATCTTATCGGCTATATCGTCAGCCTTGCTCAACGATGCGACTGTTTTCAGCTCGATACCGCACTCGTTGCAGAAGGACAGCAGAAGGCTGTACGTGCGGTCATCGGAAACGCAGATAGTCTTGGGGAGTCTCTTATATCTCAGTAGCTCATCGGCAAAGCTGTCAAGCATTATCCGTGCATTTACAGCGTAATCGCGGACAGGCTCAACAGGCAGGACATGATCATTCCTGCACTCGACAGCTATGAGCAATGCCGGGAAATACGGCGCTTCATCAACGTCATCCTGCACGGGCTTTTGAATATAAACTCCCTTGCACTCCCATTTGTTGAGCTGTTTCAGCGCTTTCAGCTTAGAAATCTTAGAGGCACTCAGCGAGGGCGTTGGGAGATCTTCTGTCAGTTCACTTGGGAGCTGCATAGTCTGCCAGTCAAAGCTGTCACCGTTCGGAACAAGATACGGTATCTCAGGGCTTTCAGTGAAGCCGAGCTTTTCAGCGGAAGCGCCCTTTAGCTTTTCAGATACGAATATAGCCGCTTCAAGCGCTTCTCTGAGAAGTCCGTACTCGGCCTCGTCTGTAACATGCCACGGCACATAGAAAGGCTTCACGCGGAGTATAACGGGATAGCTGTGAGCGCCTCTGAAATTCACGCCTTTACGCTCTGCATAGTTTTGTATAGAGTTGAGGTCAGCCATACGCAGACCGTTCTTATTGTCGAAGCAGACCTGTAAGCAGTCCTGAGACATCATACGCTCAAAATGCTCGTCCTCATTTCTGTCACGCTGAGGACTTGAGATGCGGTAGTAGCTGAGCAGTCCCTTTTCGCCCACATACAAAGAAAGGGCGTGATATTCTCCTAAGCTTCCCATAATGCTGCAGTAGCCTGTTTCACCGTTAGAGAGCTTCACCGCAAAGATATCGGTATCATGCAGCTTGTTCCAGAGCTTGACTGTTTTGAAGCGTAACGCCGCGTCATAAACCTCATCGGGAACAGGAACAGACAGTTCTTCAAGCTCTGTTATTTCCTCGTCATTGTTAAAATACTCGTCTTCATCATCAAAGTATTCATCATCGTCGTAGTATGCGTCATCTTCATCAAACTCCGGATACTGCTGCGGAGCTTCGCCTTTTGTGCGAACTATCTCGGGAGCTTTCGTGTCTTCGTCCAGCACCTTTAACACCTTGCACTGGAACTTCCAGTCGTCGCCAAAGTCGAAGATATAAAGGAACTTCTTTCCTTCCTCAAGTCCGATAAATTGCAGCCTGCAAGTATCTGTTGCAGGGAATTCCTCTTCCGCATAAGGAGAATAATAGCATTCTTCATCGTCCCACGCCCTGTTGCTCATAAAGAATGCATGGAGGTGGTCGTTGTCGAAGTCAAAAGCGTCCAGTATAGCCTCAGACAGCTCTTCAAGAGTTGCCTTGCCCGATATCCTGATGTGACGGTAGCAGCCGGTGCCGATGGATACGCTTATCACATACGATTTGGTGTTCATTCTTATTTTCATAAATATACCTGCCGTTCAAATTATTATACGATCATTTTAACATAAATAAACGGATAATGCAATAGCAGACAAAAAAATCTTGACAAATATCCCGTGATATAATACGCTCACAAAAGGCTATTTTAAGCCATATATCCAACTAAGTTTAAGTTAACGCACCACACGGCGAATCAACTTAAACTTAGTCGCATTCATGGCTTAGAATAGCCTTTTGTAAGTACATTATACTACGCTTTTTTCATATTTCAAGAAAAATAACGGCACGTCCGAAAGCGAGCCCCTTTGTGCGAAACGTGGCATTAAATTACCGAGCCCATTGTTACAGGCTCGGTAACTCACTTTTTCCGTTAAGGGAAGCTGACTAAATGGCGTACCGTTATAGTCTTTTAATTGCTTAAAGTATACTGCCTTCAAGATAACACTCTTTAATGTAGTCACGGGGCTGATAGTAAAAGTCGGTATTGTAGTTTGAAATCGCATCGTTTATCCATGAAGTATAGACCGTTATGATAGCTTTGGCTGTTACATCAGTCGAGACATCTTCGATCAATCTCTCATATACAGCGCCAATCGTCCAGTAGTCGGGGACAGTATATTTGCATTGAGATACATTATCAAAATCGCCTTCAGGTACAGATAATAACTCAATATATTTGTCGGCAACAGCATCTATCACTTCGCAATGAAGTATATCTGCATTCCGATAGATCCGGTCTATGGTACTTTCGCCGAGTATGTTGATAATATCGCTTCTTTTCTGATGACGCTTTCTGCCTATGAATTCGATAAGACTACAGGTATAGAACAAAGCAGAATCATTCTTATTCATGCACCTCATATCCTTTCAGAAATTCAAGTGTTGTAAGCGCCCTTGCAGTATGATAACTGATCTGATGCGTAGGCTTTTTGAACTTTGCAAGCTCCCAGAACGCAGCTCTTGTGATCTTACTGTCAACATAATCCTGCACATAATTGAATATCGTATCGTTCGCCATCGGACCTTCAACAATATCAAAGTCATGCGGCTTTCCAAGGCGGCAGTTGGTTATAAAGTCGAGCCACTCTTCTGTCATTTCGGAAAACGTCAGAACTTTAAGGAGATCGTTCGGATGATAGAGATATTCATTCATTATGCCTGTACCCGTAAACCTTGTAGCCCACCTTTTTGCCTGTTCAGGCATGACCGTACAATAGAAACCGAAGTAAAAGTCCTTATTGAATTTTGCGGTTCGTATTTCGGGGAATTCAACGATCTGGGTATTCCCGTGATATAATACCTTATCCATAATTGCTCCTTATCATATTGAGTGCCAAATGGCTTTCAGACAACGATCTTTTGTATAAGTATAGCACATCTATGCAAAGAATTCAAGTCTATAAATATAAATTCAACTTGAAATGTGACACGCCCGATAACGGGCGTACTGCTATAATTTCCAGTGTATATGTATCTTCCGTCCGCCATTTACGTCGGGCATACCTATTTCGACCAGTTCTATAAATTCTTCTGCGATGCTGCGGTCGAGCTTGTCAAAGTTGTTCATCAATTGTATTCAGTTTGATTTCAACTTCACACATTTTCTTCATCTCCAATCAAATCAGATATTTCCTGCATATCCGGCATAACCTTCAATGCCCCTTTTTTTGTAGTGATAAGCGAAGCTCCTGCATTGGCAAACCGTAAAAGTTCGGTCAGTCGGGATTCATTGAGGGAGTCGATATCATGTTCAAGAATATAGTTCAGAGCACAGCCGAAGAAGGTATCTCCTGCGCCTGTTTTTTCAACAGTATTTACTCTGTAAATAGGCGCTTTTGCTTTTGCGTTATTGCAATAAGCACAGCTTCCGTCTCCGCCAAGAGTTATGAATATCAGCTTGATGTTCCTATATCTTTCCATAAGCTGTAAAGCGGCTTTGTCGTAGTCGGAATGACCCAGAAGAAATTCAATCTCATTATCCGATATTTTCAGAATATTGCATTTTGACAGACCGTATTCTATTTCTTTTTTTGCATCATCAAGATTTTTCCATAGCGGCTCACGAAGATTCGGGTCAAAGGAGAGCAATGCTCCGCTTTCGATTGCTGCATCAATGGCAAATCTCGTGGCTTCACGGACTCCCTCATGTGTTGATGAAAGCGTTCCAAAGTGAAATATTTTTGAATCTCTTATTATATCGGTATTTACCTCAGCTTTTGTCAGCATCATATCTGCGCCAGGATTGCGGATAAAGCTGAATTCTCTTTCGCCGCCTGCAAGTGTATGAACAAAAGCAAGAGTTGTCGGAACATTTTTATCCATAACAAGTCCGTCAGTACATATGCCAACACTTTTTACTGCATCGGAAAGCTGTCTGCCGAACATATCGTCACCTACCTTGCCGATAAATGCAGTTTTCTTTCCAAACTTTGAAAGCATTGCAAGCACGTTGCATGGAGCTCCGCCCGGATTGGCTTCAAATACAGGATTTCCGCTTTCGCCTGAACCGTTTTCGGTAAAATCTATCAGCAGTTCACCCAGTGCGGTAACATCAATATTTTTCATTGCAATTCACCTCATTCAATCGTATAATCATAATTTGTATGCAGTTCTTTCGAGTTATTACCCATGCTGTATGCATAGGTGATAAGCATGATTTTATTTTCCGGTTTCATATTGAACCTCTTTCGGAAGAATACAGTGAAAAGTCTGCACCTGTTATTTCATCAGACAAACCATACACAACGCTGCTGAGCACATACTCACCGTTGTTTACAAATACTTCTATAAGATTGCTGTCAACATAGATTTCCAGTTCATAGCCCTCATGGATAACCGGAGTTTCCGCAGTAAGCCTGAAATTATCCCTGCCGGCAAATACAGCTGAGCGGTCGGTGCAAATTTTGTCCTGCTCACGCTTTATGATATATCCTCCTATATTGATGCTTTCTCCGTTATGAAGTGAAGTTTTCACCATAAATCCGGAACTGTCAGCCTGTGACGGTGAAGTGATTTCTTTTGTAAAGCTGTTTTTTATGTTCGGGTGAGGTTTGAAATATATATGATTATTTTTCACTTCCACAACTCTCGGAATGCACATCATGCCGTTCCATTCGCCGTTTACAGCTTCCGGCATTCTTGCCCATGCAATGATAACACGGTTTCTGTCCTTGTCTGTGGTGCTCTGTGGTGCGTAAAGGTCAAGTCCGCAGTCGAAAAGCTGATAGTTATCAGAAAGCTCCATTTTACCTGTACTTTCATCAAAGGAGGAAAACATACAAACCGGAACAGAATCGTATTCCTTTCCGTCCTTAAAAAATCCCATTGGCGAAAATACGGTTACACCTGTATCATTAACTTCTAAATAATCCGGACATTCCCACATCCAGCCGAAATTTTCTTTTTCGGCATAATTCATATAGCACCAGTTTTCAAGGTCATCACTTTTATAGAAAAGAAGACGTCCTGTCGAATCAACTGTACTGCCTATAACCATATTCCAGGCATCTTTTCCACGCCACACTTTCGGGTCACGGGTATGTATTTTACTTCCGACAGTTTTTTCATCTATCGGCGGTATAATGGTTTTCTTATCCGAAACATTATCAAATGTTATACCGTTTTCAGAGGTTATCATAAGCTGTGCCGAAATAAAGTTGTCATTAAGGCAATGGTTGATATTTTCCGGGTCTTCCTCTGTATAATTTACACCCGTGTAATACACATACATTTTGTCGCCGTGTTCTACTGCGCTGCCCGAAAAACAGCCGCTGCGGTCATCAGTCTTGGAGGGATAAAGGGCAATGCCTTTATTCTCCCAGTTAACAAGGTCCTGGCTTACGGCGTGTCCCCAGTGCATTCTTCCCCACTGGGGTGCGTAAGGAAAGCACTGGTAAAACAAGTGATACTGTCCCTTGTACCATATAAAGCCGTTGGGGTCATTTATCCAGCAATTGGGTGCTTTTAAATGAATTTTCTGCATAGCGTCCTCCTGTTAAAAAAGACTTTCTTCTGTCTGCTTGTCAAAGAAATGAATTCTTGAGGGAATAAATACGAAATCAATTTCGTCGCCTGCCTGGCTTATTTCGTATTTTGATACTCTTGCAACTGAGGCAGTACCTCCGAAGCTGAAATACAGATTGTTTTCATTTCCCATAACTTCGATGCTGTCTACTGTTGCAGACATTTTATTATTCTTGTAAAGGTCGAGGTTCTGTGGGTCAAGCTTTATATCCTCTCCTCTGATTCCCAGTATCATTTCACCATGTCTGCCGGCAAGCTTTGATATAACGGAATCCGGAAGCTTGATACTGTTTCCGTTTTCAAATGCAACAGTATCTCCCTTAACATCAACATTGTAGAAATTCATCTGAGGTGAACCGATAAAGCCTGCCACAAACTTATTTGCTGGGTGTTCATACAGTTCCATAGGCTTGCCAACCTGCTGTATAATGCCGTCTTTCATAATGACAATGCGGTCTGCCATGGTCATTGCCTCAACCTGGTCGTGTGTAACGTAAATTGTTGTACTGCCCAGTTCACGGTGCAACTTGCTTATTTCACTTCTCATGCTCACTCTGAGCTTTGCATCAAGATTTGAAAGTGGTTCGTCCATAAGGAAAAGCTTCTGGTCTTTAACAATTGCACGTCCGAGGGCAACTCTCTGACGCTGACCGCCCGAAAGATTCTTAGGCTTTCTGTATCTGTATTCGGAAAGTCCCAGAATATCAATTGCCCAGTCAACCTTTTTCTTTATTTCATCAGCAGGAACTTTCATGTTTTTCAGACCGTATGAAATATTCTTTTCAACAGTCATGTGAGGGTAAAGAGCGTAGTTCTGAAATACCATGGAAATACCTCTGTCCCTTGGCAGAACTGTATTCATGCGTTTTCCGTCAATATAGAAATCTCCGCCTGTTATTTCCTCAAAACCTGCTATCATTCGGAGAGTGGTTGACTTGCCGCAGCCGGAAGGTCCTACAAAGGCAATAAATTCGCCCTCTTCTATTGAAAGATTGAAATCTGTAACAGAATTTTTCTCTGCACCTGCATACTTTTTGCAGACATTTTTCAGTTCGATAAAACTCATAATTTAGCCCTCCTTGGAACCTGTTGATACTACACCCTCCACGATCTGTTTGGAGAAAAGTGAGTAGATGATAATAACCGGAATTGTAATAAGTGTTATAACCGCAAGGGTCTGACCCATTGTGGTGTTATCGTTTGAAGTAATGGAATTCAGACCTATCTGTGCGGTTAAAAGGTCGCTTGATGTCAATACAAGTGACGGCCAGAGGTAATCATTCCATACATTAAGGAAAGTAAATACGCTTACTGTTGCAACAACTGTCTTTGACATGGGCAGAACCATTGTAAAGAAATATTTCACAGGATTGCAGTGGTCAAGCTGTGCAGCCTCCCACACATCATCAGGCAGACTTACGAAAACCTGTCTGAAAAGGAAGATGTTGAAAGGATTGACTATCATCGGAAGAACGTATCCGAATACTGTATTAAGAAGTCCCATTTTTGAAACAAACATGAAATTGATTGTGATGATAGTTTCTGTGGGAATAATCATAAGCATCATGATTATTCCGAGCCACCTTTCACGGAAAGGAAATTTGATTTTAGCAAGGGCATAACCTGCAAGTCCGTTTACTACTACTCCCGAAACAATAAGTATAGCGGCATAGAATAAGGTGTTGAGCATATAGCGTATAAAGCTTGTATTAAAGAGAATTGCTTTGTAGTTATCGAAAAATCCCTCTCCCGGAACAGGAGGAATAAATGCGCTTGCTGAGTTCATATCAGCAGTAATGGCTGCATCAGGCTTGAATGAATTTGCAAGCATCCATATTACAGGAAACAGGAAAAACAGTGACATTACAAGCATTACTGCAACAAGAATACCATTAAAGATTTTTTGCTTTTTTGTTTTCATGTTTACCCTCCTTATCCTTAGTAAGAATCGTCTGAATAATTGTAAGTATAACAACAAATACAGTAAAAACTATAGCCATTGCAGACGCAAGACCGATTTCCCAGTTGACAGTACCTGTTTCGTAAATATCATAAACTATTGTATATGTTGAATGTGATGGTCCGCCGCCTGTCATTACCATAGGCTGAACTATCATTCTGAATGCACCGATTGTAACGGTTATAAATACAAATACGCAAAGTGGTTTCAGCTCGGGAAGAGTGACATTTCTGAATTTGCTCCATGCACTTGCATGGTCCATTTCTGCCGCCTCATAAAGGGCAGGGTTTATTGCCTGTAAGCCGCCCAGGAAAATTATCATCTGATAACCAACACCCTGCCATACACTCATAAAGGCAATAGAGGGCAGTGCCTGATTCGCACCATAGATGAACGGCTGCGGGTCGATTCCGAAATTTGAAAGTATCGTATTGAGAATACCCTCAGGACTGTATATCTGCATCCAGAGGTTTGAAACAACTGCAAGGGACATTACAACCGGAATAAAGAATGCGACTTTGAAATAACGCTTGCAGACCGTGACCTTGTTGATAAGAAGTGCCAGTCCCAGAGCGCCCAGCGTCTGTAACGGAACTATGATAAGTACAAATTTTACAGTATTAAAAAAT
Organism: Oscillospiraceae bacterium; assembly: GCA_029007035.1. Lineage (GTDB taxonomy): Bacteria > Bacillota > Clostridia > Oscillospirales > Ruminococcaceae > Ruminococcus. The sequence continues at coordinate 8,458 of JAQXHC010000008.1, forward strand.
GCTGTTGTGAATAATTCATCTTTGAAAATCGTACTGAAATTCTCCAGTCCTACGAAATGTGTAAGGCTGGGATTCAGTGCAAAATAATCAGTAAAACTGTAAATAAGAGTGAGTATCATCGGAATGAACAGAAAAATCGTCATCAGAACCAGTGCCGGTCCGAAAAATGCCATTCCAAGGATAGAATTAGATTTATTTTTCATGTTATCTTGTGTAACGCCTGAGCTTAGCGTTTATCCTTTCTACAGATTTATCCATTTCATCTTCCGCATTTCTGCAGCTCAGAGCCACGTCCTCAAGAACCTGCTGGAAAGATGTGCTGACCTGCGGATAAACAGGTGTTTTCGGTCTTGGGTGACCGTAATCTCTTAACTGCTCATATAGTGCCTTATAGTTTTCATCTTCTTCAAATGTTGTGATCTGTTCGTATGCGGCATATGTTGACGGCATACTCTTTGTGTTTTCATAAAGCAAAATTCCGCTTTCAACTCCGCTCATCCACTTTACAAGTTCAGTTGCACCGTCAATGTTTTCCGTTTTCGATGTTGCCGCATAAGCCCATGAGCCTGTAGGAGTATATCTTTCGCCGTCCCAGTTATCGCTGACTATATATGGCGCAACACCGAGTTCAATATCGCTGTAGCTCTGATAAATTGTGTTAACTTCCCATGCACCGTCAAACTTAAAGGCTGCACGTCCGCTTTCAAAGAGATTTTCAATAGGCGTTGCGGACATATATTTTTGCTCAACAAGTCCCCGAAAATACTTAAACACCTCTGCGTTCTTATCAGAATTAAAGTAGCCGTCCGCTGTAAGTCCGTCATCGCTTATAAGGTCACCGCCGTTTGACCAGATAAACGGAGCATAATAGTAAATACTTGCTTCTCCAACGGGGAATGTCATATCAAGGGGATAACCGTTTTTGCTGTCCATTATGGGTTTGAGCTGTTCAAGGATATCGAGAAATTCTGAGAATGTCCACGGATTATCCTTGTCGGGGACTTCAATGCCCGCTTCTGCTAAAATAGCTTTGTTATAGTAAAGTCCCACGCTTGATTCCATTGCACCAAGGGCATACAGCTTTTCATCAACTGTACCCTGTTCTATAATAGAATCAAGATAAACGCCCTTTTCTTCATCACTAAGTTCAGCAAGAGGCTGGATAATTCCATTTGCGGCGTATGCTGAAATATTCGGACCGTCAACTGTTATAACATCAGGAAGGTCGCCGGACATTACAGATGCGTTTATCTTGTCAGAATAACCTCCGCCGCTGTCGTTTCTTGGAATAAATTCAATGTCTGCAAAATAAGTGCCGTTGTACTTTTCATTGAAGCTGTCTACTGATTTCTTATAGGCTTCTCCCTCCGGAGTATCTTCAATAGTATGTACCCACATACTGAGATACTGTTCTCCCTCGTCATAGCCCTGCACATCACCGGGTTTTACTGTTTTACTGCACCCTGTAAATGATACTGTGCTGACTAAAACCGAAAGAGCTGTCAAAAACAATGGTAGCTTTTTCATGGATGTTTACCTCCGTTCCTTTTGAGTAACCAGTTACTTTACTAATTACAGGATATCATGTAACCGGTTACTTGTCAAGGGATTTTTGCATATTTGTAGCAAATTACAAAATGGCAGAAGCTTTTTTGTGCATCTCTACAAAACCGGTTACTTTACCGATAACTTTGTTGATTTTGAATTGATGCAGTGATATAATTATAAAGAAAGGGAGGCTTACAAATGGCTAAGAAAAATGTCACTTTTGCAGATATAGCTGAATATACAGGCTTTTCAAAAACTACAATTTCAAGATATTTCAATAATCCGGATTCAATTACCGTTGAAAATCAGGAAAAAATCGCCAATGCTCTTGAAGTGCTTGACTACAAGGAAAACAAGCTGGCAAGAGTTATGGCTAACGGTAAAACCGAAATGGTGGGAGTTATCATTCCCAATCTGTATATGCACTATTATTCGGATATTCTCGACCACATCATTTCTACTTATGAAGAATACGGTTACAAGTTCATTGTGTTTGCAGGAAATGAAGATGCAGACGTTGAAAGAAAATATATAAACGAACTTCTTGCTTACAAAACAGAGGGACTTATCATTCTGAGTCACACGCTTTCTTCAAAAGAACTGTCTGAATACAATATCCCCATAGTTACCATTGAACGTGAGGACGAATATGTTTGCAGCGTAAACACAGACAACTACATGGGCGGAATTCAGGCGGCAACCGTTCTTGCAAAAAGCGGATGTGATATACTTATCCATGCGAATGCTGATTTCCCGGAATATGTTCCTGCTTACGGAAGAATTAAAGGATTCAGAGAATTCTGTGAATCAAACGGCTTTGAGCATAGAATCATAATAAAAGACTTCGGTGGAAGTTTTGAAGAAAACCTTGCTGAGATGACAAAGCTTTTCAATGAGCTTGAGGAAATCTCCAATGACAGAAAGGTTGGAATATTCATGCCGAATGATACCCATGCCAACATTCTGTTGAATATTATTGTAAAAAAATATGGTACACTTCCCGACAAGTACAAAATAATCGGTTTTGACAATTCTCCCGTTGCAAGAGAAGCGGTGATACCTATAACGACTGTCGGTCAACAGGTGGACAAAATTGCTGAGGAAGCAATGGAGATTCTTCTGATGCAGATAAACGAACGGAAAAAACGCAGGCCAAAGCCTCTTGCTTCACCAATTCACAAAGTTCTTACCCCGATTATTGTCCGCAGAGAAACGACAAAATAAATGACGTTTTCAAGCCTTGTTGAATATTCGTAATTGGAGATTAGCACTCTTTTTGTTTATCGGTATAAGGTCACTTTAAAATTGTCCATATTTAACTCTCACAAATACTAAGAATACAGCCAAAAGTGGCACACTAAGGAGCGACCAAACGTAGGCTGTAGGATATAAGATGAGGAGCAGCGGCTGAGAATGTCGCTGTTTTTCTTTTATTCCGTCGGATATCTCTAAAGCGTATAAAACTCGGGAGTTTGAGGACAGCGCCCTCAACAGCCGTCAGGCTGCCAGTCTGTTCTCAAAGAAGATCACAAACTGTGAATACGTATGTCATCGAATTTACATATTTGAAGTATTGTTTTATGTAAAATCAAGACCGGTAAATACGCCTGTTACATTAGTAGAAGTTGACTTGATGGTGTAGGGTCAATAATCCTCTTGACACCGACACAAATATAATTACAGTTCATTCTGCATATTATTGTATATTATGACCAATTGACAATATCCCTATATATGTTCTATAATTACTACAGACCAATACTTGCTTGTTATTATACAAAAAATATGGAGGCGTATTCTCAATGAATAAAAAACACTGTACCAAAATATTGTTGATGCTTATTGCGTCACTGCTTACAGCAGGCTGCGCATCTTCAGGCGATCATCAGACAGATACTAAGGATAAAACCGAATTTTCGGTTCAGACTTCCGATACATCGGAAAACAATCCCGAAGCTGTCAGCCTTGAACAGCACTCTGTTCCTTATGGAAATACACCCTTGCGCACATTTGACACATATGGTGATACAATCAATGCAGTATCAGACGATCTGCTCTTTACCTCTGTAGACAATTACGACCAATTGACTGTACAGCTTACAGATTTTCGCACAAACAAAACATATACCATGGAATTGCCATACGACAGTGATGAAATGTCAACGCAATACGATATGTATATATTCAATGGCATTCCTGTTATAGTAAATTTCAACGACGGTATAGTAACCGTATATGACCGTCAGCTTAATGAAGTAAAAAGCGAAGAATTTGGTTTCAGCAGCAGTTCGGGCATAGCATATGAAAATATACTTGTAACTCCCGACTATAATTCTGAAAATACTATAGTTATCCTGAGATTTGAATCCGACGGAAGTATTGCGGAGAACCGTATCAAAATGAATCTTGAAAGCGGTGAAGAGCTTTCTCAGATAACGGGAATTGTATGTGATGGAGAATATATTATCTCTTATTTCAATAACGATAATTATAGTATGCATTATTGTATTCTGAACGAAAATACAGGCGGGATCACACAGCTTTGTACATCGAATAATGAATATGTATCATCAACCAGCGGCAAACTTATCTTTGAGGATTATGATACACCGGCAACATACATATTCGACCCCGATTGTCAAGATGTAAAAAAGATAATTGAAGTCCCGACAAGCACCTCTTATATAACATCACACGGCAAAAATTTATATTTTTACAGCAACACCCCTTCCGATGAAACAGGAACAAGTCTATTGACCGTTTATCGTTACGATATCGAAAGCTGTAAACTAACTGCCAAGCTGGAAACCAATGTAATAGAAGAATCTCTTTATATATTCAATGTATACGAATACGGTGACTATGTTCTTCTGAATGCATTCGCCAACGACACGAGCTGCATACTTGTATGGACACCCGAGGATATTACCGCGGAACGCGGATATGACGCTGTGACAGGTGTTGATTATACTGAAGCAAACAATGATCTTGCAAAGAAGATAAAGGATAAATATTCAATTCAGATATTTTACGGCAACGATGGTGTGCGGCATTTCGATGACTATGCAGTTGTGACCGAAACGGACGAAAAGCTTATAAACAGCAGTCTCACACTTCTGGACGGATTTTTGTCAAAATTCCCTGAGGGATTCGTTGACGAGCTTGTAGGCAAGTCTGCCGAATACAATGAGTTCTGCATCTATCTTACAGGACAGATCCTGCCAAACGAATACAATAGTCAATCAATAAGCGATGCAGCTGCATTTGTCTTTACGGAATACAACCGTCATGTAATGGTTCTGGACATTACACACAGCTACGCCCTTGAAAAAAATGTTGCTCACGAATTCATGCATGTTATTGAAAATGCTATGTTCGGCATGAATTATGATGAAGACGGCAACTGGCTCGATAAGGAAATATTCAGTCGCTGGGATATGCTTAATCCCTCGGATTTCTCCTACTACTATTCCTACACCGACGAAAATGGTGCGACTTTGGGATATGACGCTGTCGACTATAATGGAGAGATGTATTATGACGGCTCGGATATCGATATTAATACCATATATTTTGTTGACGGCTATTCTATGACATATCCAAATGAAGACAGAGCAAGAATATTCGAGAATATAGCAACATTATCCGCGGATATGCTTCCGGCATATTTCAAAGGAAGCGCTATGCAGCTGAAAGTGTCCTACCTTTGTGCTTGCATACGTGACAGCTTTGACTGTATTACAGATGATACCGTTCTTTTCTGGGAAAGCGGAATCAACCCCGAATATACACTGGAATATTTCCGTGATAATTACGATATTGATGCATTTATGACAGAAAATGCAGTTGGATAAAATAATGCCGACCTTTCGCACATTCGCGATATGGTCGGCATTATTTTTGGTTTATGGGTTTTGTAACTCGTCAAGCAGTTCCTGCTGGAAAGACTGTAATACCTTCATTTTTTCTTTCTTTTGTATTCTTGTCAGAATTTTCCGCCGCCTCCGCCATGAGTTGTACCGGAAGAAGATGTGTGCGTCTGTGAACCCTCCGACTCCTCTTTCTTTGTTTTTTCTTTACGTTCAGTACGTTTATATAGAAACAGTTCTCTGCTCTCGGTGATATGTAAACTGTCCTTTTTTACGTAGCTGCTTGCTGCAGACTGTCTGCAAACAGACTTTAGCTGTCCTTTCATGACCCCCGTGATTATCAGTGCAGCGATAAAACCTATTATCAAGGCAATAATGAGATTTCTCAATACAGCAAATGGGGCTTTTGGTAGATTTCCGGCATCATAAGGCGTCCCCTTCTTAGCCTGCGAAATAAAATCATCACACAGCTCCGCATAACTTGTAAACGCCTTGACATAATTTCCTGCACTGAGGTCACTCATAAACTTTTCGGACATATATTCACGTCCTGCATCGGTCAATGCTGTGATACCAAAACCTGAAGCGGCAATATACCAATCTCTGTCATCCATATTTACAATCAGCATCAGACCGTCGTCACTGTATCCGTTTAAATCATAGTAATCGTCGGCATACTCGGCGATAGTCTTTCCGTCCGTTGTATCGACCGTCACCACAACAATGTCTGTCTGCTGTCTTACGCTTATTTCATCCAGTAAGGACAGCAATGTTGCTTCTTCGCTGTCTGTCAGAATATCGGCACTATCAGCAAGTCTTGAAGATGTACCATCCGCAAACACAGGCACAGCCGCCGTAATAAGCAGGACAAGTATAGTTAAAAATGCAAATATTCGCTTTTTCATTTTTGTCCCTCCTTACAGCAGCCAAATCAGGAACGAAGCTGCAAATACAGCCGCACCGATCAAGCCTGTCAAACCAAACAGCCACTTTTTGTATGCACCCTTATCCAAAGGCAGGTCGCCCACCAATTTACCAGTCTGACCGTTCATGGCAAAAGTATATTTCTGTCCGTTCCATGTTGTATTAAGCAACCATAAAGGGAACAAAGCATATTTGGCACTGCCGTTTTTCAGCTGAATAGAGGTTGCATCCGGCTCAACAGTGGTATAACCCTTCACTGTAGCAGCAAATGCGTCCGTCGTGCTTTGCTTTATACGCTGATTTGCACGTTCAACGCTCTGCTCGGAATCAACGTCATATTTGTCCGCAAGGTATCCTGCAAGGTACGCGGTATTAAAATCCACAGCATCGGAAAAATCGAATGGCTCGATAGATTCCATTAGCTCATCGGCTATTTTGTCCGAGCCGTCTACGGGAACATGCTCAAAGCTGATGCTTCCGCCTCGCCTTACAATATAATAGCTTGTTTCTGTATAGTCATAATTATCATCACTATGTTTGCGGACGCGAGTTGCCTTGTAGCGTATATTTGCGTCGGCATCGGCATCAAACAGCCAGAAAGGTACATAAATACCCTTTACCTCATCAATATGGTTTTCGTCCTTAAATGCCCTTGGCAAAAGCTTCTTATTGCCGTAGTGTTTCAGCAGTGCCTCTTTTGCTGCTTTTTTATCCAGCTTGAAAGGGATAACATAGTCCGGCTTTAACGCACCTGAGAACTGTCCGGTCATTACGACAGGGTTATCGCAGAACGGGCACGATGTTGCTGCAGTATTTTCATCGCCAACTATCTCACCGCCGCATGATTCACATACATATGTACGCAGCCCGTCAGCCTCATCCTGCTGCCACTTCTCGCCCGCAGTATTTTCCCAAGTCATATCATCGGGCTGCGTGTTTTTCAATTCGCTGTCATAGTTTGCAAGAGTCTCCATTTCAAACTCGGTATCGCAAAACGGACACTTCATTTTCTGCAACGTGCTGTCAAATGCAATAGCTCCGCCGCAGCACGGACACTTGTATTCCTGTAATCCTGACATTTTTATCACACCTCACATTTTATTATTTTTCTTATAAAACATACAGCCGCATTCAGAACAGAGAAGAATTATAAATCATCCGGCTGTGTATTTGTTGCAGAAGTAATTTATCTTATTTGTATATTAACATATAACAATTTGAATGTCAAGATAAAAATGTTATTCCATGATTCTGCCGGCATTTCTTCATTACAGTCAGACTATCCGAATGCAGAATTTGACCGCGACGGTGAAGAATCGACTTGCATTTTGATCCCGGGAACAGAAGAATATGTTTTCAGACGAAACATCTCCTGCACAGCTTGAATTTCTTCGCTGCTATATCCATGAAAGGGTCAAAAAAGGAGAGTTTATAAGGAGGAACTTATTGCAACTGCGATTGACAGTAAGCTTTTTGTTACAACGCTAAGGGATAAATAATTATCTTTTCACCAGATTTGATAATCGGGTAATTTTTTGTGGATTATTCATAAAAATTCTGAATAGGGTATTTACAAATAAGAAAATATGTGCTAAAATTAAGCTGAAAGATTGGAAATCACCTTGCTGCTGTTATGGACAGCCTGTAAAAATACAGTGCTTGAAGGCGACAAGCTTACCATTGTAATAATACAGCATTAAAATGGTATTTGAATATGCAGAGTAACAGTTCCTAAACAGTGACTTTTAAGACAATGTCGTATGCATGGGATTTGGGTGGTGTTGTCTTGAATATGTAATAAAAAATGAAAGGAGTATTAATAATGGGACTTCTTGACAGTAAGTATTGACTTATATAACATCATAAAATTAAAACATATTTACAAAAAAAAAGCAGGAGGTAAATAAATGAAAAGAAAAATATGGGAGCGGATTTTTTGCCTTTCAATGTCAGCGGCAATGCTTCTTGGTATTTCAGTTGCTAATAAGAACGAGGTAACAGCGGCAGGAACATATGACTGCACCCTGACAATCACAACCCCG
>JAQXHC010000009.1 GCA_029007035.1 Oscillospiraceae bacterium
TGACAAATCCGGACATGCTTGAAGAACTTCTGCCCTGGAATAGATCTGTGCAGAAAATTTGTAAAACCATGTGAATCAGTAATCCCCGAGCCGCAGCTCGGGGATGTTTTGCTTATGGGTGGGATGTTATTGGGCGGATACTACATTTTTGCGTAATATGGCGGGAAATATGCAAGCAGATTCAGTACAGAACCGAACGGCGGACTTTGTGCGGTATTGTCTTAACTGTTAATCAGAAGTGCCCTGACTGTTACACGGCTCTGACCGCTTAAAGTACACGTAAAAAGAGTTATATCCCATTCGGTGTCAGAGCCGAACTCCATTGATTCGATGTCCTTGCCGACGATTGTTTCCGTCTGGATAGTTTCATATTCATAAACTTTCCCGTTCACATCTGTAAATAGAATTTTATCGCCGCTGCCGAGTTCAGAAATTCTTCCAAAGTGCGAACGATAGTTATGCGCCGCAATTATTAGGTCTCCACCGGCGGCAGTACCCTTATACCTGCAAGGTGAAAGTTTCAGATTCGGATAATTCCACTGACTCAGAACAGGCAGTTCAAGTTCAAGCGAAGGAATAGAAATAATTCCGATACACGCCTGACCATCAGCTTCAGCTATTGGTTCGTCATGTTTCTGAGCGATCTCGTATTCCAAGAACAAATCGCCTTTCTCCGACTCTCCGGAAGACTCGGTTTCCGGGATTTCCTTTTTCAGCTCGGCAAGAATTTCATGCGCAGCCGTTCCACCGCTTTTATCCTGATAAAAGTTGTATAAAACAATGGACAACGCCGCTATAAGCAGCGCTGTCCCGATTGCTATGCAACACATTCCGCACGTTTTTTTCATTAATCATCGTCCTTTTTGTTTCTTGAGTTTAAGCGGCATCCGACTGCAATAAACATTACTCCGCCGCATGCCATTATCGGCACAGGCCACCAAAGCTGTCCGGTCTGGGGCAGTTTTTCCCCTGTTCCAGAGGAAGTTGATGACGACGATGCAGTTGAAACTGCTTCTGTGGACGAGGTTACAGAGCTGGTTGAAGATACAGGTTCCGTAGAAGTTGACGAGGATTCTGTCGGCGACGTTGGAGGTTCTGTAGTTGTTATATCTCCGCCATAGGTGTTTACAATTGCAAATTGCGTTTCATTGGAGCGATAAATAACCGTGTAACCATCCGGAACCTCTTTTTCCTTTACACGCCAGTCGGCATTTGAGTTCTCCGCCCAGCTGTATGACCAGTCGTTTGAATCATCAAGAACAACGGTTTTCCAGAATTCTGCGTCCTTGTAAATTTCTACGCTGATTGACACAGTTCTGTTCTGTGGAGCGTTTTCGTCATTCTCCCAGATTTTTTTAACTGTAAAGTTTGAAAGCTCGGAAGAAAGCGTTCTGTAATAAAATTTCGGATAAGCGTTAAGATCAAAATTAGTATGACTGCCATCCTCAGCATCTTCAATTTCAATAAGCAAAGCGGAAGGAACATAGATAGTATCACCAACATGAAGTCTTTTTCCGCAGACCATATAAAGTCCGGAATCCAAGCCGTCAAATTTAAGCAGACCATCGCTTCCTGTTTCTCCCTGAGCCATGGGGGGAATTCTATCAAGAACAGCATAATTCTCAAGGGTATCCGCCGCTGCACTAATGGCTGAAGCTGACATATCCGCAAGAGATACCGGATAATCGGCAAAATCACCCTCCAGAACGAAGCCGTCACCTGTTCGGGAGCCTACGCGGTATAATCCCCAATGCATACCCACCAAAGTGACCTCTTCGGTCTTGCAGATAAGCGTCAGACTATTGTTCGCAGACGCTGCCGAAACATTAAGCATAAATCCCGCAGCAAGCCACAGCATTATTCCAAGAACGCAGAGCAGTGCCCCAAAGCACTTGCCAATTTTTGCTCTCATAATATCAATCCCCCTCCTTTTTTTCAAACAATTTATACATCATATTCTTATTTGGAACAAATCTCTTTCGCTTTTTCTCGCCGAAAATCCAGAAGCCTATCAGACCTACAACCAGCGGAGCCGAAATAAGCGGAACAACAAGCATCGGGTCGACCTGAACAGCGTCGGCAACGACCTTGACGTCATGGCTGTAGACCGTATCGATTCTGTGTGAGCGCAGCAGCAACCGATGAGTATTAACTCCGTAGGGCGTACACGTCATCAGCGTTACATAATCTCTCTCAGGAACGATCACAAGTTTGTCAATCTCCTCCGGCTTGACAATGAGAATCTCCTCTACTTCGTAGGTCAGAACCCTGTCAAGCACAGTTATTGTAAATGTATCGCCAACCACAAGCTTATCGAGATCAGTGAAAAGCTTAGCCGATGGCAGTCCTCTGTGAGCAGAAATTACAGCATGAGTATCAAATCCTCCTACAGGAAGAGACGAACCCTGTAAATGTCCTGCAGCAACGTTCAGAACCTCCGCGCTTGTACCGTGATAGATTGGAAATTCCGCCTTGATTACGGGAATGGAGATGTATCCCATTATCCCTGTACCGGAGATATTCAGAATATCCTCATACCCCGGAACACTGTCATAATTGGTAAACGGCGAGTAAACTCCGGCAATCTTCCGGTTATACTCCCGCGCCTCAGCTAAAAGGCACTCTGTTTCGCCGTTGTCAAGCTGAGCGACCGATTCATTGTAGCTTGCAACAGCACGGCTTTGCACTTTAGAATTCCACCAGTCGCTGACAGTCGGATAAAGCATTACGGAGAGCCCCACCAGTAAAATGATTATTAATACAATTGTTGATATGATACTTGCTTTTTTTCTCATGGGGTCCTCCCTAACGCCTGCCGGCAGATTGCTCCGCCGGCAGTCATTTAAGGTTTATGCGTGTTTTTTAAATTTTTATTTCAGAATTAGTCCTCTTTCTTGCCCATTCTCTTCTTTGTGATGAGGAATACGCCTGCGAGTGCTACCATGCATCCGCCGCCTATGTAGAAGACCG
>JAQXHC010000010.1 GCA_029007035.1 Oscillospiraceae bacterium
AGGCTTGTAAGGCAAGCGTACTTTGAGATTTCCTCTTAATTGCTCAGTTCCTGAAAGCTGACGTGGTATGCGCGCCGTAGGCGTGAATGCCGCGGGAGCTTTCGGGAACAATAACAAGAGGAGAAATCTGTTTTATGCTGATTCTCTATCCTCAAACATTATCCGAAGCTGGTTGGAAACCATATCCCAGTTTCGACATGAAACAGTCCAGCGTTCGACAATGTTCTTAGACGCAAGGTACAACATTTTTCTCAGTGAGTCGTCATTTGTAAATGACGGCTTATTCTTTGTTATTTTTCGGAACTGACGATTCAGTCCTTCAATAATATTTGTAGTATATATTATCTTACGAATCTCTGCCGGATATGCATAAAATGTGGATAAAATATCCCAGTTTTCTTCCCAGCTTCTGACGCAGCTCGGATAGGTTTTCTGCCAGTTTTCCTTGAACTGCATAAGTGCATTCAAAGCCTCGTCTTCACTTACAGCCTGGTAAACTTTTTTCAGGTCTGCCATTACGGCTTTAATATCTTTGTAGCTGACATATCTGGTTGAAGAGCGTATCTGATGGATAATACAGCGCTGGATCTGTGAATGAGGAAACGCTGCATTTATTGCCTCTCTGAAACCTGTCAGACCGTCAACACAGAACACGTAAACGTCCTTAACACCGCGGTTTTTAAGGTCATTCATGACGCTAAGCCAGAATTTTGCACTTTCACTTTCTCCTATCCAGGTGCCTAAAATATCCTTGTGACCGTCCTGCTGAATGCCGAGTACGACATAAGCTGCTTTGGTAACATACTGATGGTTTTCTTTGACCTTGTAGTGAATCGCATCCATGAAAATAAATGGATAAACCGATTCAAGAGGGCGGTTTTGCCATGCAGTTACTTCAGGAGAAATTTTGTCTACAATTTTACTCACAAGTCCGTCTGAAATCTCAACATCATAGAGATTTTTGATCTGTTCTGAGATATCGCGCTGGCTCATTCCGCAGGCGTAAAGTGCAAGAATTTTTTCTTCCATACCGTCAGCATTCCGATTGTATTTTCCGATGATCTGTGGCTCATATTCGCCGTTTCTGTCGCGGGGAATTTTGACATCAACCTCTCCCAGCTGAGTTTTTACTGTCTTTTTCGAGTAACCATTTCTGTAGTTTTTTGGTGTGCCGGATTCGTCAGATTCCGATACACGCTGACTTTTTTCGTAACCCAGCTTTTCTTCAAGTTCTGCTTCCATAACCTGCTGGATAACATCGCTGAACAATTCCTTCATGCTGTTCATAATATCGGTTGTGCTTGTAAATTTCTGGCTGTTTACAAATTCCTTTAATAACTCTTTTGACGCTTTTTCCATAATAAAAATACTTCCTTTCAGATCTTTTTTGCTTGCTTTTAGCTTTGTCTGATTGGAAGTAGTTTATTCTTTTTACACAAATTTTTTCAGGGTCTCGAAAATGGTATTACCATACATACGCTTGCATGGGATAGATTTGACTCAGTATCGTTGTCAGAAAGATATCTTACCTTTACGATGAGGATATTATCAATGTATTTGATTTATGTCTTATGAGCTTTGCGGCGTATGTATCACCCAGTATCACTGAGTGCCATACAGTCCGAAAAATCGGCATTTTTAAAATTAAGCAACGGTGTTTAGCCGAATATTTTTCGCTCCGGTTGATGTACAAATTGATGTACGGAATAAGTCTGTTGATGTATTTTCTGCATTTATTACGAAAGCAATTTAAACTCTCAATAATTGACAATCAAATAATCTTAATCCAACTTCAGCAAGCAATTTACAATACATAAACTTTATAATCTTTTTATTCGTCAAACAAAATCATATCGTTTAACAATTTTAAAACCATATACACCTGTTCAATTATGCCTTCTGCATCTTCAACATTCACACCAACACCAGTATTCACTTCTAAATTACATCTATGCTTTATTTCTTTAAGATGTGATATACCGATGAATCGCCGTATTTGCTACTTCTGACAGCTGGTTCAAATGACACAGTTGTTTATTCAACACCATCCGGATATTATGATATTCTGACACAAAACGGTGTTCCTCATATTTGGCACTATGTAAACAGCGGTTATCATGGCGGAAACTGTATCCGTGCACATATGTATAATTTTGTAAGAGCTGTTTTCAAGGCAACGGATTAATTTTTCGTTTCTGACAGCCTGGTACTTGACAGTATAAGGAAAAAAGTGTTATACTTTTCTCAGAAAAATCTCAATCACAATACCGCACAAAGACAGAAGAACTTTTGTGCGGTATTGCCATAGCAGAATGGAGTGAAGCACATGAAATTCAAAAAAATTGCATCAGTACTTCTTGCGGGATGCCTTTTCCTGTCCGGGGGGCTTACAGTCAATTTTCAAAGCAGTGATGTTTCAGCAGCAACCAACAAAGCTCGTGTATCCGTCCACGATCCGTCCATCTTCAAGGACACGGACGGAACCTATTATGTATTCGGATCACATATAGAGGCTGCGAAAACAAATGATTTACAGAACTGGACACGTTTTACAAACGGCTACACCGCCACAGGAAACACCTTGTTCGGCAACTTGTCCTCAAACCTTGCCAAAGCCTTTGCATGGTCGGGAGAAGACCTTGAGGACTGCGAAGGCGGCTTTGCAGTCTGGGCGCCGGATGTGATATATAATCCGGACTATGTGAATACAGACGGTACAAAAGGCGCGTACCTGATGTATTTCTGCACTTCATCGACCTATATGCGTTCGGTCATCGGATTTGCGGTTTCGCAGACTGCTGAGGGACCGTATACCTTTGTTGACACACTTATCTACTCCGGATTTACGGAAAATGACAGCTATGCCACAAGTTCTACAAAGAACGTCAACCGTAAGTATACTTCAACCAACATTGACGAGCTTATCGCCGCCGGAGAGGTGACATATAATTCCGGCTGGTTCAGCAACTCGAATTACAACAATTACCTTTACCCCAATGCAATTGACCCGACTATTTACTACGATACCAACGGAACAATGTATATGTGCTACGGCTCATGGTCGGGAGGAATTTTTACTCTTGAAATTGACCCGGCAACCGGCAGATGCATTCACCCCGAAGCCGGAACAACTTCTGACGGCAGAATGGTAGACAGCTATTTTGGCACGAAAATTTCCGGCGGATATTTCAAATCCGGCGAAGGACCGTTTATGGAGTACAATCCCGATACAGGATACTATTACCTTTGGGTGACTTACGGCGGACTGACTGCCCAGGGCGGTTATAATATGCGTGTTTTCCGTTCAAAAAATCCGGACGGACCGTTCTATGATGCGGCAGGAAATCCAGCTGTACTGGGTACGTCTACAGACCTTGACAGCGTAGGACTTAAAGTCATGGGCAACTACAAATTCAGTTCTCTCAGCACAGCTTACATGGCCTGCGGACACAACTCTGTACTTCGTGATGATGACGGAAAATGGTATCTTTTCTATCATGCACGATTCAATAACGGTACAGAATATCATGAGGTGAGGGTACATTCCATGTACTTCAATGAGGAGGGCTGGCCTGTTGTCGCTCCCTATGAGTACAGCGGTGATGTGATAGCTGAATACGGCTATGAAACAGCTGATATTGCGGGTACTTATGAGTACATCAACCACGGAAACGATACTTCGTCAGAAATACACAATTACAGCTTCATTACTCTTAATGAGGACGGTACTGTCAGCGGCGAAGTCAGCGGAACATGGTCGCAGGCAGAGGACAGTTCTGCAGCGGTGATTACTCTTGGCGGTCAGAAATACAGCGGATATTTTCTTGCGGCACAGGACGAAAACGGTCAGAAGGTAATGTCCTTTATGGCTGTGGGTAGCAATAATCAGACTGTGTGGGGCGCTGAAACAACTGCATATACCGGTACAGAAAGAGTTCCGCTTATTGACTACACCAATACCGGAAGCAGGCTAGTTTACAATGCTGATACAGCGTCAGGCACAGGCGAAACTGTCAGACTTTGCGATACTGATTTGCTTAGCGGAGTTTCTTACTACATTACAAATGTTTTCAGCAAAAAGTCACTTGACCTTGAAAGTGGAAATACAGCTGACGGTACTAACATTCAGCAGTGGACAAAAACAGGGGGAAGTCAGCAGGAATGGCGCATTATTGCTGATAAGGGCGGCTATTGCAGAATTGTTTCACTTGCCGATGAGTCAAAGTGTATTGCAGCTGCGGAAAGCTCTTCGGCAGACGGTGTGAACATTGAACTGCAAACTTACAGCGAAGCAGACAATCAGCTGTGGAAACTGATAAAGAACGGCACAGGCTATGGTATTGTTTCAAAATGCTCCGGCGATACGGCTGGTCTGGATGTGTATGACTGGTCAGAGGAAAACGGCGGCAACATAAATCAATGGAATTACTGGGGAGGCGATTGCCAGCTGTGGGAAATCGAGCCGGTTCACCCTATGGTCAACAGCGGAAACTATACAGTCAAAAATATAAACAGCCGCTTGTTTATCTCCGAAAACAACGGAAACGCTGTACAGGGTTCTGAAATGATATGGACATTTACACGGCTTGACGACGGTAAATACGCTATTCAGTCAGCAGACGGCAAAGCGCTTACAGTTGAAAACGGTTCGGCTGAAAACGGCGCAGATATCACTCTTGAAGATTACAGCGGAGATGATTCCCAGAAATTTATACTCCAGTGCAATAAAGACGGTTCATATACACTTCTGAGCGTTGTATCAGACGGGAAAGCCTGTGCCGATGTCTATGAGGTCAGCTTTGATGACGGCGCAAATATCTGTCAGTGGGACTACTGGGGCGGCGACGGGCAGAAGTTCGTGCTTGAGCCTGTGCCGGAAGAGAAAACAGTAATTGGCGATGTCAATGCGGACGGTACATTCAATATCTCCGATATTGTGATGATGCAGAAATGGCTTCTTAATGTTCCAGACGTATCACTTACCGATTGGAAAGCAGGAAATCTGTGTGAAGATGATATTCTGAATGTGTTTGATTTGTGTCTGATGAAAAGATTGCTGATATACGGTGAAATTGAATGATGAAAATCATGTAAAAGGGTTTGTAAGGCAAGCGTACTTAGAGATTTCCTCTTAATTGCAAAGTTCCTGAAAGCTGACGTGGTATTCGTGCCGCAGGCGTGAATGCCTCGGCAGCTTTCGGGCAGGCTTAAGTTTGCTGCAATGAAATATTAAAAAATACGCTCTCCATGTGGCTTGCTGGAGAGCAGCATTGTTGTTATATGCCTTGAAATATAGGTTTTTTGACAGGCTGTTGCCTCCCATTTGGGAGGCATTTTTAA
>JAQXHC010000011.1 GCA_029007035.1 Oscillospiraceae bacterium
GATATATAGCAATACGTCGTCCGTTTATTGTGAGAAGCAACCTGAAAATAAGATCATTCATATTTATCGGGCATAATAATCGCCGCAATAATATAAAGAATAATTCCGGTACCTGCGCAAAGACCGAACAATGCAAATGCAAGTCTGATAATTGTAACGTCAATGTTGAAGTATTCAGAAAGGCCCTGACATACTCCGCAAATCATCTTTTCGCGTGTGTTTTTATAAAGCTTTTTCACCATGATCACCTCCGTTTAATTCGCTGATACGTCCGATTCGCCGAATGCATTTGAAACTTCAACTTTTACGCTTCCGCTTGAATTTCCGCCGTTTGTACGGATATCTCCGAACGCGTTACTTGAATAAAAGTCGTAATCGTTTCCAATCAGAAATACATCCATATCTCCGAAAGAATTACCGATTGAAGCCGATCCCGTAATCACAGCATTCTTTATATCACAATCCCCGAAATTTGAGGAAAGCGTCATTTTAAGAAGTTTTTCCGCACCGAGGTCAATGTCGGTATCGCCGAAATTGGTATTGATATTCAGATTCCCGCATACACCGAGATTAAGCTCTGAATCAGAGTAGGACAGCTGAACATCGGCATTTTCCGCTCTTAAATCGCCGGCTGTAAGCTTTCCGAAATAGAAATCTACCGACAGATTTTCAAATTTCATGTCCTCAGGGACGGTCAGTGTGTATTCTCCTTTGGAATTAACGTTTATTCCACTGCTTTTGAGCAAATCCTTTCCATTGAAATCGTCAAGCTTCAGCTCCGCCGTGTCGCCGCTGAATTCCAGATGAGCCGCAAGAGCCTCGGGAACTTCATCAGCCTTCAGACTGAATCCGTCACCCGCAACTATTTTCAGCGAAGCGAAACCGGCGTCAATTTTCAGCCTGGAAGTATCCTTAATTTCGTCTGCACTGAGTGTTTCCACATATGAAACGGTTTTCCCATTAAAATAGCTTCGATAATTCACCATAAGAGCACCGCCAATAATCGTAAGGACAAAACCTATTACAAGGATTATGGCATTTATTTTGATGAATTTCTTCATACCGCCGCCTCCTTCTTATAGATTATGCTATGGAAAAAGCTGACGATACAATTTATTGTCCAGCGGCATAACGCTACCGTACCTTTGAAAATAAACGGCGAACATATAAGTGTAAGCGAGGTAAAAATCAATCCCAAGCCGAGAAAAACTATACCCACCGGCGGCGCTGCGAATAGTGTCGAAAGTCCCGAAATAATTCCTGCAATTCCGATTATTCCGAACACGACAATCAGCACGATACCAACGCAGAGAATTGAAAAAATCACAGCAAGGACTACCGCCGCAATTGACAGCCAGATCGGACTTGTGAAAATTGCAACGAGCAGAAAAAGTACAATTGTCAGACTATCTCTGCGCTTTTCAACACGCACTCCGGGATTATCCGTCTCCTCTCCCGATAAATCCGACCCATCTGTATTATGCGGTTCCGACGTATTTTCCGGCTGGACCTGCACGGCAACCGTACCGCTTTCACGCTTGATGCTTTCAGCGATTCCCTCAGGCGACCCAAGATTATCAATAAGCTCCTGAACCTTATCACTTCCTGCATCCTCAAAGAGCTCCTTATAGTAGCTGACAGCTGAATTTTTCTCCTCGTCGGAAAGTCCCGAAAGTGCTGCTTCAAGCCGTTTTATAAACTCATATTTGTCCATTTACGTTATCCCCCTTATCATTGAGAATCCTGCTTATTCCGGCGCTGTATTCACGCCATTCCGAGCGGTAGCTGTCCAGCATTTCGCCGCCCTGCTCGGTTATCCTGTAATATCGGCGGTTTCGCCCTTGAAAAGCCTTGTCATAAGTTTCAAGACATCCGCTTTTCTGGAGTCTGCGCAGCACCGGATACAATGTAGATTCGGATACCTGAACTGTTTCGCACAGCTCCTGAGTTATTTTGTAGCCGTAAGTTTCCTCCTTACCAACTACCGCCAGAACCATTGCGTCCAGCAGTGCTGCGCTGACAGAAAAAGCCATTCCAACCCCTCCCATTTTTATTCTCTGTCTAATATTATACGGCATATAATATTAGATGTCAAGCATATATTGTATTTTTTACATCTATAACAAAAACAAGTCATTTTTTCGTGCAATTTTTATAATGTCCGTTGATTCCCTCATATTGTTCGGGTAAACGCAGAATAATTCCTGATTCTGCGTATTTTCCCATCTTCCGCGGGAAGAAGAAAAGCTTAGGCAACACCGCACAAAGATTATTGCAGAGACAGAAGACATTTTTTCACGATACTGCAAAATGAAAAGGACGGCAAAAAGCCGTCCTGATTTTTATCCGTTAATTGCCGCCTTGATTGCCTCAGCCTTGTCGGTTTTCTCCCAGACAACACCGAGATTTTCTCTGCCGAAATGACCATATGCTGCAAGCTGTCTGTACTGTGGCTTTCTCAGGTCAAGCATATTGATGATTGCTGTGGGACGAAGATCAAATACCTTTCTTACTGCCTCGGAAAGCTTGTCCTCCGATACCTTTCCTGTTCCGAATGTGTCAACAAGAATCGATACCGGCTGAGCTACTCCGATAGCATAAGCAAGCTGAACCTCGCACTTATCCGCCAGTCCTGCCGCAACGATATTTTTGGCTATATATCTTGCCGCATAAGCTGCCGAACGGTCAACCTTTGTCGGGTCTTTACCGCTGAAAGCGCCGCCGCCATGACGCGAATATCCGCCGTATGTATCAACGATAATTTTGCGTCCGGTAAGGCCGCTGTCTCCCTGAGGTCCTCCGACTACGAAGCGCCCTGTCGGATTAATGAAAATCTTGGTATTTTCGTCCATAAGTCCGGACGGAATCACTGTCTTAATTACGCACTCGGTGATGTCCCTGCGAATCTGTTCGAGAGAAACATCCGCAGAATGCTGAGATGAAACAACAACCGCGTCAACTCTTACAGGCTTTCCGTCATCATATTCAATGGTAACCTGCGACTTACCGTCGGGACGGAGATAACGTAAAGTACCGTCCTTTCGCACCTCTGTCAGCTTCATGGCAAGCTTATGAGCAAGTGAAACCGGAAGCGGCATAAGCTCGGGAGTCTCATTGCAGGCATATCCGAACATTATTCCCTGATCGCCTGCTCCGTTGGAGAGACCGTCTGATTCTCCGCCGTTTTCGCGGTATTCAATAGCTTCGTTAACACCCATTGCGATATCCGGAGACTGCTCATCAATTGAAGTAAGCACCGAGCAGGTGTGGGCATCGAAGCCATACTTCGCGCGGTCGTAACCAATTTCAGCAACAACCTGCCGTGCAATTTTAGGAATATCTACCTTAGCCTTTGTGGAAATCTCACCCATACACAGAATCATACCGGTAGTAACGGCAGTCTCACAGGCTACTCTTGCATTGCTGTCCTGTTCGAGGATAGCGTCCAGAACCGCGTCGGAAATCTGGTCACAGATCTTATCGGGGTGACCCTCAGTCACAGACTCGGATGTAAATAAAAACTTATTCATTTTGACCTCCTAAATAAAAAAGCGTCCCAAAGGAGACACTCTGAATGCATTAAACTCCTCATCTTCCGGAAAAACCGCAGGATTTAGCACCTTTTACGAATACAGTCAGGTTGCCGGACTTCACAGGGCCTGTTCCCTCAGTCGCTCTTGATAAGGTTATGATAGATATATTATACATCAATGGTCGGATTTTGTCAATAGCAAAATAAGTATTTCGCAAAGCAGAGTAAAGACAATACCGGTATAACATAATAAAAAGGCAATGCAGACCGATTGCCGGAAAATTATGTCAGAGTCAGTTAAGGGCTTGTTGACAATAAAGTCATTCAAACGTATTTTTCGGCAAATTTTGCTGATAACCGCGTTAAAAATCCTTGCCGTGCGAAAAGATGCTAAACAGGCTCTCAGGACAACAAATGAGCTCCCGTTTAAAGGAGCTCATCTGCCATGATATAGGGATTATTGGGGATTTTATAACGCAGCGTTGGGGTAAACACTGCATTACCATGAAAATCAGCTTCGGGACTTCTCCCTCAGCAATTATAATAATAAAGGGCAATTGTGTAATTTTGGTGAAAACCAGCTGAAAGTTCGCAGACAATTTCAATTCAGATGAACTTGCTTGTCAGTAAAATGACTGTCATCAATTTTAAACCAGAATGTCGAACCTTTTCCAAGCACGCTGTTTACACCGTAATCAAATCCGTGAAGCTTCAGAACCGCCTTGACAATTGACAGTCCCAGACCCGTTCCAACGACCTCTCTCTTGTGATTTTCGGAGCGGTAATACTTATCAAAAATAAGCTTGATTTTATCCTCCTCTATTCCATCCCCGGTGTCCTCAATTTCGATCAGAACACCGTCCGGTTTGTTTATCTGACGAACGAAAACCTGCTTATCATCACCGGTATAGTTGATTGCATTGTTAATCAGATTATAAATTACCTGCTCAATTTTCACAACGTCACAGCAGACCACTCTTTCGCTGTCGGATATCAGATGGATATTATATCCCATTTTTTCGGAAACGCCCTTAAAGCGGTCAACGATCTCGTGCATTTTGCTGTTTATATCGAATTCGGAACAGTTAAGCTTCTGCTTTCCGCTTTCAATTTTTGACAGATCGAGCATATCGTTTACAAGAAGGGCAAGCCGATCGGTTTCATTGATGATTATTTCAAGATGCTCTCCGCGTTTCTGAGGATTATCGCCGGAAAGGTCACGGATCATTTCGGCATAGGCTTTCAGCATAGTCAGCGGCGTCCTCAGGTCGTGTGAGACATTGGCAATCAGGTCGCGCTGCATTGTATCGACCTTGGAAAGCTCCTTTTCTGCATAGTTCAGCGCGTCCGCCAGCTGATTTGATTCAAGATAACCCGTTCCGTCAAATCTGGTGCTGAAATCACCCTTTGCAAGATTTGCCGCATCATGAGTTATTTTCGTAATAGGCTCGGCAATTCTGTTCGACACATAAAGCGAAATCAGAAATGCAACTATAATCAGCAGGGCGGTGATGATACCGAGCTGACGCTTAATAATGGTAACCGTCGAACCAACGGGCACAAGAGCAGTGTTAATCAGCAGAAAGTAATCGGGACCGGAGTCGTTTTCAATTTTGCAGCCATAGAGCAGCATATCGTAATTTGTTCGCGGATTCTTTATTTTATAGTATATCTCATCGGAGGAAGAACGCATTATACGCTCCACGAAAATATATGTACTGCTTCCTCTTCCGTGAATCAGACAATCACCGAGAACCTCCTTGGAATAAACCGACCTGTTATTGGAATCAACGACCTCCACACACAGATCATGCTTTACGGCTGCATTTGAAAGCAGTTCACTGAAATCTTCGCTGTCCAGCCTTGTATACGCGTCGGTAAGCTCGCCGGCAACTTCGCTGACATCATTGACTTTCATACGCTCGTAAAAATGTTCAAGAAAGAAAATCTGACATATCCACAGAAGCACAAATACAATAACGGTAAAGAGTACGAAATACATCCATACCTTTAGCCTTAGCGGAATATTCCCGAAAAACCGTCTTATTTTTTCAGACTGCTTCAAACTTATATCCCATTCCTCTCAGCGTTACGATAAATTTTCTGTACTCTCCGAGACTGTTTCGCAGCATCTTTATGTGAGTATCGACGGTTCTGTCATCGCCGAAAAAGTCATATCCCCACACCTCTTCGAGAAGCTTGTCTCTTGAAAGTGCAATATTTTTATTTTTTACAAGATAGAACAGCAGGTCATACTCCTTTGGAGTCATCGATGCTTTCTGACCGTTCACATAGACTTCGCGTCCCGAGATATCGACTTCAAGGCCCTCAAAGACAAAGCGATCGGCGGAGGAATTATCCTCGGCAGGCTTATTTCGCTTAAGCACTGCTTTTACCCTCGCCATAAGCTCCTTTGGCGAAAAAGGCTTCACCACGTAATCATCCACGCCGATTTCAAAGCCGAAAAGCTTATCATACTCTTCACCTCTTGCCGAAAGCATTATAACGGGTATATTTTTTGATTTGCGAATCTCCTTGCATGCCGAATAACCGTCGAGCCTCGGCATCATGACATCCATAATTATCAGATCATAGTCGTTTTCACGGCAGAGATTTACTGCCTCCATGCCGTTTTCGGCTTCTGTTACCTCGTATCCCTCGAATTCCGCATATTCACGGACTACCTTTCTGATATTGACCTCGTCGTCCACGATAAGTATATGAGCCATATTTTACCTCCGTCATTTTGTTTGGCAGTGATTCTGCCTATTTATCTTATTATACCATTATAAATCCGAAAAGTGTAGATTCTGTGAAATTATTTTGTGAATAATCTGCATTTTAGGTGAATTTTACTTGAATATGCAATTTTATCATTGACAAATTAGGACAATTTTGCTATAATATAAATGTAAATTTTAGAGCAGCGGAACATTCTATACGTGAAAAGTCTGCTTTGTGAATGGAGGTCCTGGATTTGAATAACAAAAAAGCTTTGTCTGCTGTTCTTATTCTTTCAGCTGCCTCCATAATCGTTCTTATTTTCGCACATTTTTTCCCCGAAGAATCGGGACTTATACTCGCAATCTTTCTTTCAACAGTTGTTCTGCTCGCATTTATTATTCTCGTATTTCAATATATTCTCGGGCATAATAAAATCATGCTCGATATGCATGATATCGCCTCTGTTACGGAAAATCTGAATACCGAGGTAGCTATATGGCTCAACGACTGCTCCGCTGTTTTCCTCAACAAAAAGCTTCGCCGGCTGCTGGGGATAAGCGATTCAGCGTCATTCAACCATAAGGAAACGCTCATGAGGATTTTCGGAACGGACGATATTACCCCCGAAATAATCGCCGGTCTTCTCGACGATACAGCCAGTGAGGCATCTTTTGTCTGTGCCGACGGCAATACAACCGAAATTGCATGGAGTACGTCGCTTTTTAAACAAAAAAAGGATTTTTCTCTCTATTTAAGCGCAGGCTTCAACATGACTGAAATAAAAAATATGCAGCGAAGCCTTTCCGATACCAACGAAAGATTCAATCTTTCTATGGAGCTTTCGGAAATCGGTATTCTTATGAGCTACGATATGGTGAATTTTCACGCTTCACCCGAAACAGTCCGTATGCTCGGACTTGAAAGCAGCATCATCGGAATTAACGAATTCCGCTCACTGATCCACCCCAACGACCGTATTCAGTACGACAGCTGGTTCAAAATGATTGAGGCAGATAATGCATCGTCGTCCGGCGTCAAGTGTATCGAATTAAGAATCAGGTCAGTCGGAGGAATGTACCGCTGGTATTCTTATCGGTTCAAGATGGTCCGCGCTTCGGGGAATGCCGCGCTTATCGGAGGAGCGCTGCTTGATATAACCACCGAGCGCGAAAAGGATATTCTTATCGAGCGGCTTGCCTTTGTCGATGAGGTAACCGAAATTCCTAACCGAAACAAACTCATGCGCATCGGTCAGGAAACCTATGAATGCTGTAAGCACCTTAACTACACATACTGGATTATCGTTTTCGATATTGACCGATTCCATATTGTAAATGATACCTGCGGCTATGACAGCGGCAATAAGCTTCTTAAAGATTTCGCCCATCTGCTTTATAAATTCGTCGGAACAGGTGGTCTTGCGGCACGAATAAGCGGTGATAATTTCGCTCTCATACTGCGTGATTACGGCGACGATGAACTTCCCGTCCGCACCGCTATGACAATTCAGGAAGATATGACAAAGCTCGCAGTAAACGAGTTTGCTTCCCTCAATCTTACATGTTCGGCAGGCTATTCACGTATGCCTGATGACGGAAATTCTTTCCTCGATATTTTTGAACACGCCGAATTTGCTCTTAAATCGGGAAGCAGTTCTCAAAGCAGTATCTCCTGCTATGAACCGAGTATGCATGACTCTATCATCGGCAACACCGAGCTTGAAAAAGCACTCAGTGACGCTATCGACAATGACGAGCTTCGTTTGTTCTATCAGCCAAAAATTGACCTTGCTACAGGAAAAATCATGGGTGTCGAAGCACTTGTCCGCTGGATCAAACCCGACGGCACGATTGTCCGCCCCGATGTATTCATTCCGATTGCCGAAAGCTCTCATCTTGTAGGCAGAATAAGCGAATTCGTACTCAATGAAGCGTGCCGTCAGAATATGCTGTGGCAAAGAATGGGATTCAAAAATATTGTTATGTCAATAAACTTTGCTTCCTCAGATTTCTACCAGAAAGACCTGAAGGACAAGGTTATGGATGCTCTGATCAAATCGGGACTGGAACCAAAATGGCTTGAAGTTGAGCTTACCGAGACACTTGCACTCCGTGACATTGATTTTGCTGTGGCTCAGATGAATAAGCTTCGCGAACTTGGAGTCAAGCTTGCAATGGACGATTTCGGCACAGGTTATTCGTCCTTGAGCTATCTTCAGGTGCTCCCTATTACCCTGCTGAAGCTCGACCGCTCGTTCATAACCGATATCGAGCATGATTCAATCGCCTTTGAAATCGTATCATCGGTAATCAGAATTGCCAAATCCAAAAAAATCGAAATTATCGCCGAAGGAATCGAAAACGAGAATCAGGCAAATATTCTCCGCAATGCAGGCTGTGATTTCGCACAGGGTTTCCTTTACGGAAAACCTGTTCCTCCGGAGAAAATAACCGAATTTCTTGAACCGGTATAAATAAGACAAATAACGATAGGTCATATCTAAAAACCTATGTCATTTGGATGTGGTACAGATTTATTCGGCAGATTGTACAAAATTTTCGCAGAAATACTGACGTATTTCAAGAAAAATTTAGGCAATATGACAGATAAAGATGCGCCGCAGACAAGCGGCAGAGTTTTTTAGAGATGACCGGTATAATAAGTCCAATATTAAAACGGAGGTTTTCACAATGAAAAGAAGAATAGGCATCTTAACAAGCGGCGGAGACTGCCCCGGTCTCAACGCCACAATCAGAGGAGTCGCCAAGGCATGCTATGAGCGTTTCGGTGAGGACAATGTTGAAATCGTTGGTATCTCGAACGGCTACTACGGTCTTATCAATAATCTTTGCAAGGATATGTCACCGTCAGCTTTCTCGGGAATCCTCACTCAGGGCGGTACTATTTTCGGCACTAAGCGTCAGCCGTTCAAGATGATGCAGGTAATCGGCGATGACAACGTCGACAAGGTCAAGAACATGAAAGAAACCTACAAGAAACAGAAGCTTGACTGTCTGCTTACTCTTGGCGGAAATGGCACTCACAAGACTTCCAAGCTCCTTGCTGATGAGGGACTCAATGTTATCGGACTGCCAAAGACCATTGACAATGACATTTTCGGAACTGATGTAACATTCGGTTTCCACACTGCTGTTGATATCGCAACCGACGTTATCGACCGTCTGCATACCACCGCTGCAAGCCATTCAAGAATCCTTGTTTGCGAGGTAATGGGCAACAAGGCAGGCTGGCTCACCCTTAATGCTGGTATCGCAGGCGGCGCGGATATCATCGTTATCCCCGAAATTCCTTATGATATTGACAAAATCTGTGATGCTGTAATGGCAAGAAGCGCTTCGGGCAAGACATTCTCTATTCTCGCAGTTGCTGAGGGTGCTTTCGATGTGAATGAAGCAAAAATGAAGAAAAAGGAACGTGCAAAGAAGCGCGCTGAAGCCGGCATAATCACTGCAACAGGCAGAATTGCCGCTCAGATTCAGACTAATACCGGCATGGAGGCTCGTGTGTGCGTTCCCGGTCATATGCTTCGCGGCGGTGCTCCAAGTGCTTACGACCGTGTACTCTCAACCCAGTTCGGAGTTCATGCGGCACACCTCATTGCTCAGGAAAAATACGGCAGGACAGTTGCGAAAATCGGCAACAAGATCACCTCGAACAAGCTCGCTGACATTGCAGGAAAAACCAAATTCGTTGATCCCGACGATCACCTTGTTATCGCGGCAAGGGATATCGGCGTTTCGTTCGGCGACTGATATTTATGATTCAAAAACGGCTCCGATGCACTGCATCAGAGCCGCTTTTTTTATAATTATTTCCGAAATATTCAGATTTTCGCCAGCTTGCCGAAGCTCTCTTTGAGAGCAGGATAAATCTCTCTGTAAAGCTGATAATACTTCTCGTACTCGGCGACATTTGCCGCGTTCGGAGACTGAACCTTGTCAGTACGTACAATCGCTCCGCAGGCTTCGGGAACGCTTCCGTAAAGACCTGCACCGACACCTGCAAGAATCGCTGCTCCGAGGGCAGGTCCCTCCTTTGAAGAAGCTGTCTTCACGTCACAATTATAAAGGTCGGCGAGCATGCTCCTCCACAGCGGCGAAGTTCCTCCGCCTCCGCAAGCCATCATATCACAGATTTTTATATCCATCTCGCGGAAAACCTCAACGCAGTCACGAAGGGAATACGCAACACCTTCCATTACCGCGCGGAGCATGTCGCGGCGTGTGTGAATTGCCGATAATCCGAAGAAAACTCCCCTCGCATCCGGGTCGAGATGAGGAGTCCTTTCACCCATAAGATAGGGAAGATAAAGCAGTCTGTCCGAGCCGACGGGTACCTGCTCAGCCTGCTTATCCATGAGATAGTATTCATCCACGCCCATAAGCTTTGCGCTCTCCTTTTCGGCGGCGCAGAAGTTATCCCTGAACCATTTCAGTGAAAGTCCTGCTCCCTGCGTAACTCCCATGACGTGCCATGCTCCGGGAACAGCCGCACAGCAGGTGTGCACTCGTCCGCCATTGTCGATAGAAATCCCCGATGTATGTGCAAAAACGACTCCGGAAGTACCGATCGTGGTAAACGCCTTTCCGTCCTCGACAACACCCATTCCGACAGCTGCCGCAGCATTGTCGCCTGCACCGCCGACTACGACGGTACTTTCGCAGAGTCCGAGGGTTTCAGCCATTTCCTTTGTAAGCGTGCCTGTAACCTCGCAGGATTCGTAAACCTTGCCCAGCCATGATCTGTCAATTCCGAATGCGTTCAGAATCTCTTCCGACCAGCACCTGTTAGGCACATCAAGGAGCTGCATTCCCGATGCGTCCGATACCTCAGTTGCATACTCGCCCGTGAGGATAAAACGCAGATAATCCTTTGGAAGCAGGATATGACGGCATTTCTCAAAGATTTGCGGCTCGTTGTTCTTCACCCACAGGATTTTCGCCGCTGTCCAGCCCGTAAGTGCAGGATTTGCAGTGATTTTTACGAGCTTTTCCCTGCCAACGGTTCGATTCATCTCCTCAACTTCGGCGGCTGTTCGCTGGTCACACCAGATAATCGAATTTCTCAGGACGCGGTTATCCTTATCAAGCATGACAAGTCCGTGCATCTGACCGGAAATCCCTATTCCCTTTACATCTTCTTTTTTTACGCCGCTCTGACTCATTACTGCCTTGATTGTATTGATCATCGCATTCGACCAGTCAGCCGGATCCTGCTCCGCATAACCGTTTTTCGGCTGATACATGGGATATTCTATTGTTTCGGAAGCAATTACAGCTCCATTTTCGTCAAAAAGGACTGTTTTCGTACCGCTTGTACCGCAGTCCACACCTATTATATATGACATATTATTATTCCTTTCATTATTGAGCTAAATCAGAATTTACGGTAGCTATCTGCGTAACTTGTTGAGGGAAACCCTTTTGAAAAAGGGTTCTCCCTCAACCTCCCTTACTAAAACTTTAGCTCATTTTTTCTCAGAGGGGCATATGCCCCTCTGAGAAAAAATAAATAAAAGTCTTTGGAAACTCACAGACCGAAAGCACTTGAAATATGTGATAAAGAAATCAGTTTCACCAAAAACGATATAAAAGGAGAAATCATGAATCAAGCATTTTATGATCTGATATATCTGTGTAAGTGTGCAGTAAACGGTACAATTCCTTCAAAAAGCAGATTAGATCAGATGAATATGGAAGAGCTGTATATTGCTGCAAAACATCACACTCTGACAGGAATAACAGCATACGTTCTTGAAAGTGCAGGAATACAAGATGATAATTTCCGTACAGCAAAAGAAAAAGCATCAAGAAAAAATATTTTTTTTGATATTGAGAGAAAAAAGCTGTTCTCATTCTGTGAAAAAAATGGGATATGGTATATGCCCTTAAAAGGCTCTATACTGAAAGAAATGTATCCTGATTTCAGTATGCGCCAGATGGCTGATAATGATATTCTGTTTGATGCAGAATATCAGTCTGAAATAAAGAAATACTTTACCGATAATGGATATTCTATAATAAGATATGGTAAAGGTAACCATGATGTATATAAAAAGCCTCCGGTACTGAATTTTGAAATGCATACTGCTCTTTTTGGTCATGCTCATAATCAGGAATGGAAGAAATACTACAGAGATATAAAGGAAAGACTTGTAAAGGATACTGACAATAATTATGGTTATCACTTTTCAGATGAGGATTTTTATATCTACATCATTACACATGAATATAAGCACTACTCAAGTGGGGGGACGGGACTGCGTTCACTGCTTGACTGTTATGTTTATTTACAGGCAAAGCAGGATTCTATGGACTGGTCATATATATCTGCTGAATGTGAGAAACTTGGAACATATGATTTTGAGCAGCAAAGCCGAAACCTTTCGCAGAAGGTATTTGGAAACAGTTCTGCTGAATTATCCGATGAAGATAAACTGATGCTTGAATATTATCTTAACTCAGGTACATATGGAACTATAGAGCAGGATACACAGCGAAAGATAGAGAAATTTCAGAGGCAAACCGGAAGTACTTCAAGGCTGAAGTATATCTGGCACAGAATTTTTCCTCCAATGTATATATATGAAGCCTTTTATCCGTTTTTCTACCGGCATAAAATTCTACTGCCTGTCGGATGGGCATATCGTTTGATAAAAGGTGTGATAACATGCAGTAAAAAAGTGCGGAGTGAAATTAAATATTTATATCACTCTAATGATAGAATACAAAAGTAAGCACCTTCTGTTTTTTTATTCACCAGACGTGAAATTATGCCGAAAAAACGTGCAAATACGTTTATTTGGACACGCTCTGGTGCAGGGTTCTTGTCAAAGCTTTTAATGTGTGATATAATATTATTATTCTATGATAAAGCTTATTGAAGAAAGAAAAGATTGAAAAATGAAAAAGAAACTGATTTGTGCTGTATTGTCAGCATTTATTTTATCTGCTGTACCTGTTTTAAGGTCATCTGCGGTATCGGAGGAAAAATTTCACGTCCCGAAAGGTTGGCTGTTATGGCACAGCTACACCACGTATGAGGAAAGGGATAGTCAGCTTTACTTACAAAATCCACAGGGAGATATATCTGAAATTACCGGAGATTTTATTCATGCAATGAACGGAAATTTTGGAAATAGTCCTGATGAGATAGTTTTTATGGCAATAGATGAAAATGCTGATGAATGGGATATTTTCCTTTATGATGATAAAACCGTAACAAATCTGACGGAAAACAGCGGATACAGAAACGAAGATCCAAAATGGTCACCTGACGGAAAAAGCATTGTTTTCAAGCGTGGTTACTGGAATGCGGAAGTAAACGATTTTACATATAATCTTGCTTTGATTGATGTTGAAAGCAGGGAAATAAAGATGCTGACTGACAGTCTGTATGAAGATGCAATGCCGTATTTTTCAGATGACGGGAGATATATTTACTATACAAAATATATTGACGGTTACGGCAAAATTGCCCGTCTGAATGCTGAAACAGGTGAAGATGAGATTATATTTGAAGAAGAAAATGTTACTTCATATTATCCGATAGTTAAAAACGAACTTCTGTATTTTACAAAATGGTATTCTTATGATAATCACCATGATGAGATAATAATATATGAGGATAACACATTTAAAAGTGCCGCTTTTAATTCGGAAATATATGACTGCTCCGATGCCTGTCCGATTGATAAAGAAAAAATCATTTACAGCAGCAACATAAACGGCAGTTATTCTTTGTTTTATTCTGACGGAGATGAATCTGTTGAAATTCCAGAAGTAAATACGGACAGGAATGAGCTTGGAGCTGATTTCTTTTCATATTCTGAATATGAAGATTTAATCAGGAATAATGTTGCGGGTGACGTAAATGCAGACGGTGAATTAAATATTGCAGATGTTGTTCTTATGCAAAAATGGCTTCTTGATGTTCCTGATGTAAAACTTGCAAACTGGGAAGCTGCTGATTTATGCGAAGACGGTGAGCTGAACGTATTTGATTTATGTTTGATGAAACGGGAATTATTATCAGATAAGCTTAAACAGAGATTGTTCGTGTAACAAATGGTAGCGGTGAAAAATGAAGTACAGAAACATACAGGCAGCAACTTTTATTTCAAGACCGAACCGTTTTATTGCAAATGTAGATATAGATGGAAATATTGAAACAGTTCACGTCAAAAATACAGGCAGATGCAAGGAACTGCTTCTGCCAAACAGTAAAGTTATCCTTGAAAAGTCTGACAATGCGGATAGAAAAACAAAATATGACCTGATAGCTGTTTACAAAGATGGTTTAGGCTTGGTTAATATTGATAGTCAGGCTCCGAATAAGGTTGTAAAGGAATGGCTTGAAAACAAACCGGAATTGTTTTCGGATATAACATTTCTCAAACCTGAATTTACTTACGGTAAATCAAGAGTTGATTTCTATCTTGAATGCGATGAACGTAAAATACTCATTGAAGTAAAAGGCTGTACACTTGAAATTGACGGTACAGGTTATTTTCCTGATGCACCAACTGAAAGAGGTGTGAAGCATCTAAATGAACTTGCTGAAGCTTCAAAGCTTGGGTATGAATGCTATATAGCCTTTGCCATTACTATGCCAAAAGTCACTAAGGTTCTGCCGAATATCAAAACGCACAAAGAGTTCGGTGAAACTTTGGAATATGCTGTAAAACAGGGTGTTAAGATATTATATCTGCCGTGTGAGGTTAAAAAGGACAGCCTTGAAATCGTTGACTGCATTTTAATTGAATAAAAATAACGGACAGCACTCGGTTGAATGCTGTCCGTTCTGCCTTAATTTACTCGCACAGTTAGCGACATATCGCCATTATCATCACACTGAACATTAATGGACGAAAACACAGGATAGTCGCTGTCTTTTTGATATTGCTCTCTTAACCGGCTTAAGATTTCATCTGCTTCGTTGTACGAACTGTTGTTGTCAGCAGTTTTGTCTGCCTTGAAGTCACGTTCATCTTATCCTGAAACAACCATTTCAGCTGCGGCAAAGTTATGATGAAATCACCGAAAAAATAAGCGTAATATTGACAATTACCGTCAAAAATGATATAATTATGGAAAGGCAGAAGCTTTTTTTGTCTGTAATGCCGGATTCTTAAGGTTAACAACTGTAAAATAAAGAAAGTAGCGAGGTGCATAGAAATGAAAAAAACGTTCAGTAAACGTATTTTGGCGGCAGTACTCAGCACGGTTATGCTATCTTCTGCTGTCATATCAGGTGGTGCATGGGCTGCAAATGTAGAGGAAACTCCAGGACTACAGCTTCAGACCATTCTCATTGACAACGATGGTAAGAACTGGACGACAGAGAACTGGGGCGGTCAGAATATGACGCCTAATACAAGTTGGACTACACTTTTGCTTGGTGATTATTATGAGAACGGCTATCTGAATTTTGAGGTGAAGAATAATAATTCATCAACTGTTGAATTCAATATAGGACTGACTTCAAAAAAACATAATGAGCAGGTACGGATATACTGGACCGACATGGAAGAATATCAGGATATCAGTGCGGACGCTGACTGGACAAGCTATTCATTGCCGATCAAGGACCTTGTGGATGCGAACCCTGATTCCGGCTTTGATCTGGATAATTTCTTGCTCGTTTATGTCAATGGAGTTCCCAGCGGCAATACGCTTGCCTTTCAGAATATGACGATTACCTCTACCGATGACGAGCGTCAGTATCCTCTGATAAAGGTAAATCAGGTGGGCTATTACTGTGATGGGGCTAAAACTGCCTGTGTGAGCTATTTTGAAAAGTTCGGTTCGCTCAACAGCAAAACCTATGAGATCGTCAATGCGGATAATGGTGAAGTGGTGTATACAGATACGCTTCCGGATGCTGTTTATGAGAAGAACTTTTCCGGTGAAATGATGCATACTATCAGCTTTGATGAGGTTACCGAGCCGGGAACATACTACATCCGCATTCCCGATGCAGGACTTGACGAGTCTGCACGCTCTCCCTATGATGCTGCCAGCGGACTTGAGCTGGATACGCTGACCTCCGTGAAGTTTGAAATCAGCAATAATGTCTATGATGATCTGTTGAATGATCTTACGAAATATTATTACTATCAGCGTCAGGGTATAGAGATTGAGGAGAAGTATGCCGGAATTTTCGCAAGAGAAAATCTCCATCCGGATGATATTACCGTAAAGAAATGGTCCGACCGTGATAACCCCAATGCAGAGACTTTCGATGTTTCCGGAGGCTGGTATGATGCAGGCGACTACGGAAAATATGTTTCCTCGGGTGCCAATTCTGTGAGTGATCTGCTCTTTGCCTATGAGATGAATCCCGGGATATTTGCTGATCTTGAAATGAATATTCCTGAGACAGATCCGGATAATCCCAATTATGCGGACGCACCTGGAATCCTCTCGGAAGTGAAGTATGAGCTTGATATGCTCCTGAAGCTTGAACACAGCAGCAAGGACGGCTCATTCTATACAGCGGCGAACTATAGCAACGATGTGATCTATATCGAGGATACTCTTTACAAAACATCAAATCACGAATCTGACGCATCCGAAAGAGAGCTTCGCTGTCATCTTGCAACAGCTGACATGGCAGCAGTGCTTGCGCACGCATATATCGTATATAAGGATATTCCTGTATATGCTGACTTTGCGGAGCAGTGCCTTGAAACATCGCTCCGTGCATGGGACTGGATCAATGATCCGGCAAATAAACTTAATATGTCCATTGGTGCGGCTAACCGTACTTATACCTTCAATGAGTCCGACTTTGAGCGAAGCAGATTCCAGGCGGCAGGAACGATCTATCGTGCTCTCACGCTCAGAGGTGAGGATGCAGGTGAGTATGAAGAGTATCTTCTTGCAAACTGCACCACCGAAAATGTAACCAACTGTTTCAAGTCGGCGTCAATTGGCTATGGACACGGCGGAAAGGCTTTTCTTGGCTTTTTTCACTATCTTTACGGCAATGAAGCTCCTGCACAGGAGATAAAGAACGCCTTCTCAGAGTATGAGACATGGCGTACAAGAATGCTGAAATATGATACATGGGGACTTGAAATGCCCGGCTGGGGCTTCTGGTGGGGCTCAAACAAATACGTTGCACAGAGTGCCATTACCTTGATGCTCGGCGATATTGTAACCTATGGTGAAGTACAGGAGGATGTACAAACAGCGATTGATAAGCACGTCCATTATCTGCTCGGCGTCAATCCGATCTCGTTCAGCTATGTTTCCGGCTATGGCGAAAACAGTGTTGAGAACATTTTCAGTGCTATCTATTCCAAGGATGCAAAGCTTGATCCCTATCAGTGCCCTGCGGGATATTTCACTGAGGGTGCAAATGACAGCAATAATCCGCATCTTTCAAAGTTTACCGGCAAGTGCTTTATGGACAGTGACGGCGAATGGACGACCAATGAGAATACCATCTATGGCAATGCTGCAATGATATTCCTGACAGCGTCGATGATGTCGCAGAATGAGCCGGAGAAGGTTCGCGGTGATGTGAATGCAGATGGAAGTTTCACAGCTGCCGATGTAGTCGCACTCCAGAAGTGGCTGCTCTGTGTACCTGATACAAAGCTTGCTGATTGGCAGGCAGGCGACCTCTGCGAGGATGAAAAGCTTGATGTGTTCGATCTCTGCATTATGAAGAGAGAACTCTTGAATAAATAAAAAAATACCCCACAAGGCAAGCAGACAAAACCGGTCCGCCAGCCCTGTGGGGTGTCGTTATATCTATTCTACAGTTACTTCCATTCCATTACGGAATCGGAATAACATCTCACCGTCAAGTCCAAACGTCACGTTCGTGCTGTTTTTGCCTGTACAGCAGCAAAGGACTTTGCGTTTTTTTCAGGGATAATGAAAACGACTATTCAGCTGTTGATTTTAATTATTATAAAACCTCTGTTTTGCCTTGACCGCCTATAAAATCTGTGTTAAAATGAAAGTATAGACAAAATATCATCAGATAAATCGGGAGGGATTACAAATGAAATTCAGTAAACTGTTGTCGGGACTTCTTGCGGCGGCAATGCTTCCTTTTCAGGCGGTACCAGTAAATGCGGAAGAAAAGCAGGAGCATATTGAATCGGTTAATGGAACCTTTATTCAGCCATGGCTTTATGCTGCCTACAGCGATGAGCAATGGGAGGGTGAAATGCAGGCGATGAAGGAAATCGGCATTGAATACCTGATTATGGGCGACGTTGCAAACCAGCTGGCGGATGACAGCTGGACGGTGTATTATCCGTCGGAGCTTGATTTTTTAGAGGGATATTATGCCTACAATGCAATTGACAAGCTGATGTACTATTGCGACAAGTATGAAATCAAGGTATATCTTGGTATGGGACTTGACTGTGCCTGGAACAGTGATATTGCCTCTGCGGAGGGCCGCGCTGCAAATGCAGAATATATGGAACGCTGCAATCAGATTACGACTGAGCTTTACAATATGTACAAACCGCTGTACCCCGATACCTATTACGGCTTTTATTTTGTAACCGAGCTTTACAATACACTTTATATGGATACTGATACGGGAATCAATGCATATGCAGATGCACTTGATGAAATGTTTACTATGGTGATCGATAACTGTACTGACCTTGATCCCGATATGCCGCTGCTGTTCAGCCCTTATATCAATATTTTCGGATACGGATACGCGAGCATCAATGTTGACAGATTTACAGAGTATTATACCGAGGTCCTCAGCCGCATACCTTTTCGTGACGGCGATATGCTCTGTCCTCAGGACAGCTGCGGAGGCGGCGGATGTGATCCTGAACATCTGGAGAAATGGACTGCCGCTTACAGAAATGCTGTTGATCGTTCCAATGCAGCCAGAGGAACAGAGCTTCTGCTGGGAACTAATGCAGAAATGTTCGTTTCACCTGATGCATCACGGATGAACAGCCCCCATGGAGTTTCCTATGTGGGTACAAAGACGGTGGATGATTTTGTAAAGCGGCTTGAGATCGCTTCTCCGTATGTGGACTCGTTATTCTGCTTTGCCTATCCGCATCATTATTCGCCCTTTAATGCGATGCCGGAATTTCATGAAAATTTTGTGGGTTATCTTAAAACAGGTGAAATAGAAACGCAATGCCCGACACCGCCTGATGTGGTAAAAACGCAGACGGTCATTGCTGAAGACGCTGAGCATCTGCAACTGTCATTATATGGTATGGCAGACAATACTGCAGTTGCACAGACGAATATCTACAAAAACGGCAGACTGTATGATTACCTTGTAGCAGGTGTTTCTATCGGCGGAAACGGTTCAAATACAACGCAGAATGTGTGGATCGACTACGAATTTGACATTAAAAATGAGACTGCGGTGTATGAATTTGAGTGTATTGATGTATGCGGGAATGTTTCCGTAAAGAGCAGCTATACCGTTTCTCCGGATAATGTCAATAATGGTGCGTCCGAGGATAGTGCAGAAAACACAACACCCGCTGCGGAATGGGATTTTACAGACATTGATCATCTTGAATATACTGTATCGGGAAATAGTATCCGTATTACAGGCTTTGACAATACCATAGAACATATTGTGATTCCCGATATGATCGGGGGACTTCCGGTAACTGTCATTGACTGGTATGCCTTTGCCAATTGTACAAATCTGGTATCTGTAACGCTGCCTGATACCATTACGCATATCAGCCGCTTTGCCTTTGTACACTGTATCAATCTTGAAACAATCAATATGCCTGCATCGCTTTATGCCATTGAGCAGTATGCATTTCATGACTGTCCGAAGCTTAATGGAATCTCGCTTCCGGAAAATCTTGTTATCATCGAAACAAGAGCCTTCAGCGGATGCAGTACAATTACAGAGCTTACCATTCCGGCATCTTGCACACAGGTTGGGGATTATGCATTTTTAGACTGCGACGCTCTGCGTTATGTCCGTATTGAAAGTGAAACTGTAACGCTCGGTGAGCGTTCACTTGGATATGTATATGACAACGGCTATCGGATTAAAAGCGGTTTTTTGATTGATTCGGATTGTGGAACCGGCGTACAGTATGCAACGGATAACGGAATAATATTGAAAGGCGAAATGATCCGCGGTGATGTCAACGCTGACGGAGAATTTACCGCTGCTGATGTAGTCATGCTTCAAAAATGGCTGCTCGGTGCAGGGGAGATTTTCAACTGGCAGGCAGGCGACCTTTGTGAGGACGGCAGCCTTGATGTATTCGACCTTTGCATAATGAAACGTGAGCTTTTTTACGGAACAGAAAAGAATTATGTAGATGTATCAACAGTAGAAGAACTTTTCATCGCGATGCGTAATGCACAGCCGGGTGATGTTATTCGGGCTGCAGGCGGAATTTATGACTACAGTACCTATCAGGGAGCACAAAAAATCGACACTTCTGCTGAGGGTACAGAAAGTGCGCCCATCACGCTTACCGCCGCTGACCCGGAAAATCCGCCGGTTCTTACAGGTACAAGCTGTGAAAACGGCTATGTCATCCATATTACAGGTGATTACTGGATACTGGAGAATCTGTGCATTACCACTTCTCAGAAAGGTATTGTTCTTGATAATTCCAATCATTCTGTAATCAGAAACTGCGAAGTGTACAATATCGGTTCAGAAGCAATTGCGATTCGTGACGGAAGTTCTTATTGCACTGTGAAGGATTCCTATATCCACGATACCGGAAATGTAACACCCGGATACGGCGAGGGAGTTTATATAGGAAGTGCAAAATCAGTGACAGGTTTTGATTACAAATGTGATTACAATACTGTTGATGGCTGTACATTTCGGGACGTGGCGGCGGAGCACGTAGATGTCAAGGAATATACAACAGGAACAGAGATAATGAATTGTACTTTCTACGGCGATGGAATGACAGGTGCAAACTATGCCGGAAGCTTTATAGATATCGCAGGAAATGATGTGAATGTTCACAATAATGTCGGTTATCGCAACGGAAACGCTAACATAGTTGCAGCTTTTGAGCTTCACGAGCAGGTCGAGGGCTGGGGATATCACTGTGTGTTCACTGACAATACTCTATATATGGATCAGCCGTATGGTGCGGTTGATACAAGCCGCCGTATGTATGTGGCAGACGGCTGGTACAGTGATTTTTCCGTGAAGAATAACCTGGTCGATTATGGTGAAGGACTGGTACCTGCTGATAGCTGGGAGTACTATAATTCCGATCATGTGACCTATCTTGAATCGTGAACTGCTGAATAAATAAAAATCCGCCTGGCAGGGCAGGCTTTCAAATGTTGAGATTTTTTGTGAAAAATTCCCTTTGACAAATTTGTAAAAAAGAGATAGAATATAGATAATCATCAGACAGTGAAAAATAAGTCCTGTCAGGGATTATCTGAATTAAGAAAATGCGTGTAGCCAATGGCATAAATCCAGCATCGCCATGGCTGCACGCATTTTTATGTATAAGAACCTGTCTGCACGAGAAATGTGCACGTCTTTTCGGTGGATTTGCCGCAGACTGCGTTAAAAATCCTTGCCGTGCGACATCACGCCTGCGGATTTCGCCTTGTCTGCAACAAAAATAAGCTTGAAAACTCACACAGATTCCTTATGAAGACGGGTTCTAAGGCAAAATCGTCATTTGTTTTTGTACGGTATTGCTGTAAGTGAAAGGATGAAAATAATGGAAAATCTTAAACAAGAAAAAATGGCAGTCATGCCCATACGAAAACTGATGCTGTCCATGGGCATTCCAATGATACTGTCAATGGTACTGCAGGCGGTATATAACATTGTCGACAGTGTATTCGTATCCAATATGCCTGAGAATGGCGAAGCCGCATTGAACGCTCTGACCCTTGCTTTTCCTGCACAGATGCTGATGGTTGCGGTTGGAATCGGTACGGGCGTAGGCGTCAATGTTCTTGTGGCAAAATCCCTTGGTCAGGGCGACAGGGAAAGAGCAGGTAATGCCGCGGGAAACGGCATTTTTATGGCAATTATGATATGTATAGCGTTTCTACTGTTCGGTATGTTCGGTGTCAGAGCCTATATTTCCTCGCAAACGGACAATGGTCTGATTAAAGAAATGGCAGCAGAGTATCTGCAGATATGCTGTATGCTGTCCTTTGGTATTGTATTCTTTTCGATTTATGAAAAACTCCTCCAGTCAACGGGTCATTCCATATGCTCAACGATTGCACAGATTTCAGGTGCAGCAGTCAATATGATCCTCGACCCGATTATGATTTACGGACTGCTGGGCTGTCCGGCTATGGGAGTCAGAGGTGCGGCATATGCGACTGTTATCGGACAGATCGTATCATTCGGCGTTGCACTGCTGCTGCATCTGAGGGTCAATAAGGTTATTTCCAACAGACTCTGCTATCTGAAGCCGTCCCTGCAAATGATACGGCTGATCTATGCCATTGGTTTGCCTGCCATTATTGCACAGGCACTTATGTCCGTGATGACTTATGGACTGAATATTATTCTTGGCAGTATCAGCGAATCAATGGTAACTGCCTATGGACTTTTCTATAAGATCCAGCAGTTTCTGTTGTTTGCTGCATTTGGTATGCGTGATGCCATTATGCCGATCACAGCATTTAACTTCGGTATGGGAAGTAAGCGGCGCGTTGATGAGGCAATGAAATATGGCATGGTATTCACACTCGTGATAATGCTTGCGGGAACACTTGCTCTTGAACTTTTTGCAGAGCCTTTTTCTGTTATGTTTGGTTTGTCCGGAGAAACGCATAGGTTGTGTGTCAGTGCAATGAGAATTATTTCTCTGAGTTTTGTTTTCGCCGGAGCAAATGTCGTATTTCAGGGAATTTTTCAGGCACTGGACGGTGGAGCGGAATCGCTTGTTATTTCATTATGCAGACAGCTTTTGTTTATCTTTCCGCTGACGCTGCTGTTCGCGCATTATGCAAAAGTTAACCTTGAATATACTTGGACGGTGTGGATTGCATTTCCAATAACCGAGATTTTATCAGTGATCATCTCTATAATTCTGTTCCAAAGAATATACAGAAACAAAATAGCCTCAGCTTTCAGAAATAATAATCAAGAAGCAGATTAACCATTCGGCTGTAGGATTTTATACCGTCCTCCACGCCGTTTATTTTAAGACTCGTATCGGTGGCAGCGTCCGAAAAGACCTCTACGGTTTCGGTGGATATGATTTCCTTGTCGTCGTTTTCTTCAATGTAATTTTCAGGCATGAATCGGAACAAATCACAGACGACCGCATATTCAATTTTTTCATCAAGGGAAAAAGCTTGTTCTACGTTGTTTTCATATATCTGATTCTGCACATATTCAAGAGCGTTGATATAGCCGCTGTAACGGAAATCTATGCTGTCGCTGCCCGTTGTGGCAATAAATGCAATAAAATTAGCCTCGTCCTCCTGAATGATTCCCTTCAGATGAGAATATTCATGACATATCGTATTGGGAAAGTTTATATCGCACATATCTGCATTATAATTAGCCTCCATGGAAAACGGGAAAAAAATCCCCAGCAGATCTGACTGCGCCATGTAGTAGGAATAAAAAATAGGCTTCGGATCAGGATAATATCCGCTCAATACGGAGTAATCTTCCGCAGCTTTTTTCATTGCCGCCTTTGCATTTCCGATAAGTTCGTCGGTCAGCACGAACTGACCGTTTTCATCACGGCTGACCTGAAGCGAAAGTTCGTTGCATTTATCAATAAGAAGTGCATACAATTCGGTAAGTTCCTCGTCGGTATGTTCATGCGTATCCGGAAAATAC
Organism: Oscillospiraceae bacterium; assembly: GCA_029007035.1. Lineage (GTDB taxonomy): Bacteria > Bacillota > Clostridia > Oscillospirales > Ruminococcaceae > Ruminococcus. Next base: position 24,068 of record JAQXHC010000011.1, read on the forward strand.
CGATCGGAAAACTTGGTGCACTGGTACATAATAAAGCAATTAAGCGTTTCGGTTGTGACTACGAATGCAGCAACCCACAGGGCAGCTGATGCTCCGATACTGCATATTTTCCTTCGTGAATTCTTTCTGAATATGACCAGCAGCACCAACAGCGGAATTCCGATAACAACAAGGGCGATACCGCAGTATATAAGAAACTCACCGACAGAAAAAGGAACGAGTCCGGTTATAAAAGAAAACGGAACGGAAATATAATGGAATATGTATTTAAGATAGAAATCGGGAAATGCCGTGCCAAGTCTTGCTGTGATATTAAGCAGTACCATTATCAGACAGATCACGGCTAGTATCAGATGACGTTTTTTCATTTAGGCTTCACCTCATTAAAATTATATCACATTTTTTGACAGATTTCAATGGAAAAACATTGATTTCTTCACCATAGCCGCACTTGACAAACCGTTAAAAATGTAATATAATGAATAATATTATTATAAAATGAGGAGAGTGTTCTTTAATGAACAAAATAAAGGAGTTCTATTTCGGCCTGTCGAAATCGACAAGAATAACGCTGATTTCATGCGGAAGCTTTCTTCTGCTTACTATAGTAATACTTTTAATTTTTGTGCTTTTCCCGATAACGCCGTCTGAAAAAGCTATTGCCAGCTTCGGCCGCGAGGGTCTCGTATATAACGACGAAACAGCTGAAACAACTGAAACAGCTCCGATCACCGAATCGGCAGTTACTGCAACATCCACAGTGCCGGTTCAGACAGAAACGGTAACAGAATATGAACAGAAGCTCTTTACATTTACAACGATGTCGGGCTATCTGTCGGGAGGCTATATACGTACAGGCGATGAGGGCATAAACTATAATGAAAATCAGACACAGACCGAGCCGGTCAATGAACCTGTTTATCCGGGTGATAATCCGGAACTTCCGATGGAAGCTCCCACTACAGAGCCCGGAAGCAATGAAACACCTATAACAACTCAGCCTTCCACAACACCCGATACTCCCATTCAGATTCCTACCGACACTCCGATTGCAGAACCAATCACCCAGCCGCCTACGGAAGCGCCAAAGCCGACGGATGCTCAGCCAACTGCACCGCCTCAGCCTACAGCAGATATTCCGCCCGAAGAATAAATCCAAGGAGGTAAGATGACACAGAAGATAAAAAAGCTTTTTTCAAAAATATGTTTAAAAAACATTATCATGCTTACAATTGCCGGCATTATAAATGCATTCGGCGTAACGTTCTTCCTGTCTCCGGTGAAGCTGTATGACAGCGGCATTTCAGGTACATCGATGCTCCTCAGTCAGCTGACGCCTGAATGGCTTTCTTTGTCGTTTTTCCTTATTCTGCTGAATGTTCCGCTGTTCCTTTACGGCTTGAAAAAGCAGGGGAAAGTATTTACGGTTTGTGCTATCTACACTGTAATAGTATATTCAATTGCGGCATGGCTGATTACAGATATACTTCCGGTTGATGTGAGCTTTGCCTCACCTCTTGCAGGTCAGGATTTGCTTCTGTGTGCATTGTTCGGCGGTCTTATTTCAGGCATGGGAAGCGGACTCGCAATCCGATTCGGCGGAGCAATGGACGGAATCGAAGTCATGGCGGTTATTTTCGCACAGCGTCTCGGAATCACTGTCGGAACATTTGTAATGGGATATAACATCGTATTGTATATCTTATGCGGAATCGCCATTCACAGCTGGATTCTGCCGCTTTATTCGATAGTCACCTACATGGCTGCGCTGAAAACGGTAGACTACATTGTAGAGGGTATCGACCGCTCAAAAGCGGCTTACATAATCACATCAAAACCCGATGAAGTCTGCGCTGCGCTTTCGGAACAATTCGGTCAGGGTATGACGATTATTGATGCAAAGGGTTATTATTCAAATTCTGAAAAGTCTCTGATTTATTTTGTACTGAACCGCTTTCAGTTGTCGTCAATGCGAAATATTGTCCATACAATCGATAAATCAGCATATATTTCAATTACAGAAATTGCTGATATATATAAATCTAACCATAAATAAGTACCGCAAAGCCGCTTTTGATAAGATGTGTCAGAAGCGGCTTTGTGTTTTTCAGACAGATGATTTTACAAATTCCGGCAGTATAACTGAACTGGTGACATACAGGAACAGATTTACTGGTTTGACGAGAAAAACCTGAGAAGAAAACGAATCTTCTCAGGTTTTATTTCTTTATTGCCTTAAATACTTTCGGTATCTTTATACCTTGTCGGTTTTTATTCAAAAGAATCGAGGTCAATTTCAGCGAGTATGTCTTTAAGATTTGCAAGCTCATCAGCGGTAAGAGTGATTCCTTTGCCCATTCTTGAATGATCCGGTGACCACTCGCGCAGGTCATACTTAGGCTCGCGCTCGTTCCAGCTGACCATGTTAAGTTCCTTTGTCCAGCCCTTGGCGTTTTCGCCGAGAACTCCGATCTGTTCGGTGATTTCAAATTTTAATTCTGCCATAAAAAATCTCCTGTTCTTTCTGAGCCGAAGCTCTTTTCTTTACAGATATTTATTTTATCACAAAATAATCAGTTTGTCAAATACTGGATTTTTTTTGAAAGCAGAATAATATATCTTTTTTTAACTTCTGAACAACAGACAAATCTGACGGCGCATCGGATTTGTTCAGTACATTCTTAAGAAAAACATAAGATTTACAGCGTGCGTAGATAAGATATTGCTGTTAAAATAAGCTTGACAACAGAGGAGGGAGGTATTACAATGATACTTATCAGAGGAAGCTTTCGCCGGTATAGAAGAGATATAATTTCCATTGCTGTAATTGTGTCTGCATTTATTGCGTTGATTACGGTTATAATGCTGCTGAAATCTGACGGAGTATGGGGCTCGCAGACCGACTGGCAGAATCAGCATTTTGCAATTCCCGAATATTTCCGCACACGTTTTTACGAAACAGGCGATCTGTTTCCCGATTTCGCACCGCAGCTGGGTGCAGGTCAGAATATATACAATCTGTCCTATTACGGACTTATGAATCCCGTATATATGATCGCATATCTGCTTCCGGAAATCACAATGGCAGATTATATTCAGGCAGCTGGTCTGATTTCCGTGCTTGTTTCGTGCGTGCTGGTATATTTCCTGATGAAGCGGCATTTTGAAGGTATGCTTCCGCTTTTTCCGGCGATTCTTTTCATGCTGTCTGCACCGCTGATTTTCCACAGTCACCGTCATATAATGTTCATAGCTTATATGCCTTTTGAGCTTACCGCAATGCTCGCTGCCGGAGGAGAGGATTCACGGTTTAACAGGGGAGTGCTCATAATTTCCGCTTACAGTATTCTCTGCACAAGCTTCTATTTCAGTATCAGCGCGTTTGCGGCAATTATTATATACATAGTATTTGCAGAACTTGAACGATTCGGGAGAATGAAAATCAGCCGGCTTATACAGCGTATAGCTGTCAGGCTGTGGTGTATGTTCCTCGGCGGACTGACCGCAGGAGCACTGTGGCTGCCCACATTTTTTACTCTTATAAGCGGACGGGAAGGCGGTTCATCATTTGTTAATGTGATGAAGCTGCTGATTCCGACGATAAATCTTGATTACATAATGTATGGTCCATATTCCGCAGGAATGACTTCAATCGCCGTAATTTCGGCTGCTGCGCTGCTTATATCCGGCAACAGGGCCGAAAAATTTCTGGCACGGGTTTTTGCAGTATTGATCTGCTGTCCGCTGATTATTTACCTTTGCAACGGAACGATGTATATTGATTCAAAAATTCTTATACCGTTTATACCTCTTCTTGCAATAATATGCGGCGGATTCACTGTACGGCTTATAAGCGGAAGCATCGGAATACTGCCGCTTTGTGCAGCTATGTCAGTTATTACGGCTGTGGATGTGTTTTTCGGTGAAAGAAAATTATGGAATAATCTGATCGTTATCGCCGACACTGCAGTGATCCTATCTGCTGCGGCATATCTTGTCCGGACGCGTAAAAAAACGTTATTCTTTGCTTCCGCGGCGGTGATTGCGCTGATTAACTGCATGACGGTAAATTTCAATGAAAAGTTTGCGTCAAAGGAGACTGTCAGCGAGCTGTATTCCGACGATGTACGCGAGCTTGCGGACGAAGCGGCGGCAAGTGATTTCTCATTTTACAGATTTGCGGGAAGCACTTCCGATTCGGGAGAGTCGGTGAATATGATATACGGAGAGGAATATTATTCGACAAACATTTATTCATCAGTCAGCAGTCCCGATTACAGAAATTTCCGTTATAATTTTTCCTCGAGTGAAAATATACGATGCAATAATGCCTGTCAGTGTCAGCCGAAAAACATTGTTTTCAATGTTCTCATGGGCTGCCGGTACAGAATCGACAGCGACCCGGAAGCAATGTCCGGGGAAACGGTCGAATCGGTCTGCGGAGACAAATATCTTTTCCGCAGCGAAAATTCCCTTCCTGTCGGATATGCCTGTGCGAATACAATGACAGAGCAGCAGTGGAAAAAACTCGGCAATGCGGAACGTTCCGAAGCAATGCTTGAAAATATTATTATTCCTGTGGAACAAGCAGAAAAAACACTCATTCCGTCAAGCACTTCTGATTTTGATATCGGATATACCGTAAGCGGAGACACTTCAAAAATCAGAATGGTAAACGGAGCATACGAGGTAAGCAGCGATATCCCGTTCAGCGTTTGCGCCGAGCTTGACAGACCTGTTTCAGGAAAGCTTCTGTTCATCCGTTTCCGTGCCGATAATCGTGTTGGAAAGGAATCCGAGCGCAGCAGCGTATGGGTTAGTATTAACGGAGTCAGAAATACGCTTTCTGCTCCGACATGGAAATATCACAATAAAAATTACGATTTTTCCTATGTGATTTCCTCGGCGGAGACAATCAAACGGCTTGAATTCGGATTTTCGGCAGGAAATTATATACTTTCCGAATTTGAAATCACAATGCTTGATGAGTCCGCTCTTGCTTTTGCTCCTGCGAATAAGGACAATTTCATAATCGACCGCGACACAATGGGCGGCAATACAATAGAGGGGACGATCGACGTCAGCGAGGACGGGTGGTTTAATCTTTCAGTTCCCTATGACAAGGGATTTGAGATACTCGTGGACGGTGAGAGAACCGATTATTACAAGACAAACACTGCGTTCATCGGCTTTCCAATAGAAAGCGGCGGACACAGTATTATAATAAATTATCATGCTCCGCTGCGGACACCGGGATTGCTTATGACGATCACAGGCGGAATGGCAAGTGCGATGATGCTCGCGTATATGTATTATTGCGAGAGAAAAAGGACTTGCGCGGCTGTACCCGCAGGAGCATAGAAAGGACTTACCATGAACACAATTACTGAAGCGTCGATTCTTGTTGTGGACGACGACCGCGATATAGTTAACGCTATTGCAAAGCTGCTTGAAAAAGAGGGCTATACGATATACAAGGCATACAACGGACTGGAGGCGATCGACTGCCTGATGCAGAATGAAATCCACCTTATTCTCATTGACATAATGATGCCGAAGATGGACGGACTTTCTGCGATGATGAAAATACGCACGACTAAAAATATTCCGATAATAGTGCTTTCGGCAAAGTCTGAGGACAGCGATAAGATTCTCGGACTTTCAATGGGCGCGGACGACTATATAACCAAGCCGTATAATCCGATGGAGCTTGCAGCGAGGGTTCAGTCGAATCTTCGGAGATATCTCAGTCTCGGAGCGGCTGACAGCACGAAGATAGGTTCGTGTATCAGGATAGGCGGACTGACTCTTGACAGGGAGGCTAAGCAGATCTACGCAGACGGAGAGCCGGTTAAGCTCACGGCTACGGAATATAAAATAACCGAGCTTTTAATGGAAAATGCGGGAAGGATTTTCTCAGCTGAGGAAATCTATTCACGGGTGTGGAACGAAGAGTGTTATTCGGTAGAAAATACCGTAATGGTTCATATAAGGCATATACGGGAGAAAATAGAAATAAATCCCGGTGAGCCGCGATATTTAAAGGTAGTCTGGGGAATCGGCTACAAAATTGAAAAGATCGGAGGAATAAAGCCTTGAAGTTTCTTAAAATGAAAATCACACGGATTCTTGCTTTTGTTGCGGCGTGTATTCTGACAGCATTCTGTACGTTCGGCGCGTCAAAAGCGTTAATAAGCAGAGAGAAAATTTACAACGGCAGTTATTACATACATGAGGCAGGATATTACGAGCTTATGAGTGAGCTCTGGGCAGTAAGCGCGATATATCTGCGTAATCTTGACAGCAACGGCAGTTTTACAGGCTCTGCGGAGCTTGAAAAGTCAACCGAAAAGGCGATGCAGCAGCTTGGACTTATGGATTATGACGGGAATATCACCATTGATGATAACGGTTTATTCGATTATTATGTGTACTGCGGCGGAAGAGAACTTTCCAATACGGATAAAAGCTTCGATGAACTTTTAGGTACAGATTATTCTTACTCCTACGAAAACGGAATAATACATGCTGTTATGCCTGAAGATAATATGATATGGCAGGAAGATTTCAGCTGGTACAGTACCAATTACGGAATGTATTATTATTATCTTGGCGGTTTTTCAAAAAAAGCGGCAGTGGCGGTTTTTGATTACGATACTACAGATCTTAACTGCTATACCGACGCATACGGAGTCGATATTTACTATAAGACCGACGGAACTACGCCACTGCCGTTTATGGAATATTCGGAATATAATGATATTGGGGAGACAACCATGGAGTATGCTGAGGAAAATGACTCCTACGTATCCGAGGATGAACTTCCGAGCAGCGGTTATCTGATTTATAATTCAGATAATAAGCAGTGGGTTCATATAGATAATAAAAAGTTCGTGAATATACCCGGTGACTGCTCGCAGATAAAAATCTGTATCAGACCGACGGAGCAGGTTATCGCAGAGTATGAAAGCATAATATCGGAGCGTGACCGCGAACTGAAGGAATTCGCTGAATCTATGATAAATCTTGTTCCTGCAGCATTGGCTGCGGTTGTATTGTTTGTATTTTTTATTGCTGCCGGAGGTTACAGCATCGAGCAGAAAAAATACGTTACCGGCAGCTTTGAAAAACTATTCACGGAGCTTCCGTTATTTATTATTCTCGCCGTAGTTCTCTGCGGAGGATTTCTGATCAGTACAGATGTTTTCTATACGCTTAAAGAACAGAAAATCTATAACCAGCCGATGCTTCTGCCGATTTTTTATACTGCGGCATTCACGCTGCTTATTGCAATTATCTTCGCGATGCTGAATTCAGTGTTTATCCGTATGAAGTGCCGATGCTTCATTAAGGGCAGTCTTGTTTACAGATTTATGGCATGGATATGGAGAAAAATCAAGGCGGCTTATAAAAAAATGATGGGAGGAATTATCTCGTGGAAGATGCTTAAAAACAATCTGTTTATGCGCAGCTTTTTCATTCGCCTTGCAATTGCGTTTATCGCAGGGATAGCTGTTGTGCTTCTCGGTATTGACTGGAACGTTCCGGCGGAACTGATAGTAATCTGCGGACTTGTGATCCTGGGCGGATATATATGGTTCAACCTGCGCGATTTTAAGTATCTCAGCGGACTGGAAGAGCAGATTTCCGACATGAACGGCGGCGACTACGGCAAAAAGGAAGTGCCGGAGGGAGCTGTTACCTACACCATGACTGAAAAGCTGAATAATATTTCAGACGGAATTCAGGCGGCGGTTGATCGTCAGATTAAGTCGGAGCGCATGAAAATTGATCTTGTGACCAATGTCTCTCATGACCTTAAAACACCGCTGACCTCAATAATCAGTTACATTAACCTGTTATCCGCTGAAGAACTTAATCCTGCCGCTTCCGACTATGTAAAGATACTTGAAAAAAAGTCAGAACGGCTCAGGGCGATTGTTTCCGACCTGTTCGACCTTGCAAAGGCTACGAGCCGCACGGATGTTCAGCTCGAAATGATAGATGCGGTTATACTTATAGGTCAGGTTCTCGGTGATATGGATGACAAAATCAGTGCGAGCGGTATGGAGATACGTACCAATATCAATGCAGAATCTGCTCCCGTAATGGCGGAGGGAAAAAAGCTGTACCGCGTGATGCAGAATCTTATCGACAATGCTTTGAAATATTCCCTCACCGGAACGAGAATTTGGCTTTCACTTGACGCTGACGGCGGAGAATACGTTATAACGCTGAAAAATATATCAGCTTACGAAATGAAGTTTACTCCGGATGAAATTACCGAACGCTTCACAAGAGGAGACGAATCGCGTACAAGCGAGGGAAACGGTCTCGGTCTTTCGATTGCCAAAAGCTTCACCGAAGCCTGCGGCGGTGAGTTTGAAATCAAAATTGACGGTGATCTTTTTATTGCTGAGATAAGGCTTCCGATTGCTGAGAAATAAAGGGAAAATCATTACTGTTCAGGACAAATAAAACGGCTGTCAATCCGACAGCCGTATTTTTTTGGACATTGACCGGAATCGACATAATCGGCAGACAAACTGCATTATAATAATATTGACGAGCCGGTGAAACGGTGATATTTTGCGGCGTGAGGTGATGCAATGCAGACGATCTATATTGATGTGCTGATTGTGCTGAATCTGTATGTGAATTTTTTTCTCCTGAAAGCAACGGCAAAAATCACACATTCCCCGTTGGGAATCAGGAGATGCCTCGCAGCGTCAGCAGCAGGAAGTCTGTTTTCGCTGATGATCCTTGCACCCGAGCTTGGAATAATCCTCGGAACAGCCGTGAAGCTCGGAGCTGCACTGATTATTACTGCTATTGCTTTCGGATTGAAGAACAGAAAGCGTATTATTCCGAATCTCATTGTTTTTTTCGCTGCAAATTACGTTCTTGCCGGAGCTGTCTGCGCCTTTTATTCATGGCTTGCTCCGGGACTCATGCACTTCAACAATACATATTTTTATATTGATTTTTCACTTGTTATTCTTATTTTCACGACTGCTGCAATTTATTTTTCGATCTGCGGCTTCAGATATTTTTTTGACCGTATGCCGCAGGACTGTGAAAGCTACCGCATCATTATACGGTATAAGGGCAGGCTTGCCGCTATGGACGGACTGGCTGACTCCGGTAATCTTCTTGTCGATTACTTCAGCGGCTCGCCTGTGATTGTATGCGGAATGAGCAGACTTTCGGGAATTTTAGAGCCGTCGGACATTACGGAGCAGCTTCCGAAAGGCTTCCGTATCTTGCCATGCTCAACGGTTAACAGTTCTGGAGCGATAACTGTTTTCCGTCCCGATGAGATTGTAATTACCGAGCTTGAAAGCGGATTACGCAGGAGCGTCGAGGCTCTTGTCGGAATATCCTCGGAAACCGAGAAGGCTGTTTTTAATCCGAAAATTTTAAAGAATTAGAGGTGCTGTTTCATGAATATATTCAATCAGATTCTGAAAAAAATCAGAAATTATTTTATCGGAGAGGTGCACTATATCAACGGTCCGGATACTTTGCCTCCGCCTCTTTCCGGAGCCGAGGAGGAGTTGGTATTCAGGCGGCTTGAAGAAAAGGACAGCGATGCACGGAATACCCTGATTGTACATAATCTCAGACTCGTTGTATATATAGCGAAAAAATTCGAATCGACGGGAGTTGGTGTCGAGGACCTTGTCTCAATCGGTACGATAGGGCTTATAAAGGCAGTTAATACGTTTTGTCCGAACAAGAAGATAAAGCTTGCAACCTATGCTTCAAGATGCATAGAAAACGAGATCCTTATGTTCCTGCGCAAGTCATCGCAGTACCGCAACGAGCTTTCAATTGACGAGCCGCTGAACATCGATTACGACGGAAACGAGCTGCTCCTTTCCGATGTTCTCGGTACCGATGATGATATTGTAAATAAGGGCATCGAAAATGAAGCCGAGCGCGAAATGCTTCGCGGAGCAGTATCGGAGCTGTGCGACCGCGAGCGCGAAATAATGGAAATGCGCTTCGGACTTGTTGACGGAAAGGAGAAAACTCAGAAAGAAGTCGCGGAGAAAATCGGAATTTCTCAGTCTTATATTTCCCGGCTTGAGAAAAAAATCATACGGAAGCTCCGCAGCAGACTTGAGAAGCTTACATAACTTCCAAACGGCGAAAATATATGCACAAAAACACGCATATATTTTCGCTTTTTCCATATTCTGATGCTCTGCAGGGACAGGAACAGACTATGGAATCACTTCGGTGCATTGTTGGAGTAATATAATTCAGCGCTTTGCGGATTTTTCAAGTATAAATACTTATTTATTTCTTATTTCGTTTAAATTTGCCCTTTGCTATTGAAAAAATCATGGAAAAATGATATAATACATTTATATGTATCTTGTGTAAGGAGATTTTGTATGAAAAAATGGACGGTTTCAAGTCCCGACCGAAAAATCGTTTCAGCTCTGACACTCGGTTCGGGAGGGAGCATCTCGCCTCTTGCGGCGGCTGTTCTCGCTTCAAGGGGATATACCGACTGTAATTCAGTCAGCTCCGAATTCAGCGTTTCTGCCGAGGAGCTGTCCGACCCGTTTCTCATAAATGATATGCAATCAGCCGCCGATACTATAAACGAGGCAATTGACAGCGGTGAGAAAATATGTGTCTACGGAGACTATGACTGCGATGGGATCATGGCTTCCGTCATGCTCTATTCCTACCTTTACGAGGCGGGAGCAGACGTTGAATACTACATTCCCGAGCGTTCCGAGGGATATGGACTTAATGCCGGAGCAGTAAGAAAAATTGCTGACGGCGGAGTCGGTCTGATTATTACGGTTGACAATGGTATATCGGCAATAAGCGAGGCAGAGCTTGTGTACGAATGCGGAATGAAGCTCGTTATCACTGACCATCACCAGCCCGGCGAGATCCTTCCGCGTGCGGAGGCAGTTGTGGATCTGCACCGAAGCGATTGCTTTGTGCCGTTTAAGGAGCTGTGCGGTGCAGGCGTAGTCCTGAAGCTTATCGCTGCTCTCGACGGGGGAGACTATACCATGGCTCTTGAACAGTTCGGCGACCTTGCGGCAATCGCGACGGTTGCGGACATTGTAAGCCTGAAGAACGAGAACAGATTTATCGTGAATTACGGAATGAATCTCATTGAAAACTCCGACCGTCCTGCGATATGTGCTTTAAAGGCGGTAAGCGGTCTGGAGGATAAAAAAATTGATACCGTTTCAATCGGATTTAATATTGCTCCGAGAATCAACGCTTCCGGAAGATTTGGTTCACCGTCAACAGCGGTTAAGCTGTTCCTGAGCGAGGACGATGCGGAAATAACCAATCTTGCCGCAGAGCTTAACGAGCTGAACAGTCAGAGAAAAAATAAAGAAGCGGAAATCATGAAGGAAATATGTGCAATGATTGACGCTGATCCGATGATGATACGCGAGAGAGTTATTTTTATCTGCGGAAAAAACTGGCATCACGGAGTGATCGGAATCGTTGCATCAAGAGTCAGCGAAATGTTCGGAAAGCCTGCGTTTATTGCTTCTGAAAGCGATGGCGAGATCCGCGGTTCGGCAAGGAGCTTCGGTGAATTCTCGGTATTCGGGGCGCTGAGTGCCTGTTCGGATTCGCTGGAAAAATTCGGCGGTCACCCCGGTGCAGGCGGTTTCACGATCAGAAACGGAATGACCGATGAATTTAATCGTCTGCTGCGTAAATATGCTCTTGAAAATCATAAAATAATGCCGGTTATGACAATCAGGGCGGACGCTCCGATAACTGCTGCTGAACTTGATATCCAGTATGTCAGGGGACTTTCATTCCTCGAGCCGTTCGGTGCCGGAAACGAAAAGCCGCTGTTTTACATAGAAAGCGCGGTCGTAACCGACATAACTTCGCTTTCGGGAGGAACCCATACAAAGCTCCGCTTAAAAATTGGATATGTCGAGACGGATGCCCTGCTTTTCAGAACTGCTCCGGATTCGCTTATGGTTAATAAAGGCGATATGTGCAGTCTGATCGTGTCTGTCGGTATCAATTCTTTCAGGGGAAATGAATCAATAAGCATGGTCGTAAAGGACTATCGGAGCTGCAATGTTGTTCAGAGCAAGGTGTTTGCTGCTGTCTCGGCATTTGAAGCTTTTCTGCGTGGCGAAAAGCTTCCGGATAATTATTACCCGAGTATGTACCCTACCCGTGAAGAGACGGCGGAGATTTATAAACAAATCCCTGCGGCAGGAATAAGTGCCGATTTGCTTTCTTCAAGAATCAGAATACCATCGCTCAACCAATGCAAATTTCTTGTTGCTCTTGAAGCGATGAGGGAACTGGGACTTATTTCTTACAGCTCGGCGGAGGATTCCTACAGACGGAATCCCGTAAGCCGCAGAGTCGACCTGCAGTCTGCATCGATACTCGGAAAACTCAAATCACATTTCAGGCAGCGCCAGACAGTTCTGCAAGGCTGACTGTTAATCAATAACTTTAGGCTTCCGCTGCCGATAAAAGCGGTAAACCGCAGTGCGGTATATGGAGAAGAATTATGAATGGAGAAAAAGAACGTTTAACTTTTGGTCAGCACCAGGTCGAAGTGCCTATTCCGACCGATTCCGATACACCGGATGTTATGAAGTATATCAACGAGATTCCGGATTATGACGATAATTTCACTATCGACATGATTGTCGAAAAGATCCTTACCGACGATAAGCAGTATGACCTCAGCAAAATAATAACGGCGTATGAGTATGCTGCAAAGGCTCATGCCGGTCAGAAGCGTTCCTCGGGTCAGGACTATATAACCCATCCGCTCGCAGTAGCCTATATACTGCTCGAACTCGGAATGGACACTGATACCATTTGTGCGGCTCTGCTGCACGACGTTGTAGAGGACACCGACGCTACTCTTGAGGATGTGAGAAAGCGCTTCGGACAGGATGTTGCAATGCTTGTCGACGGCGTTACAAAGCTCAATAAAATCCCTATTTTCAATCGTGAGGAGCAGCAGGCTGAAAATGTCAGAAAAATTCTTCTTGCCATGTCCCAGGATATAAGGGTCATGATTATCAAGCTCTGCGACCGTCTGCACAATATGCGTACGCTTAAATATCGTCCCATCGACAGGCAGAGAAGAACCGCCCTTGAAACGATGAATATTTATGCTCCGATTGCACATCGTCTCGGAATCCGTGCCGTCAAGGAGGAACTGGAGGATTTATCGTTCCATTATCTTGATCCCTACGCATATTCCGAAATCGAGCATATCCTTGAAAATAAAAAAGAGGAGAGGGAAGCGTTTATTGAAATCATCAAGAAGCGTATCGCACAGCGCTTCAAGAACGAGGATTTTCAGCAGCCTCCGAATATCGACGGCAGAGTAAAAAGCATTTACGGAATTTATAAGAAAATCTTCATAAATCACAAGAGCATTGATGAAATCTACGACAAATATGCCGTAAGAATTATCGTATCCACCGTTGCGGAGTGCTACAATGTTCTCGGACTGATTCATGATATGTTCCGTCCGCTGCCCAACCGTTTCAAGGACTATATTTCGACTCCGAAATCAAATATGTATCAGTCTCTCCACACAACTGTTCTCGGCAGGGAGGGAATCCCGTTCGAGGTTCAGATAAGAACATGGGATATGCATGAAACTGCCGAATACGGAATTGCAGCCCACTGGAAATACAAAGAGGGCATTCAGGGCAAGGATAAGATGGAGCAGCGTCTTGCATGGGTCCGTCAGGTTATTGAGGCTCAGCAGACCTCCGACGACGTTGAGGAAATCGTCCGGATCATCAAAAACGATATTGCTCCCGAGGATATTGTGGTTATGACTCCGAAAGGTGCGTCAATTTCGCTTCCGGTTGATTCGACAGTTATTGATTTTGCATACAAAATTCATACTCAGATCGGTCACAAAACGACGGGTGCAAAGGTTGACGGAAAGATTGTTCCGCTTGATTACAAGCTTCAAACCGGTCAGATTTGTGAAATCATCACAAGCAAGGATCCGAACAAAGGTCCGAATCGCTCGTGGCTTGATATAGTCAGAACTAACGAAGCAAAGGCTAAGATCCGTTCATGGTTCAAAAAAGAATGCCGCGAGGAAAATATCGTTCACGGAAAAAGTCTGCTCGAGCGTGAGTTCAAGCACTACAGAATCAATGTGCCCGAGGAGGATTATGAGTCATTTCTTGAGGATGATTTCAAACGTCATAACTGCGCTTCACTCGAAGATTTTTACGCGTCGATCGGCTACGGCGGAATCCTGCTTTCAAAAATTATTCCGCGTCTGAGGGACAAATATCAGAAACTTTATTCTCCGGAAGAGGAAAAAACGAACGTTCTGCCTGTTCAGCCGTCGAAGTCGTCGGGTAAAAACAGTATAATCCTTGATAAAATAGATGACTGCGTTGTAAAGTTTGCACAGTGCTGCAATCCGATTCCGGGCGATGAAATCGTCGGGTTTATCACAAGGGGTCACGGTATTTCCGTCCACACCGTAAACTGTTCGAATTACAAGGCAGTGCTGGCACGCAATAATCCCGAGGAGCTTGAACGCTGGTGCGATATTCAGTGGTCGGAGAACAGTGCAGCTCAGCTGCAGACAAGTATTGAGGTTACAGCTACCGACCGTGTCGGACTTGTTTACGACATAACCGCCGTGCTTGCAGAGGCAAGAGTTCCAATGGTTCATTCCTCGTCAAGAAAGCTTAAAAACGGAAACGCGCTTTTCGAGGCGAATATCGTAATCGCAGGTGCGGAGCAGCTCCGTATTCTCTTTGAGAAACTGAGAAAAATCAAAGGCGTTATAACCGTCGACAGAGCTTCAAGCTAAAGGAGTGTAAAAAATGAAGATACATCATTTACAGCTCGGTCCGCTGAGATCGAACTGCTATATTGCCGAAACGGAGCCGGGCAGATGCGTTGCGGTAGACATCGGAGGAGACAGCCGTATTCTCATTGAATTTCTGAAAATGAAAAAGCTTACTCTCAGCAAGATTCTGCTCACTCACGGTCATTTCGACCATATTAACGGAGTCCGGGAGACTGCGGAGGCTACCGGAGCAGAGGTATTTATTCATGAATCGGACGCGTATATGCTCAAAAGCTCAGCTGCATCGCTGCTCGACATGATGTCATTTTTCTCGGTTTTTCATCCTGTTGAGGAATATACAGCTGTTACGGGAGACTGCTATATAAATGACGGAGACTGCACATTCAGAGTTCTCCATACTCCCGGACATTCTCACGGAAGCGTCTGCTATGTCTGTGAAGATGTGATTTTCTCGGGTGATACTCTTTTCTGCTGCAGTATCGGAAGAACTGATTTCCCCGGAAGTGATGTGAACGCCATGAATGGTTCGCTCCGTACATTGTATGATCTTGAGGGAGACTACCGCATATATCCGGGGCACAATGAGACAACCACACTCGGATATGAGCGTAAGAGCAATCCATACTTTTCACAATTCAGATAAATCGGAGTCGGTATGAAGGACAACAATTTCAGAATGCCCATTGTACTTGTGGGCAATACGTTCAAATATGAAATCGAAGCCACCGTGAAGCTGTTTATACCTGCCTCACGGTTCAGCTTTTCAGAAAATATTTCTGATGCCTCGGGTGACCGATATATAATTGCATCTGTCGATGAAAGCGGTACAGATATGCTTCTTTCAGCAGATATCAAGCTTGAGGGGAGAGAACTGCTTTCTCTTTCAGATACTATTCCGTGTTCAGACAAGGACACAGCAGAGCACGAGCTTTGCAGGCTTGTTTATCACGGATTAAGCAGCCTGCTCGGGCTCACTCCGCCGTGGGGGCTGATGACGGGAATCCGACCCGTGAAAAAGGTTACTGAGCTTATTGAACAAGGAATGAATTTTGATGATATTGAAGACGTGCTCACGCGTAAATATGAACTTTCTCCAGATAAGCTCAGGCTTGCTTATGCAACAGCTGTAAATCAGCTTCCGATTTTAAAAAAGATCGACAGGAGCGCTGCAAGCCTTTATGTTTCAATACCTTTCTGTCCTACTCGGTGCAGCTATTGCTCCTTTGTTTCTCATTCAATGGATTCGGCAATCAAGCTTATGCCGGAATATGTCTCGGCTCTTTGCAGGGAGCTTGAAATAATCGGAAAAATCGTCAGAGAGACTGATACGAAAATTGACACGATTTACTTTGGCGGAGGTACTCCGACTTCTATTTCAGCCGTGGATATACGCACGATCATGGAGTGTGTTGCGGATAATTTCAACCTCGATAAGGTTCGTGAATACAGTTTTGAGGCAGGGAGACCGGATACTATTACAGAAGAGAAGCTCCGTGTTATTAAAGAGCTTGGCGCGGACAGAATTTCTGTAAATCCGCAGACTCTTAATGATGATGTTCTTAAAGTAATAGGCAGAAAGCATTCGGGACGGGATTTTCTGAATGCCTTTGAAACGGCTCGAAAAATCGGATTCGGAAATATAAATACCGACCTGATTGCAGGACTGCCCACGGAATCTGCCGACAGCTTTAAAAAGACGCTTGAAAAGATACTTGAGCTTTCTCCCGAAAGCATAACCGTGCATACTCTGACCCTGAAACGTGCGGCGACTCTGTTTGAAAACAGCAGTGAAAATCTTGATAATCCCGCGGCGGAAATGGTTGAATACAGCGTTGACAGGCTCATGGAAAGCGGTTATAATCCGTACTATTTATACCGGCAGAAAAATACTGTTGATAATCTTGAAAATGTGGGCTATTCGAAAAAAGGTTTTGAAAGCTATTATAATATTTTCATCATGGACGAAACTCAGACGATTCTCGGAGCAGGCTGTGCAGCTTCAACGAAGCTTGTTTATCCCGGCGGAAAAATTCAGCGGATACATAATTATAAATTTCCATATGAATATATCAATCGTTTTGAAAGTCTGATGGAGAAAAAAAGCGAGGTAACGGAATGCTTGAAAAAAATCAGATCCATGAAGCCATAATCACAGACCTTACCGCAGAGGGAAGCGGCGTTTGCAGGATAGATAATACCGTTGTTTTCGTACCAAATACAGCAGTGGGGGACAGGCTTAGGGTTAAAATCGTAAAGGTTTTGAAGAATTATAGCTTCGGTATTTCCGAAGAAATAATTGAGCCGTCACCCGACAGGATTAATGCAGACTGCGGTGTTTCGGGCAGATGCGGAGGCTGTGTTTTCAGACATATTTCATATGAAGCGGAGTGCCGTGCCAAGAATAATATTGTGCATAACGCTTTTACGCGGATAGGCGGACTTTCTCCTGAATTTGATGAATTTATTCCATGCGAAGAAACGGCTCATTATCGCAATAAGGCGCAGTATCCTCTTGCCAGTATTGACGGAAAAATTGTATGCGGATTCTATTCAAGGAGGAGTCACCACATCGTTCCGGTTACGGACTGTGCTCTTCAGCCGCGGATTTTTGCGGATATTCTTGAGACGCTGACCGGTTATTTCAATGACAAAAAAATCTCTGTGTATAATGAATCTGATAATACGGGACTGCTTCGTCATATCTATCTGAGGCGAGGTGCTCACAGCGGCGAAATTATGGTGTGCATTGTTGCAAGAAAAGATATATCCCGTCAGCTTTCGGCAATGTGCCGTATTCTTGCGGAGAATTTTCCGGAGATATCGTCTGTTGTACTTAATATCAATCCAGACAGGACAAATGTGATTCTCGGTGAAAGATGTGTTACTCTTTTCGGAAAGGATTCAATTTCCGATACTATGTGCGGAAACAGGATCGATATTTCGCCGCTGTCGTTTTATCAGGTAAATACGGTTCAGGCCGAAAGGCTGTATGCAAAGGCTCTTGAATATGCCTCTCCGGGTAAGAATGATGTTCTTGCCGATCTTTACTGCGGTGCAGGAACAATTGGTCTTTCTATGGCTCATAGCGTTAAATCGGTTTATGGAGTGGAGATTATCTCTGCTGCAATTGAAAATGCACGGCGTAATGCTGCTGCGAATAATATTTATAATGCTGAATTTTTCTGCGGTGATGCCGGAATGATTTTTTCTGAACTCCGCGGAAAGTGCTGTGTTCCTGATATTATTATCGTCGATCCCCCGAGAAAAGGCTGCTCTGAGTATACTCTTGAGGTTATTGCCAACGCTGCTCCGCACAGGATTATTATGATTTCCTGTAATCCTGCCACTGCTGCAAGAGACGCCAAATGGCTAAGTTTGAATGGTTTTTCAGTTGATAAGGTTTGCGGCGTGGATTTGTTCCCAAGAACGGGACACGTTGAGTGCGTAGTTTTGATGTCACGGCAGAAATCCTAAAACACCGATTTATCGCGGATAATTGGCATTTTGCAGTTCAGTAAACAACCAAAATAAGCACTCATTTTCTGTATGCGGGAACACGTAATATCACATAAAGAGATACAGACAGCATTTCGGCGCACTCGCGATATAAACAGTCTTTTTAAGCACTCGATTTTTTGTGCTTAAAACTGCTGTTTGTAACTTTTAAGTGTGTAGAAATGCTGTCACTCGTTAAAAAGTCCGAAAAATAGGGAAAAATCGCGCTAATCAAAAATTGCGATTGAGGTATAGGGTTGAGTGCGTAAAAATGTTGTCATCAATACAATCTAAATTAGCGAAAAAAGGAGCCTCTGTCACGAGATGCTCCTTTTTTTCATACGCTAAAATGGAAGCCGTTACCTAGATAATAAACCAGTTCTTATACTCATTATTACTTCATTCCGTATCTTCAGTCTCAAATGATTCCGTTACTACCTGTTGTCTGAGAGACCTGATTGTTCATAGCAATAGTTACGGACTTTACGATAGCTGCGATAAAGTCGTTCGTGTTCATTGTTATAGTTTGTCCAACTGCTGTCTGCTGTATTGTCATCTGTCCAGGCTGTACAGCTGGGGCCTGAGCATAGGGACATCTGTGGGATACTCCCACCGTCCGTATTTAACCATTTCAAACTTTTTCATTACTCATCACTCATTACAAAAAGGACTTCAGGCTTGATATTAAGCGCATCAGCTATCTCGAATATGACCTCAAGAGATACAGG
>JAQXHC010000012.1 GCA_029007035.1 Oscillospiraceae bacterium
CAAGGATTGTTAAAAATGGACTATCTTAGTGATGATGAAATCCTTAGAAATCAATCTCAGCCGAGTATTTTCGGTGATTTCAGTAAAGAGGGTAAAAAGAATTATAAAAAGGCTGTTCGCCGTAGACGATAGGGAAGTGTTATTTATGAATGATTCTGTATCTCAGTCTTGGTTTGCTGTTTTTAATAACCCTGCTGAGCATGGTTATGACGGAGAACCCGAGGAAATATGCGAAAAGCTTCGAGATGAATGGATAAATGAAAGTGATACACGTTCCGGAGCTTGGGCTTATTGTGTCTCAGCTGACGGATTGCATCATGTTCACATGGTTTTATGTGATGAAAAAAAGATGCGTTTTTCAGCTGTAAAAAAAGAATACTGTATCGGTATGCATTTTGAAGCTACAAAAGGTACTAAAAAACAAGCCGATGATTACATCAATAAGCGTGGTGCTTTTGCTGAAAAGGGCGAAAAAATCTTATATATTCTTTATCATGGTGAAATTAAAGGCCGTCAAGGTCATAGGAGTGATTTAGAAGAATATTATTCTCGTCTCAAAAGCGGTGAAACTCCTGCTGAAATAATGCATAGTACACCAAAAGCATATGTTCATAAGAGTTTGCTTAAAACTATGTATTTTGACTTGTTATCTGAAAATACCCCTATTGTACGTGATGTTAAGGTTTACTGGCATATTGGCTCTACTGGTAGCGGTAAATCTTATGAGCGTATTACTCTTGCAAAAGAAATTGGCGAAAATAATATCTATTATCTTTCGTCTTTTAATTCAGGTGCCTTTGACGACTACATGGGTGAAAAAGTTTTATGGATTGATGATTTACGTTCTGAGTTCAAATTGCAGGAGCTTTTGCGTTATCTCGATGTTTATAAATGCTCTATTCCTTGTCGATATACTAACGGTAAGGCACTTTGGAATGAGGTACATATAACAACCCCTTTAACTCCTCAGGCTTTGTTTTATGACCCTTATCGTAATCAATCCGATAGTATTGACCAGCTTATCCGTCGCATTACAAGTATTGTGTATCATTTTTCTATTACAGATTCTTTCGGAAATACTGAATATCATAAATTATACTTTTCTCCATATGAGTCACTTAATAAAATGCTTGTCGAGGTCAAGAAAAGCAAAGATTTTCTTAGTCAGTGGACTTTAATACTTGGAGTTGATGAAAATGAAAAAACTTGAAGTAGCTTCCGTCTGCAATTATATTTATAATAATCGTTCACGCTTAGAACATGAAGTCAGAGAGCTTCAGTCTAACTTGCGTTATCGTCAGATTGATGTTGTAGACTGTATAGAGACAGCTTGTGCTATAGAGCGTTTAAATACTTTTAAGCAGACTACCAAAGATATATTAACTCTGCTTAATCTCATTGAGCTTAACGAATTATATACGACAGAGGACGAGGGGACACCCTCGAGGGGTGTCCCTCGTCCAAAAAATAAAGGTTGATAAAAATGAATGATTATAATGATTATCCCGTAGCTCGTTTATGCCCTCGTTGTTTAATTTGTGCTTCATTTGATAAATGTTATGAATCTGAAACAGTAGTTTATTGTATTTCTGCTTCTTCTTCATGTCATATTATTTGTTCTTCTGTGTATCCGTTTTCTTATCGCTGTGATATATTTAAAGCTCGATTCTCTGAAAATCTTCCTGTTATTGATATTTTACCGCTTGAAATTACTTAAAAACGTGCTATAATAGAATAGAGGATAGTAAGACAAACTTTCACCAAATGTAAGTTTGGTGAAACTTTGTCAATGCAAATATAGGAGAGCATTTAAAATGAAGAAAATCAACAGTTCAGATAACCCGGAGTTCCTTAATAATTATTTAGTACATATTAAAGTTGTGCAGATGCTTTCGGAGCGCACAGTCGAAGAATATTACTTTGATATAAGATTGTTTTTAAAGTATGTCTATGCATTTTATAATCACATTGATGATGAAATAACTGACGTTGATATTTCAGATATGACATCAGCTGACTTGAATAAGATTACAATAACTGATATATATAACTTTATTTTTTACACTTCAGATGAGCGTCAAAACTCCGATCGTGCAAGGTACAGAAAACTTTCATCGCTGAGAAGCTTTTTTAGATATGCGTCCCGAATTGCACACATTATCGATAATGACCCTACAAAAGAACTTGATGTCCCGACACCAAAAAAGACATTACCCAAATTTCTGTCATTAAACGACAGTATTAAGCTGCTCAAAACATCAGATGACAGTTCCTCAAAGCGTGATTATTGTATAATTACAATATTTCTTAACTGTGGAATTCGTTTGAGTGAATTAGTTGGAATGAATATAAAAGATATTGATTTTACCGAAAAAAGAGTCAAGGTACTTGGAAAAGGCAGAAAAGAACGTATGGTTTATCTTAACGACGCCTGTATTGACGCTCTTAAAGAGTATCTCAGAATCAGAACTGATAACAAAAAAGCTGAAAAAGAGCCCGCACTGTTTATAAGCAATCAAAATAAACGTATTTCCAAACGAAGAGTTCAGCAGATTGTGGAAAATACTTTAATTGCAGCCGGTCTTGACGGAAAAGGTATTACTACGCATAAACTTCGTCATACAGCTGCCACTCTGATGTACCAGTACGGAAATGCCGATGTTCTCACATTGAAAGAGCTTTTAGGACATTCCAGTGTCGCGACAACCGAAGTCTATACTCATCTGAATAATGAAATTGTCAGAGACGCTGTTGACAGTAATCCCCTGTCAGAAATAAAAAGTAAAAAAAATAACGATTGATATTTGAAAGGATTAAAATGGATAACTGTGAAACTTGCGCATATTATACTTACGATGATGAATGGGAGTGCTATGTCTGCGAAATGAATATCGACGAAGATGAGTATGCTCGTCTTATGCAGGGACACTATAAACGCTGTCCATATTACCGCGATGGCGATGAATATATTATTGCCAAAAAGCAATAAATCAGGTTAAGAGAGGTTCAATATGGATATGATGTCAAACTGTATGCTCTGTCCAAGAAAATGCGGTGTAAACCGACATAATGCGATAGGTTTCTGTCGTTCTGGCGATACGGTTTCTGCTGCAAAGGCATATCTTCACCAATGGGAAGAACCGTGTATATCATATAAAAACGGTGCGGGTACTGTGTTCTTTTCAGGTTGTAGTCTACGATGCTGTTTTTGTCAGAACATGGCTATCAGTAGAAAAAATATCGGCAAAAGCATATCTGAGCGCCGCCTTGCCGATATTTTTCTTGAACTTCAGGAACAGGGGGCGGACAATATTGAACTTGTAACGCCCACTCATTTCGTTCCTCAGATATTAAATGCACTTGATTTATCTAAGCATAGACTGAAAATCCCTGTTGTTTACAACAGCGGAGGTTATGAGCTGACCGATACGATAAATATGCTTGATGGCTATATCGACATCTATCTGCCGGATATAAAGTATTATTCATCTTCAGCGTCTGAAAAGTATTCTTCTGCTGCCGACTATTTTAAATATGCTTCCGACGCTGTGCTTTCGATGTCATCTCAAGTCGGGAGATTGCAATACAATGAAGACGGAGGTCTTACTAAAGGTATGATAATTCGCCATCTTGTTCTTCCCGGACTTCGTCACGACTCAATGAAAATACTTGACTGGATCTGTGAAAATATTCCTCGTGAAAACGCTCTGATAAGCATAATGAATCAGTACACTCCATTTGATTTCATTCCCGATTCATGTGCAGAACTGCGGCGCAGAGTCACAAAAATGGAATATAACAGTGTCGTCAACCATGCACGCGCACTTGAAATGGATGGTTTTACTCAGGATATTTCGTCTTCAGCAGAGAAATATGTTCCTGATTTTAATTTTATAGGAATATAAGAAAAATTTGTCATACCGTAGCATATTTTGAAAACAATACCTTATTGTCAATCATATCAACCTTGATTTTATCACCATGTTCTATACATTTTTTTATAATCATTGATGCAAGCTCGTTTTCAACAAGTTCAGTCACGCGCCGTCTTATCGGACGTGCACCGTATTTTGATGTTTCCTTAGTGTCGGCAATTGCCTCGATCAGCCTGCCGGAAAAACTGATATTAATGCCTAAATTTTCTGCACGTTTACCAAGCTTATCAAGTTCTCTCCTGCTGATGCTGACAAGCTGTTTTTTGTTAAATGAGGTAAATATCACAATTTCGTCAATTCTGTTGATAAGTTCGGGACTAAAAAAAGATTTAACATCAGCTTCAGCTCGGCTTATGACAGAAGCTTCATTTTCCTCTGCAAATCCGAGAGATGTTCTGTCGGTAAGACTGTCAGCTCCTGAATTGGTAGTCATGATGATAATGCAGTTACGAAAACTTACCTTTCTCATTGAAGAGTCAGTCAAAAATCCGTCATCAAGAATCTGAAGGAGAAGATTCAGCACTTCTTTGTCAGCTTTTTCAATTTCATCGAAAAGTATAAGAGAATAAGGATTTCTACGAACCTTTTCGCATATTCCTCCGCCATTTTCCTCATATCCTGCATACCCCGGAGGTGCGCCTATAAGCTTTGAAACCGAGTGTTTTTCCATGTATTCGGACATATCAATTCTAATCATACTGTCTTTGGTTCCGAAAAGAACTTCTGCAAGCGCTTTTGCAAGTTCGGTTTTGCCTACTCCTGTCGGACCCGCAAACATAAATGAAGCTGCAGGTCTTAGCTCATCTCGAAGTCCTGACTTGGAGCGTATTATTGCTTTTGAAATGCGGCTTATTGCTTCGTCATGTCCAACAATTATCTCTTTAAGCCTCTGCTCAATTCCGGTAATATCCAAAAGCTCGTCTTCAGAAATCTTATTCAGAGGTATTCCGCATCGTGATGAGATTACTGAGAGCAGGTCTTTTTCGCTTACCTTGGCAGTTTTTTCACCATTGTGTATGAAGTCTCCGATATCAGTAAGTTTTAAGTGATTGTCTTCAACGAGGATCAAATCTGTTTCGTTTGAACATATATCCGAAAAATGTATTTTTGCCCGTGCACACGCTTCATCAAGAACATCAATAGCTTTGTCCGGAAGAAAACGATCTGTTATATATTGTGACGATAATTTTATGGCTTTTCTAATAATTTCGTCACTGATTTTAACTTTATGATATTCCTCATACTTAAATCTGATTCCCCGTATTATTTCAAAACATTTCTCAAATGTAGGTTCCTTAACTGTAACTGGCTGAAATCTTCGTTCAAGAGCTGAATCTTTTTCGATACTTTTTCGGTACTCATCATAAGTTGTTGCACCTATTACCTGAAGTTCACCTCTTGCCAGCTGAGGTTTCATTATATTTGCAGCATCAATTGCACCTTCGGCTGCTCCTGCCCCGACAATTGTGTGTATTTCATCAATAAAAAGAATGATATTTCCTGCATTTACAGCTTCGTCAATGCAGGCTTTTATTCGTTCTTCAAAATCTCCCCTGTATTTTGCCCCTGAAAGCAGAGCGGTTAGGTCAAGGGAAAAGATATATTTATTTTTCAGAGAATCGGGTACAAGATTTCTGACGAAAAGCTCTGCCGCACCTTCAACGATCGCAGTTTTTCCCACACCTGCTTCGCCTATCAGACAAGGATTATTTTTGGTTCTCCTTGCAAGAATCTGCATAAGCTGCTCAACTTCGGACTTCCTGCCAATCAACGGGTCATTTTTTCTTATGATACTTATGTCTGTTATGTTTCTTCCGTATTTAAACAGACTCGGCAGCTGAGATGCTCTCGGCTTAATAAATGAACTTATCTCGTCCCGTATTTCTCCGGATAGCATATTGTTCATTGACGAGCAGATTCCGGAACGGCTGATATTCATTCGATTCATAAGGGAGGCTGCACTGCATGAGGTATCTTTGATGATCGCTGCTAAAATATGCTCCGGAGATGCCTTTTTATTTCTGTCCGAAGCCGCCATTGCATATGCTGAATCGAGAATTTTCCTCAGTGCATTGGTAAAATATCTATGATTAAGCACTGATGGACTTCCCTGCCCTACCATATGGATTATTTCTGTTTTCAGCGTTTCCGGGTCCATTCCATTTATACGCAGAATCCTTGATGCCTCAATACTTTCGTCGCATATTATAGCATAGAGAATATGCTCACTTCCTACGTAGGTATGCCCAAGTTCCGATGCTGTATCAACTGCATTGTCAATTGCATTTAATGCCTGCTTTGTAAATTTATCCGTGTTGAACATTACTGTTATCCTCCTTTTTCGGGTGGCAACTATTGAAAGTCATCGGATAATAGACTCGTCAATAATTTCCACATATAGTATGCCACGTTTTTCCTGCGATAACAGTCGAATCAAATAAGCGTAAAAAAATTGTAACACTTTTTTTGCCATTTCATATTATGTACTATGAAGCGATTCAAAACGGACGCTTCAAATACATCTTATTCAAGGAGTGTTTTTATTATGTGTAATTGTGGATGCGGATTTGAAGGCAACGGCTGCTGGTGGATTATTATTTTAATCATTCTCTTCCTCCTCTTCTGCTGCTGCGGTAACGGCAACGGCAACAACTGCGGCTGTGACAATGGCTGCGGCAACAACTGCGGCTGCGGATGCTGATTATATCAGTTTGCTTTAAGCTAAACTAATCTATCTCTATAAAACAAAAACAACCCCCATACCTTATAATGGTGTGGGGGCTGTTTTTTACAGATATAAAGAATTCGTCATAAAATCAGAACAGCATTACGAGAAATTGTGACACGAGAACCACGGAAATAAGCGCTACAGGATATGTTGCTGCATATGCTGATGCAACATTTTCTGTTCCCGCTGTGCTGATAAGTGTGCCGAGAGCGGGCGTTGAAGTCATTCCGCCTGTAATTGATCCGAGAGTATTAAGTATACTGAGCTTCAGAACATATTTCGCAAATATGAATCCTATAATCATTGGAATTGTCGTCATAAGCATTCCATAAAGGAAGTAGACTGGTTTAACATTGTCGATAAACTGCGCGCCGCCATTAACACCTGCACCGATAAGGAAGAACATAAGTCCGAGCTCTCTCAGAACTTTGAGAGTCGATTCCTTTGGCATTACCGAAACGCAGCCAAAATGTGCAAAGTGACCGAATATCAAAGATACAAGCAGACAGCCTCCTGTTGTGGAAAGTGAGAAATTTCCGAATTTAAAAGAACCTATTGTAATTCCGAGAATTGAAGCAACTGCAAACGGCATTAAGCCAAAGCTGTCCATCTCAATAAGTTTTCCATTATAAACCTTTTTATTACTTCCGGAATCTGCAGCAATGAGGCTTTCACGTTCTTTTTTCATATCAACTTTTAGCATCTTTGGAACAAGCTGAACAAAAAGTACAACGCCGATTACGCCAAATATATAAGCTATACCGGAACCAACAGCAACAAAGCCTTCAAGATCCGCTCCTACAGCTTCCTTTGACGCAGAAAGCCCCGGTGTGCTTGTGAGTGCGCCAGAAAGAAGTCCAACAAGCATCGCAGTGAATTCGTCCGGCTGCAAATTGCTGAAGTTGCGTCCAACTGCAATACAGCCTGCGCATACAAGCCCTCCGCTAAGAATAATCATAACTGCAAGTGCAACGTATGATTTGAAGTTTTTCTTGAAGTTGCCGAAAAAGCTTGGTCCGGCTATAAATCCAACTGAAGTTACAAAAAGTATCAGTCCAAGATTCTCAACTATTTTAAGTGCACTTTTTATGAATGTAACTGATTCTTCGCTGCCGGATGCCATAAGCTGAGCCGACAGATCGTCATAGAAAATACAGCCGTAAAGAAGTGCAATAATGAAGACTCCTGCCGTGCCGAGTGACACTCCCTTGATTGTAATTCTGCCAAGCAAATATCCTACAGCGGAAATTGCAAATACAGAGAACATCAGAAATGTGATTTCCTTAATCGTCAGGATTCCATTAAAAAATTCCATATACTAATATACCTCTAATCTCAATTAAATTGTGTCTGTACGCATTTGTGTAATATTATTTCCTCGCATAGCTCGGGAGGAGCATTGGAGATGCCTTTCCGGAGGCTGCGCCTGATTCATTAAGCTTGCTGTTGAATGCGTCAATATGGCTGAGTGTGAGACTCTTTGGAACATCGGTATTCTTTGCCTTTGCAGCTGCATTTATACCGGCATTTCTTCCGAATACAATAACATCGAGGAGAGAATTGCCCATAAGACGGTTTCTTCCGTGGATTCCTCCGACAACCTCGCCTGCTGCATACAGATTTTCAACACCTGTCATACCGTCAGAGGTAATGTCGAGTCCGCCGTTCTGGTAGTGAAGAGTCGGATATACAAGAATCGGTTCTTTACGTATATCAATACCGTATTTGCCAAACATTCTCATCATTGCAGGAATTCTTTTTTCGATTGTTCCCTCACCATTTTTATATTCAATCATAGGAGTATCCAGCCATACAGCTGTTCCCTGTCCAGTGGTGATTCCTTTGCCTCTTTCAGAGCATTCACGGATAATCGAAGCTGCTGTAACGTCTCTTGTTTCGAGGGGGTGCATGAATACATCACCATCTATGTTGATGAGCTTAGCTCCGAGAGAACGTACCTTTTCGGTTACGAGTGCACCAAAAATCTGCTCGGGATATGCTGCACCAGTTGGATGGTACTGAAGAGTATCGGCATAGAGAAGCTTGGCGCCGACTCTGTAGCCGAGAATAAGTCCGTCAGCGGTTGCGCCGTAGTGATTTGAGGTCGGGAATCCCTGATAATGGAGACGACCCGCTCCGCCTGTTGCAATAACAACGGTTTTTGCTCTTGCAACAAGAAGTTCTTTTGTTTCCATATTCATAAGCACAGCGCCTGCAGCTTTACCGTTTTCATCGAGAATAATTTCAATTGCAGCAGTGAAGTCGATTACGGGAATCTGTCTGTTGAGGACCTCGTCACGGAGAGTTCTCATAATTTCAGCTCCTGAATAATCCTTTGCTGCATGCATTCTCTTACGTGATGTGCCGCCGCCGTGAGTTGTAATCATTGTTCCGTCTGCTTCTTTATCGAATTCTACACCGAGCTTATTAAGCCACTGGATAGCTTCGGGAGCATTGGTTACAAGTTTCTGAAGCAGTTCGGGCTTTGCGGCAAAGTGACCGCCGCCGAATGCATCGAGGTAATGGATTGCCGGTGAATCGTTTGGCTTATCTGCGGCCTGAATTCCGCCCTCAGCCATCATTGTATTTGCGTCACCGATACGAAGCTTTGTGACAATCATAGCCTTTGCTCCTGCATCATCAGCTTCAATTGCAGCTGATGCTCCTGCACCGCCTCCGCCGATTATAAGGACATCGGTATCGTAATCCGGAGCTGAAAGGTCAACATTTGACGAGTTGATTCTGCTTTTTCCCTGAAGAAGCTCGGCTAACTGTGTGGGAACCTTTTCGCCTTTGTTTACGCCTGCTTTAAGGACAGAGAATTCTCCCTGCTTGTAGTCGGGGTGGAATGTTGCGAGAAGTGTGTCTTTTTCATCAGCAGTCATTCTTCTCGGCTCCATGCTTGCATTTTCAGGTCTTTTTTCAGCTACGACCTTTGCAAGCTCGTTAAGCTTATCAATTTTATACATTATTTATCCCCCTTACTTTTCAATCTCACGGTTGTTGTAAAGCTCTTTGAGCTCTTCAATGGGTTTCTGCATGAGGTCCTCGATAAGTGAGGTAAACTTGCCCTCGTTGATCTCGTTAACACGGTCAGCCAGATGTCCGCAGTCAGGAGCGATATACTTTCCGTTAAGACGTCTTGCAAGCATAGCAACCTGGGGATGTGAAATTCCCGCTGGGCAGCGCGACGAGCATACTCCGCACATTACGCAGTCGAATGATTCCTCAGCGCATTTCTCATACTCGCCTCTCTGAGCGTAGGCAATGTACTGCATTACGTTTAATTCCTGGGTACAAGCCTTTGTGCAGGCGTTACAGCCGATACAGCAGTATATTTCAGGATAAAGCTGCATCATAATCTGCTCGGTCGGCTTAACATTTTCAATGTCGTAAACCTGTTTTACAAGCGGGAAAAACGGGAGGGTTGCAACATACATTCCTTCCTGCACCTCAGTCTGGCAAGCAAGACAGGCATGAAGCTCCTGCTTATCTTTTATTCTGTAGATTGTTGCACAGGCTCCGCAGAATCCGTTTCTGCAGCCGCATCCGCGAACAAGCTCATATCCTGCATATTCCATTGCAGTCATTATTGTAAGTCCGGCAGGTACCAGATATTTTTTGCCGAACAGGTAAACGTTTACCATATTTTCCATGCTTTGTACTCCTCCTTAATATTCGTCAGGCAGTTCGCCCAGTTCGTCACAGCGGAATACCGGGCCATCCTTACAAACGTATTTATTGCCTATATTACAGCGTCCGCACTTTCCTACTCCGCATTTCATGCGAAGCTCCATGGTTGTGTATACCTGAGTTTCGTCAAAACCCAGTTCTTTCAGCGCGGCAAGCGTAAATTTAATCATTATCGGAGGTCCGCAAACGAGAACCGTTTTGTTTGTGGACGGCTGCAGTTCTTTAACATAATTTGGAACGAAACCGACATGACCATCCCAGTCGTCCTGCGGATTGTCAATTGTGAGATTTACGCTGATATTGTCATCTTTCATCCATTCTGACAGAATTTCATCATAATCAACCAGATCCTGCTTGGAACGAGAACCGTAGACAATCTGGACATCTCCGTAATTTGCTCTTTTGTCGCGGACATAATTGATTACCGAGCGAAGCGGTGCAAGTCCGATACCTCCTGCGATAAAGAGTAAATCTTTGTTTTTAAGCTCGGTTTCAACGGGAAATGCGTTTCCGTAAGGTCCTCTGATTGTAATCTGCTGACCTACATCCATAAGATGAAGCCATGTGGTCAGACATCCGCACTTTTTTATGCTGAATTCCATGAATTCCTTATTTGTCGGCGATGAAGTAATCGAAAACATTCCCTCTCCGACACCGGGAATCGAGAGCATTGCGCATTGTCCCGGCATATGTTCAAATACTTTTCCGCCTTCGGGAGATACTACTCTGAAAGTCTTTACATCGGGGGTATCTATGCGTATATCGTTTACAACTCCGATATGCGGAATTAAAGTTTCGTTGTTCATCATTTTACCTCCAGCGCTTTCATTACTTTAACAATATTCATTGAAATCGGGCACTTGGACAGGCATCTTCCGCAGCCTACGCAGCCGAATTCACCGTCGTTATTAGCTGGGAAATACACAAGCTTGTGCATGAACCTCTGACGGAAACGTTCAAGCTGAGTAAGTCTTGGATTTCCGTGAGCCATTTTGGTGAAATCGGAATACATACATGAATCCCAGCAGCGGAAACGTTTGATTTCACGTCCGGTATTGAAGTCCTTGATGTCATAGCACTGACAAGTCGGACAAACAAATGTGCATGTTCCGCATCCAATACAGCTTTCGGAAAGCTCTGCCCATTTATCCGAACCGAAAAGCTCGTTTAGTTTGTCGCCGCCGAAAGAATCTGTCGACAGGCCGGCGAGAGGGAGCTTATTTAGAATCTCCTTAGTTTTCGCCTGAACCTCGTCGAGTTTAGCTGTGTCTCCGTCTTCGAAAAGAGATGAAACGGAACTTACAAACGCCTCACCCTTATCGTTGTTCGCTTTTATATAAAGGAATTTGTCATCGCTGAAGCAAGCCGCGTCACCTTCGGGAGCAGTCGGGTCAATTCCGAACGCCGTACAGAAGCAGGTCTCAGACGGTCGTGTACAAGCCATGGTAACAACTGTACCATGCATACGTCTGTTCTGATAATATGTATCAACAGGGTCACTCAGAAATACTTTATCAAGAATTGTAAAGCTCCTCGCATCACAGGCGCGGACTCCGAATACTACGAAATCTTCTGCCTCGCTTCTGATATCTTTAATTTCAATATTCTTTCCGCTGAGCTTGAAATCAACAAGGTTTTCGGTCTGCGGAAAGAAAAAGTCCTTAGCGCTGCGGACAGTATTCAGATTTTTACTGAGCTTCATTCCGTCACACCACTTCTGAAATTCAGCGGCTCCGTCGCTGCGGTCAGCGGGTATATAAAGCGTCTGCTTTTCGGAAATTGCGGAAAAGAGTTCATCCAACTTATCAAGTGAAATTCTCAGCATCACTCAGTCCCCCTTTCGTGTACGACGGATGGTTCACAATCCGACTCTTTATAGTCAGTCAAAGGCGCTCTTGAATCAGTATCAGCTCCAGCCTGATATTCACCGTAAAGCGAATTGATGTCTTTTATAAATTTTCTGTTGAGAAGATGAAGAGGTATATTCTGGGGACATACTCTTGAGCATTCACCGCAATCGGTGCATCGTCCTGCAACGTGGAATGCACGGATAATGTGGAACATATTCTCCTCAAAGCTGTCAGCGGCAGCCTTGTTTGCAACTCCGGAATTGTCGTTGTCAAACACACATTTTTCACAGGTACAGGCAGGACATACATTACGACAGGCATTGCATCTGATACATTTAGAAAGCTGTTCTCTCCAGAAGTCATAGCGTTCCTGAGCGGTCATGTTTTCAAGCTTCTCTACCATGTCAAAGCGGCCGGAGTCAGCAATTTCACCGTCATCTCCTATAAGCTCGTCGTAAACCACGTGCTTTTTACTCTTGCATACGGAACATCTTTCCGATACAGCTTCGTCAAAGTTCATTGTTTCTTCGCCGTAAATTGTATCAATTTTCAGAATGCCGTTATTATTGGAAACAGTTCTGATTCCGGTAATACCGTTTTGCCTGATTTTCTCTGCGTCAAGTTTTCCATCGCATGGTATACCTACAATATAGACATTTTCGCGGACAATTCTGTGCTCCTTTATGAGCTGATTAAAGCTGTAGGTATCACAGGGTTTGAGAAATGCAAGGATTCTGCCATCTTTTTTGCTTTCCTTAATCAGATATTTTGACACATTGGCAGCTGTAAACTCATCATATACGAAATCAGCGTCAATCTCAGCGGCAGTTTCAAAAACCGCAGGAGTTATATCATATGCAAATTCACCTTTTTTCCAGCCGATTACACGATTTACAGTACCATCAGCCAGAAGCTGCTTTGCTCTGTTTATTATTGCTTCCTGCATCTTAAATCCTCCAATCTGCGGTTAGGTCCGAGTTTTTTCACGGACTCGGTAAATTCGTTCATCGTAGCGGCGAACTTAGCTCCCTCCGCTGCTGAAACCCATTCTACCCTTGTTCTGTCACGTTCAATTCCGAGGAAGTCAAGCATACTGAACAAAAGAGTCATTCTTCGGCGTGCGTAGTAGTTTCCGGATGTATAATGACAGTCGCCAGGATGGCAGCCGCATATGATTACACCGTCAGCTCCGCGCTGAAATGCTCTGAGAATGAACATCGGATTAACTCTGCATGAGCATGGAACTCTGATAATTTTTACGTTTGTCGGATAGTTGAGTCTGTTTGTGCCGGATAGATCTGCACCTGCATATGAACACCAATTGCAGCAGAATGCGACGATTACCGGTTCAAATTCTTTATTTTTATTTACTTGCATATTGCGTCTACCTCCGCCATAATCTGACTGTTCGAGAATCCGTTCAAATCCATTGCTCCCGACGGACAAGCTACTGTGCAAGCACCGCAGCCCTGACATACGGCAGGATTAACAGATGCAACTCTGCGGATTGCAGTTGTTCTGTCAGGCATTTTGAATTCCTTGTTAATGTACGTAATTGCTCCATAGGGACAAACCTTTTCACAGGACGAACAACCGTTACACATAAGCTCATCCGAATGAGCAACGCATGGATTGCAGGTAAGCGAATTCTTGCAGAGAAGTCCGATTGCTTTTGAAGCGGCAGCTCCTGCCTGAGATACGGTTTCCGGAATGTCTTTGGGTCCCTGGCAGGCTCCTGAAAGGAAAATGCCTGCAGTCGGACTTTCAACCGGACGGAGTTTCGGATGTGCCTCTGTGAAGAAGTCGTTAGTGTCCATACTTGCTGTGAGCATGGTGGCAAGTGGTCTTGCTGATTTGTCAGGCTCTATTGCCGCTGCAAGAACTACGAGGTCAGCATCAATATGGAGCTGTTCGTTTGAAAGAAGGTCAGAAGCCTGAACATCGAGTGTGCCATCAGCTTTTGGGGTTACCTTTCCGACCATACCCTTTATGTAATGCACACCGTATTCCTCAACGGCGCGCCGATAGAACTCATCAAAATTCTTGCCCGGAGTTCTGACATCAATATAAAATACGTATACTTCGGTATCGGGATATTTTTCACGGGTGAGCATTGCGTGTTTTGCAGTGTACATACAGCAAATTTTCGAACAGTAAGGCTTTCCACGGCTGTCGTCACATCTTGATCCGACACACTGTACAAATACAATCGTGTGGGGATGCTTTCCGTCTGACGGACGAAGAAGTGTTCCGTTTGTAGGTCCTGCAGCATTGGTAAGGCGCTCAAATTCAAGGGACGTAACCACGTCCTTGCTCTGTGAATAAGCAAATTCGTCATATTTATCAAGCTTTATCGGGTTGTATCCTGTAGCTACGATGATTGCGCCGTATTTTTCCTCAATAATCTCGTCCTGCTGCTTGTAGTTGATAGCTCCGGCAGTGCAGACCTTGGCACATACTCCGCATTTTCCGTTTTTAAGCATATTACAGTAATCAGCATCAATTGTAGCAACTTTTGGAACTGCCTGAGCAAAAGGAATATAAATTGCGCTTCTGTTGTTCATACCCATATTGAACGCATTCGGAACTTTTTTCATAGGACATTTTTCGGTACAGAGTCCGCATCCTGTGCATTTCGTCTCGTCGACATAGCGCGCCTTTTTCTTTATGCTGACTGTGAAATTTCCAACAAATCCCTTGACATCAGCAACCTCGCTGTATGAATAAATCTTGATTTTATCATTCTGAGAGCACTCAACCATCTTCGGGGTGAGGATACAAGCAGCACAGTCCAGTGTCGGAAAAGTCTTATCAAGCTGAGTCATCTTGCCGCCGATTGTCGGTTCTTTCTCAACGATATCAACCTCAAAGCCGGCATCGGCAATATCCAGAGCAGATTGGATTCCGGCAATTCCTCCGCCGATTACAAGCGCTCTTTTTATTACTGGACTTTCGCCTGCTGTGAGAGGTGCATTAAGATGAACCTTTGCAATTGCCGCCTTTCCGAGTACTATAGCTTTATCCGTAGCGGTAGCGATATCTTTGTGAATCCATGAACACTGCTCACGAAGATTTGCGACCTCAAGCATATATGGGTTAAGTCCAACCGATGCAACAGCTTTTCTGAATGTAGCTTCGTGCATTCTCGGCGAGCATGAGCATACCACAACTCCGCTGAGCTTATAGTCTCTGATCGCGTCTTTTATAATGTTTTGTCCCGATTCTGAACACATATACTGATAGTCTGTAGAAAAAACTACTCCGGTTTCGTTCTTCAACGCTTCCGCAACAGCCTTGACATCGACCGTTGCAGCAATATTTGTACCGCAGTGACAGACAAAAACTCCTATTCTCTGCATTTTTTCTCCTCCTTACTTTGTATACTTTCTGAATGCTGTAACGATTGCCTGCTGTGGCAGATCTTCATCAAGCATTTCGGGAATCTGATCTGGAATGAGGTGATTGTTGCCCTGTTTGCGCACCTCTGCAAGTCTTACCGCTTCAACAACCTTTGCAGGCTCGACACCGCGCGGACATCTGTCAACGCATGCAAAACAGGTAAGGCATTTATAAATTGATTTGGATTTCATTAACGTTTCAATATCGCCCTTTTCGACCATATATACAAACTGGTGAGGATGATATTCCATTTCGTTATAAGATGGGCAGGTCGCCGAACACTTGCCGCAGCGCATACATTTTCTTACATTTACTCCGCTTGAACGTAGTATCCGTTCCTGAAGCTTATTACTCATTGCAATCCTCCTTTACTCCGAGTGCTTCCGCTAAAATCTCAGTGAAATAAACGACGGGAAGCTGTGAACCGGAATTCTTTCTGAGATTGTAAAGACAGAGCGGACAGGCGGTAATGATCATTTCCGCGCCGTTTTCTTCTGCAGAGCTCATTACCGCTCCGCTTCTTCTGGCAGCCTGAGCCTTGTCCTCGAGAGTTATGTAACCTCCGCAGCACTCATTTCTCTGAGCATAAATAACAGGCTCACCACCGATTGCTCGTATGAAATCCTCAATAATTGTTGGATTTTCCGGGTCGTCCATTGCAAGAGCTTTGCTCGGTCTCAGAAGCAGACATCCATAATATGCAGCGATTTTTTTGCCTTTTAACGGATTTATAACCTTTTCTTTAAGCTTGTCAAAGCCTACAATGTCACGAAGCATTTCAAGATAGTGATAAATCTTCGCTTCTCCGCTGTACGGAGGATCGAAATTGAGATAATTGTTTACCTTATATGCAAGATTATCGTCATGCTGAATATCATAATTCGTCTGCTTAATTACATTATGACAAGCTGAGCAGACCGTGATAAGCGGTCTGTCAAGCTCCTTTGCGGAGTTCAGAACTCTTGCTGCAGAAAGCTTTGTAGCTGCTTCATCCTTGGCTGTTGTATAAGCTCCGCCGCAGCACTGCCAGTTTTCAGGCTCTTCAAGAGTAATTCCGAGAGCTTCCGCAGACAGTCTTGCGTATCTGTCAAGATCCTTTGCCTTTGTTCTGAGCGTACAGCCCGGATAATACATGAACGTCATAAAATCTATCCTTTCCGATTAAACCATTTCCTCAGGGTGAAATACCTCGTCGAATTTTTCCTCTGTCAGGAAACCGAGTGCAACGCAGGCTTCCTTAAGTGAGATATTGTCCTTAAATGCCTTTTTCGCTGTTTTAGCTGCATTCTCATAACCAATGTACGGGTTGAGTGCAGTTACAAGCATAAGCGAATTATGAAGATTATGGTGCATCTTTTCTTTGTTTGCCTTGATTCCGACAGCACAGTTTTTATTGAATGAGATAATTGATTCGGCAAGAAGTCTTGCTGACTGCAGGAAATTATAAGCACATACGGGCATAAACACATTCAGTTCAAAATTACCCTGTGAAGCCGCCATGCCGACTGCAACGTCATTTCCCATAACCTGAACTGCAACCATTGTAACCTGCTCACACTGAGTCGGATTAACCTTACCGGGCATGATTGACGAACCGGGTTCATTTTCGGGAATGAAAATTTCTCCGAGACCGTCTCTCGGACCTGAAGCAAGCCATCTTACGTCATTGGCAATCTTCATCATGTCCGTCGCAAGCGCTTTAAGTGCGCCGTGAGCAAAAACAATTTCATCCTTTGATGTAAGCGAATGGAATTTGTTCGGAGCCGTAATAAAACTCTTTCCGGTAAGGTCGCTGATAGCCTCGGCGGCTTTTTCCGCAAATCCCTCTGGAGCGTTAAGTCCTGTTCCAACTGCTGTTCCGCCAAGTGCAAGTTCTTTAAGCTCCTCGCAGGCAGAAAGAAGCATCTTTCTGTCCTTTTCAAGCGAAGCTCTCCAGCCGCTTATTTCCTGGGAAAACTTTATCGGAGTCGCATCCTGAAGATGTGTGCGTCCGCTCTTTACAATTCCCTCGTTCTCAGCTTCGAGAGTTTTAAAAGTTTTTATAAGAGTATCAACAGCAGGAATAACCTTATCTTCAACAGCTAATACAGCAGCGATATGCATAGCAGTTGGGAATGTATCGTTTGAGGACTGGCTCATATTTATATCATCATTGGGATGAAGGAGCTTCTCTCCTGCAATTTCGTTTCCGCGGTTTGCAATAACTTCATTTGCATTCATATTAGATTGAGTACCGCTTCCGGTCTGCCATACTACGAGGGGAAAATGTTCATTCAGTGAACCGCTTATAACCTCATCGCACGCCTGAGAAATAGCCGCAAGCTTTTTGTCAGTCATTTTTTCGGGCTTAACCGAGTGATTGGCAATAGCGGCAGCCTTTTTGAGAATACCAAATGCGTGAGTGATTTCTCTCGGCATAGTTTCAATTCCTACGCCTATAAGGAAATTCTCATGACTTCTTTCGGTTTGGGCTGCCCAGTATTTGTCGGCAGGCACCTTGACCTCGCCCATAGAGTCATGTTCAATACGATAATCCATTTAACAATACCACCTTTTTATATATCAAGATTTGAGATTACTTCTTTAAGCGTTTCTGCACTCTTTTGAAGCTTTGCTGTTTCCTCATCGGTGAGAGGTGTAAGTACCTTGGAGTGTGCCCCGTCCTTACCAACGATATTTAAAACACTAAGGCATACATCGCTTACTCCGTATTCGCCGTGCATCATTGTTGAAACGGTCATAGTTGTATCTATACCGTTGAGCAGGCATTTGCATATATGACAGACAGCAGCTGAAACTGCATAGAATGTTGCACCTTTACGCTCAATAACCCTTGCCCCGGATTTACGTACATACTGTTCAACCTCATCAAAGTTAAGCTCAGGATAAGTCAATTTGCTGTTTTTGATCAGTCTGCTGCAGTCCTTGATCGGAACATTTGAAATGTTGGCAAGCGACCACGGAATGAATGATGAATCACCGTGCTCACCCATAACATAAGCGTGAGCATTACTCTGATTTATGTTGAAGTATTCAGAAAGTCTTGATCTGAGACGAACCGTATCAAGAATAGTTCCGGAACCGATGATGTGGTTTTCGGGAATCCCGGATCTCTTACAAAAAGTATATGTCAGAATATCCACGGGATTGCTGACAATTATGTATGAAGCATCGGGAGCATATTTTGTAATCTGAGGAATAATGTTCTTGGTAATATCGACATTTGTCTGAGCAAGTTCAAGTCTTGACTGTCCGGGCTTTCTTGCAATTCCGGACGTGATTATAACAATGTCGGAATCCTTGGCATCCGAGAAATCGCCGGCATATATTGAGCATGCTCCAAAAAGAGGAATACCCTGACGAATATCAAGCGCTTCACCGAGAGCCTTTTCCTGATTGATATCAATCAGTACGATTTCCGAAACAAGTCCCATAGCTGTAAGTGTGTAGGCTATTGTTGCTCCGACGCTTCCTGTGCCGATAATAGATATTTTATTCATAATACACCTTCCGTTTCTGTTATGCTGAGCACACAACTTTTCATATTATAAAGTATAACAGTTATATGGGCAAAATTCAAATCTAAGTTAAGAATATCAATATACAGATATCGATATATAATTAAGCATATTGGAAATTATGATTTTTTTCAACAATTCAATTCAAAGTGGAAATAATTCCGATTGTTCTTCTTTTAGTTAAACTATTATTTAAATATACAATTACAAAATCGTTTTTCATTTTTAGATTTTGTACATTTAACCAATTTATTTAAAGTTAAGTATATATCGGATTGTAATTTATCCTTTTTGATATAACGCTTAATAAAAAAACAACAAGATAAAATCATATAAAAACATGAAGACAGTTATATATAAATACAGAATCGAATAATTCTGTATTATATATAACAGCGAGCAGAGATTGATATTTTTTTCACATACATTATCAAGAAAAAACAAGGAAATTTCCTTGTTATAATTTAGACTTTGCAAAAGATTATTTTGAATTCAAGCCATAAGAAAGCGTCATCAGGCTGTCTCCAAGATGAACATTTTCAACAATTATATCGCTGTGATCGGCTCTGAGATCATAGTGACTAAAATTCCAGAACGCTCTTATACCATAGGATTCAAGGCGAACGGCAATTTCCGCCGCTGATTCTTTTGGAATACACAAAACCGCCGCAACCGGCGAATTTTCAATGCAGAATTGTTCGAGTTCAAGACTGTTCCTGACAGCCAGCTCACCTATCATTGAGCCAGCGAGATTTGGGTTGCTGTCAAAAATACCGATAAGTCTGAATCCACGTTCGTTAAAGTCCATATGCGATGCAATTGCTCTGCCAAGATTTCCGGCGCCTATAAGAATAGCAGGATTTCCGGTATTCACGCCGAGTATGTTTCCGATTTTACTGCGGAGTTCGCTGACATTATATCCGTATCCTTGCTGACCGAAGCCTCCGAAGCAGTTGAAATCCTGACGTATCTGAGATGCTGTCAGTCCCATTTTTTCCGAAAGCTCACGGGATGAAATGCGTACAGTTCCATGTTTTTCAAGTTCGCCAAGAAAACGATAGTATCTTGGCAAACGCCTGATTACGGAATTTGATACCGGGTTTTTTGACATATTTTCAGCCTTTCTTTGCATGAGAGTAAATATTGACAGATTCTGCGTTCATATTCCGTTTAGAAATATGAACGCTTTATCTATAATTAATTCATCTGATTAATCACATCATTTTGTCGAGTCGAATTTTAATTTCGTCCAGGAAAGTTTTTGAATCAACCTTTTTCTTATTTTCAAGCTTTGAAATCAGGTAAAGGTCGCCTGTCATTACTCCGTCCTCAATTGTCTGAATTGTAGCTTTTTCAAGCTTATCAGCAAAGCAGGAAAGTTCTGGAGTTCCGTCAAGCTCTCCTCTTTTGCGGAGTGCACCGCTCCACGCAAAGATCGTCGCAACGGAGTTTGTTGAAGTCTCCTCGCCTTTAAGATACTTATAGTAATGACGCTGAACCGTGCCGTGAGCTGCTTCATATTCGTAAATTCCGTCCGGAGAAACGAGTACAGAGGTCATCATTGCAAGACTTCCGTAGGCTGTGGAAACCATGTCAGACATAACATCACCGTCATAGTTTTTGCA
Source organism: Oscillospiraceae bacterium (assembly GCA_029007035.1). Lineage (GTDB taxonomy): Bacteria > Bacillota > Clostridia > Oscillospirales > Ruminococcaceae > Ruminococcus. Next base: position 20,749 of record JAQXHC010000012.1, read on the forward strand.
TGCCCAGATATATCCGCCGTTTGAACGAATGACTCTGGCAACTGCGTCATCAATAAGAGTATAGAAATATTCAATGCCTGCTGCTTCATACCTTTCCTTATACTCACTATCATAAATTTCCTGAAAAATGTCCTTGAAGCGATGGTCGTATTTCTTGGAAATTGTATCCTTGGAGGCAAACCAGACATCCTGTTTCAGATCGAGTCCATAGTTAAGACAAGCTCTTGCAAATCCTGCAATGCTGTCATCAAGATTGTGGAGTCCCTGAATAATTCCGTCGCACTTTGTAAAGTCGTGGATAAGCTCTCGTGTTTCGTTACCGTTTTCATCGGTTACCACAAGCTCAGCCTTACTACCCTTTGAAACGCGCATTTCAGTATTTTTATAGACATCACCGTATGCGTGACGGGCAATTGTAATCGGCTTGGTCCATGTTGGAATATATGGTTCAACACCTTTTACAATAATTGGTGTGCGGAATACAGTTCCGTCAAGAATAGCTCTGATCGTGCCGTTCGGCGACTTCCACATCTGTGTGAGATTATATTCGGGCATTCTTGCAGCATTCGGAGTAATTGTTGCACACTTTACAGCGACACCGTATTTCTTTGTCGCCTCAGCCGAATCAAATGTAACCTTGTCCTTGGTTTTTTCACGGTTTTCCAGTCCGAGGTCGTAATATTCTGTATTGAGCTCAATATATGGTTCAAGAAGAATCTCCTTAATCCAGCCCCAGAGTATTCTTGTCATTTCGTCGCCGTCCATTTCGACAAGCGGCGTTTTCATCTGAATTTTTGCCATTGGTTTTCCTCCGTTCGGATATTTTAGTATGTAATTAAAGTATAAATGCTATATGCACGAGTTAATGCAGCCGCACTGTTCATTTTGTAATTTGTTATTTCATCGACTCTCTTGTATAGTCAAGAAGTCCGCCTGCGAGCATGATATCTCTTGTTCGTCCGCTTAACTCGCAGAGCACGGGAATTTCCTTGCCGTTAGTCTTATTTACAACGATAAGCTCTGACTTTCCGTTCTCGACGGCTCTGCGTACATCTGATATCACAAGTTCATCTCCCTGTGAAATACCGTCATAATCGGACTCATTTACGAATGTGAGCGGCAGAATTCCTGCGTTTATAAGATTAGCTCTGTGAATACGTGCAAACGATTTTACAAGAACGGCCTTTACGCCAAGATAAAGAGGAGCAAGAGCTGCGTGCTCTCTTGATGAACCTTGTCCGTAATTTGAGCCGCCTACAATAATACTCTTGCCAAGTTCCTTTGCTCTTGCCGGGAAACTTTCATCGCATACAGCAAAACAGTGCAGTGAAATAGCGGGAATATTCGAGCGGAGCGGTAAAATCTTTGCTCCTGCGGGCATAATATGATCCGTAGTAATGTTGTCGCCAACTTTGAGAGAACACGGAGCGTCGATTGTCTCCATAAGCGGAGCAGTCTGAGGGAACGGCTTTATGTTCGGTCCTCTGAGAATTTCAACGCTGTCCATTTCTGATTCGGAGACAGGAGGAACAACCATATTATCATTAATTTTGAAAATATCAGGCAGCTTGAATTCAGGCATATCGCCAAGTTCTCTCGGATCGGTAAGATAACCTGTCAGTGCTGAAGCTGCTGCCATTTCGGGAGAAACAAGATAAATCTGACCGTCCTTTGTACCAGAACGTCCTTCAAAATTTCTGTTAAAGGTTCTAAGGGAGATACCCTTTGAATTGGGCGACTGACCCATTCCGATACACGGTCCGCAAGCACTTTCAAGGATTCTTGCGCCTGCTTCGATAAGGTCTGAAAGAGCGCCGTTCTGTGCAAGCATATTCAGAACCTGTTTTGAGCCGGGGGCGATTGAAAGTGATACATCGGGATTAACAGTCTTTCCTTTAAGAATATATGCAACCTTGAGCATATCAAGAAGCGATGAATTTGTACACGAACCGATGCAGACCTGATCTATTTTCAGTCTGCCGATTTCCTCAACACTCTTTACATTATCCGGAGAATGAGGACACGCAGCAAGCGGTACAAGTTCGCTTAAATTAATGTTAAGTTCCTCGTCATAAACTGCATCTTCATCCGCTGAAAGCGGAACCCATACATCTTCGCGGCACTGTGCCTTGAGGAATTGTTTTGTAATTTCGTCGGATGGGAAAATTGAAGTTGTAGCACCAAGCTCCGCACCCATGTTGGTTATAGTCGCACGCTCGGGAACAGAAAGGGTCTTAACACCTTCACCGCAGTATTCAATAACCTTTCCAACTCCGCCTTTTACAGACATTCTTCTGAGAACTTCAAGGATTACGTCCTTGGCTGCAACCCACGGACGGAGTTTACCGGTAAGATTTACCCTAACAACTTTCGGGCAAGTGATATAATATGCACCTCCGCCCATTGCAACAGCAACATCGAGTCCGCCTGCACCAATGGCGATCATTCCGATACCGCCTCCTGTTGGGGTGTGACTATCCGAACCTATGAGAGTTTTACCGGGAATTCCGAATCTTTCAAGATGAACCTGATGACAGATGCCATTGCCTGGACGTGAGAAATAAATTCCGTGTTTTTTAGCTACGCTGCCGATAAATCTGTGGTCGTCGGCATTTTCAAAGCCGCTCTGGAGAGTGTTGTGGTCTATGTATGCAACCGAACGCTCGGTTTTAACGCGCGGAACTCCCATTGCTTCAAATTCAAGATAAGCCATTGTACCTGTTGCATCCTGAGTAAGAGTCTGGTCGATTTTAATTCCGATTTCCTGCCCCTTAATCATTTCACCGTCAACAAGGTGAGCTTTAAGAATCTTTTCGGTAAGTGTTAAACCCATTGAAATCATTCCTTTCAGTTTTACTATTCTAATTTTACAACAAAAACAGGTATCTTGTCAAGTAAAAATGCGGACATTATGCGCGGCTGTGTAATTTTTTTACAGCCGCAGGCAGTTCCGTCCGCATTTTAATCTTATTCTTTGTAGTAAATCAGCTGTTTAAATAGCTTTCCGGCAGTTCAGCAGTTATTTTGGCGAGATATTTCTGAATTGAAACTGCGTCGCTTCCGTTTACTCCGTCACCGTTTTTGTAAACATCGGCATTGAGCAGACCCTGAGTACTTATCGGATTTGTATCGGGCGATGAAGCGTAGCACATAATCGCTACAACATCATTGATGTCAACTGTTCCGCTTACATCTGCGTCACCCCAAAGAGGCTTGTCATCGGATGTATCACCTGCGGATGTACCGTCCGGTTCAGTTCCCCAAATAAGCTTTCCGTCTGCATAAAGGGTAATTTTATCGGTAATCTGAGCAGCATCGTTATCATCCTCAAAGCTTACAAGATCACCGTAGCTGTAGTCATTTGTCGAATCCCAGACTGTATCATAGGTTTCAGGATTCATCTTGTTAAGAAGTCCGAACTGGTATACTCTGCTGCCGTAGAAATCGCAGTTCTGCCATGAAATTTCAATGTAATATGTGCCTTTGTCATCATATTTTACTGGCTCGGAAATTAATGCCTGATTCTTGCCGTCGGTAAAACTCTTTTCCTGATCGTAATCAACTCTGGTTTCAATATAACTTATATCCTCGCCTATTTCAAGCTGTTCACCAATATTGAAATAGTAACGTGCTTTTAAGTCGCTTTCAAATCTGGGAGGATTAACGGTTCTGTTATGGACAACAATTTTAATCTGAATACCTGCATCGGTTTCCTGCGCTTTGCCGCCGGAGATGTAAAGACCTGTGGGAAGGGGATTTCCGTCCGCATCTACCTGGTCGTATCCAGCTGCATTTTCCGACATATCAAAATTTTCAATTATGCTATTCTTATCAGCAAGTTCCTTACCTTCTGCTCCGTAGAAGCAATATAATCCTGCAAGGTCACCGGTAAGTCCGGCGTTGTAATCGTCAGTAACTTCATTGTAGATATAATCCTTTGTTATGTCGCTGTGGAAGTCATCAAGGTCAGGACCTCCGACAAGCGCGCCCCAAAGTGTATGAACCTGTACAATTGGATCGTCCATGCTCTGCGTGGGAGAACAGTGGGATGAACGGTGATGGGGCTGTGAGGCATAATTGTGTTCGTATCCGACAATGTAAGAATAACCCATCGGATTGTCGCCAAGAATGTACTCCATCTGATCCTTTGCCCACTCTGCGAAAATCATATCTCCGGTTTCTTTAGTGTAGACCATTGCCTGAAGACCTGCTGCAGTATTGTAACGCGCACTTCCATATCCGGCTACAACTGCATATCCCTCCGGGGATTTTGCGATAAAGTTTCCTCCGTTTTCGGGAAGGTCAGGAATATCCGCAGGATCAATAGTCTGGTTCCAAATCAGGTCATCCATACCAAAGTATTTGTGAGTGGTTGTGGGGACATAATAATTTGCCGTTTTAGCAGTTTCTTCGTCTACACCGGACCAGAATTCAAGATTCCAGCGGAAAATGTACCAGTCGCGGGCAGTATTTGTAACAGGAGCAAGTTTTGCGAAAACTCCGCCCCAAACTGTATCCCAGCAGTGAACCCAGATATTCTGCCAGCAGTTGCCGGTATCGGTCATAATACGCTTGAGATAGCCAGTGTAGGGATGCGCTCCCTTGTCATTTGTTGTACTCTCATCGACGGCGACGATATCGTCTATATAATCGTAGTTTTCGGTACAGTAATAGAGCCATACAGCAGCCCAGGCAAGCTCGTCGTAATCATAGCTTGATGTGTAGAATCCGCCATCATAGCCGAGGCTGGTAGCGGTAGGCGTTGTACCCGGTTTCCATTCCTCGGAGTGCGTCTCTACAGCAAAGTTGTAGAGTGCAACAGCATAATCAAGGGATTTCTGAGCATACTCAGGGTCTGTGTCCTTGAAATTGAGATAGTTTATGGCAAGAGAAGCCGCAGCGCCTGCACACTGGTCGGAGGCAGGCATTTCGGTCGTTGCAAAATAAGCCGGTCTTTTAACTCCGCATGAAGAAGATGCAACATAAGTTCCGTCGACCTGCAATTCGGGAGCACACCAGTAGTTATGGTCGTTATTTCCTTCACCGACCTGATAGCAGTATGCCACAACGTTGCCATCGTCATTGAGAAATGTCGCTTTCATGAAATAATCGTTAATCCAGCGAAGTTCATCCTCGACGTGTTTCTGTAAACCTGTTTCTATATAGGAATCGCGGAATTCATAATAGCCCCAGCCTACGGTTGAAGCTGAGTAGCTTCCGGGCAGACCAAATTTAACATGGTCGCCTGCGTCATGCCAGCCGCCTGTAAGGTCAACACAGCCGTCTCCGTCAGGATCGAGAAATTCCCGGTTGGCTTCAATGAATTCGGTTGACATATTCACTCCGACATATAATCCCTCGGCAGCACTTGCGCCTCCGTCTCCATTGCCGTCATATTCTCCGAGTCCGTCATCATCGTCCTCATCCTTTTTTTCATCGTCAACGGGTTTGCCTTTATTTACGGTAGGCATAGGATCCATCGGCTGAAGCGGGATTACAGAATCCTTGACATGACAGTTGCCTCTCCACGAATAATAGCCGTCATCGGCAACTTCGTCGCCGCATTTGTTTGCGTCGTAGAAGCAAAGTGCAAGCTGAAGAGCTTCGGCAAAATTGTCGTAGTTGTTCGGGTTATTCTCATCAATTACCGCAGCGTTAAGTGGTAACGCCGCAGAGGACGCGATAACTGCACAGCCTGAAATTACTGCGACTGCAGATTTCAGAAATTTTTTAATCTTCATACTTATTCCTTTCCTGGAAGCGGCGTAATGAAAATATTCTGTGTTGCTTCTCAGCCGTTTCCGATATATTTTTAGGCACGAAATTCAATCTGAATCCGTCCTTATGAATCATATCAGATTTTTCTCTTTGAGCCGCTTGAAAACAATGTTATATCCGTCATTTCCGTCTTTAAGAGAGCGGTTAACACGGCTGATCGTAGCAGTACTTGCACCTGTATCACTTACAATGCTGTTATACACGCGGTGCTCGTCAAGTAATTTTGCTACCTGAAGTCTCTGTGCAAAAGACTTTAGTTCTATGCTCGTGCAGAGGTCATCAAAGAATTTATAGCACTCCTCAACAGATTCAAGTGAAACAATTGCTTCAAACAACAGATCCATACTTTCTGATTTTATTTTATCGATCATAATTTAAATACACTCCTGCTCTGCGGTATTGACCGCTTTTTCTTTTTACATTTTAGCACAATAAAACGTAAAAGTAAAGACCTTTTTTAATTATTATTTTTTAACTATATTATTTGCGATAAAATAAAAAACGAAACAGGGTGTTGCTGTGCGTAATTTATCATATTACTATTTGTAATATTTAAGAAATCTATTACATATATTATCATATTTTAAAAAAATAGTAAAGCAAAAATTTGTTAAAGCTATGAATTTCATAGCATTGCACTAAAAATATATGACTAAAATGTTAATATTGACCAATTAATAATTATATATAATCAAATAATCGGCGCATTGACTTAATTTATGTCGGATTATTTATCATAAATTTAAATATGATCCAATAAATTATGATAACACTTGCATTTTGTCTTTTTTTATAGTATAATGTAAAGGCAAACCGAACTGATTTGATAAGTAAACATTCGGAGCATTTTAAAACTTCCGTGCGGAAATTCTGCTGTACGGTTGATTTTGAGTTCACATAATTACGAACTTGTTTCATTCTAAGGAAAATGGTGAAATATGGATAGAATTATTAAAAGTGAGAAAAATATAGATAACAGCAACGTTTTTTATACTATCGCCATGCGCGGACTTGTTGCGTTTCCGAAAATGATTATGCACTTTGATGTTGCACGTGATAAATCCGTTAAAGCAGTCGAAAAGGCTATTGATGAGGGCGGAAAGATTTTTCTTGTCACACAGCATGAAACATATGTGGATAATCCCAAGGCTTCGGATTTGTATAAGGTTGGAGTTGTGGCGGAAATACGTCAGGTACTGAGACTTCCCGATAATATTGTTAAGATCCTTGTAGAGGGTGTATACAAAGCAAATCTTGTTCATCTGTATGATGAAGGCGATGTTCTGCGCGCTGAGGTCAAAAAAACCGTTTCGTATTCCCGTGCAAAGTATGATTCCGTTGAAGCGGAAGCACTGATGCGCTCGGTTAAGGATGTGTTTGAAAGATATGCTTCATTCTTTCCGAAAATGCCAAAGGAACTTATCGCTTCGGTTATGACTCAGGAATCGCCGATTAAGCTCTTTGAAACGGTCACTTTTAACTGCAATCTCAATTATCGCGATAAGCAGACATTGCTGGAAGAATCAAATATTATTTCAAAGCTTTCGGTGCTTTTTGCCTGTCTTTCTTCAGAAGTGGAAATCCTTGAACTTGAGAATCTCATAAATGAGCAGACAAAAAACAGTATCGACAAGGGGCAGAAAGAATATTATCTGCGCGAACAGATGCGAGTAATTCAGGAACAGCTCGGAGAGGACGAATCTGAAGAGGCTTACAGTTACATAAACGATATTATGTCTCTTAAAATTGATGAAAAAAGTCGTGAAAAGCTTTTAATGGAGGCTGACAGGCTTTTGAAACTCCCCCCTGCGTCACAGGAAGCGTTTGTAATCAAAAATTATCTTGATACAGTTCTTGAGCTCCCCTGGGGAAAATATACAAAGTCAAAGATTACTCTGGAAAAAGCAGAAGCAATTCTTGAAAAAGATCACTACGGACTTAAAAAGGTCAAGGAACGAATCCTTGAGTATTTAGCGGTTCATATTCTCAATCCTGAGATAAAAGGACAGATTATTTGTCTTGCAGGTCCTCCCGGAATCGGTAAAACTTCGATTGCAAAATCAGTCGCAAAAGCTATGGGTCGAAGCTATGCACGCGTCTCTCTCGGCGGTGTGCGCGACGAAGCAGACATCAGAGGTCACAGGAAAACTTATGTAGGCGCTATGCCGGGACGTATAATTACAGCTGTTCAGCAGGCTGAAACTTCAAATCCGCTCATTCTTCTTGATGAAATCGATAAGCTTTGCAGCGACATTAAAGGCGACCCCTCCTCGGCAATGCTTGAGGTTCTTGACAGCGAGCAGAATGACAGCTTCCGTGATCATTTTATTGAAGTACCGTTCGACCTCAGCAAAGCAGTTTTCATAACAACAGCCAACGATATTTCCGCTGTTCCTGCACCGCTGCTTGACCGTATGGAAGTTATTGAACTGCCGAGCTATACGGCAGAGGAAAAATTCCACATTGCAAAAAATCATCTTATTCCAAAGCAGTTAAAAGAGCATGGTCTTAAGGCTTCACAGCTCAGAATTACCGATGATGCGGTAAGGGATATTATACAGTTTTATACCAAGGAAGCTGGAGTAAGAGGTCTTGAACGTTATATTGCTTCACTTTGCCGCAAATCAGCGAAGATGATCGCATCCGGTGATAAAAAACGTATTACAGTAAAACCCGATGACCTTCATGCTCTTCTCGGATTGAAAAAATATCTTCCCGATATTGCTTCACGAAAAAATCAAGTTGGTGTTGTAAACGGTCTTGCATGGACTTCCGTAGGCGGAGTTCTGATGCCAATGGAGGTAATTATTCTCAAGGGAACCGGAAAAATTGAGATTACTGGTTCACTTGGAGATGTAATGAAAGAAAGTGCCAAAATTGCCGTAAGCTATGTCAGAAGCATTGCAGAACAATACAATATTGATCCTGAATTTTACAAAAACAGCGATATTCATATCCATGCTCCGGAAGGAGCTGTTCCAAAGGATGGTCCGTCAGCAGGTGTTACGATGACAACGGCTCTTGTGTCAGCATTGTCGGATATTCCGGTTAAATGTGATGTTGCAATGACAGGAGAAATAACTCTTCACGGTAAGGTTCTGCCGATTGGCGGACTGCGCGAAAAGTCAATGGCGGCTTTTAAATCCGATATGAATACGGTTCTTATTCCTGCAGCCAATCTTCCCGATCTTGAAGATGTTGATCCTGTCGTTAAGGAAAAAATTCGGTTCATTGCCGTGGAAACACTCTCTGATGTACTTGAAAATGCACTTGACAAGCCTACCGGCTGATTTACAGGGAAAGGAGAACTCCCATGAACTATAATAAAGCGGAATTTACCGCGTCATACGGAAAATTTTCTCAGATTCCTCCTCCGGAAAGAATTGAAATTGCATTTGCAGGTCGTTCAAATGTTGGCAAATCTACTCTGATTAACAAACTCTTTAATCGGAAAAATCTTGCAAGGGTCAGCTCGGTTCCGGGCAAGACTGCGACAATAAATTTCTATGGCCTCGAAAATATCTACTTTGTTGATTTGCCGGGATACGGCTACGCAAAGGTAGCCAAATCAGAAAAGCAGCGGTGGTCTGAGCTTATTGAGGGATATCTTAATTCTGACCGTGATTTAAGACTTGTTTTCATGCTTGTTGATATGCGTCATGCCCCCACTGCCGATGATATCCACATGATTAATTATCTTATCGATGAGGAACTGCCGTTTGTAATTGTTCTTACAAAAGCAGACAAGCTGAAAAAAACAGAACGGGAAAAACGTATGGCGGCTTTTGAAAATGAAATCCCGTATTTTGATGAAATCCATATTATTCCTTTTTCCTCGCAGACCTTCGAAGGGGTTGAGGAGCTTCGCGCCATTATTGAAGAAATCGCGGAAGACAGTCAGGAAAATATGTATTAATGAAAGGAAGTTTAATATGTTTGTATCTGAGAATCTCGGCGTAAACGAAAAAGGACATCTTACAGCCGGCGGAATTGACACCGTTGAGCTTGTCGCGGAATACGGAACTCCGCTTTATGTTATGGATGAGCAGGTAATAAGAGATGCCTGCCGTCGTTTCAAGAACAGTATTGACAAATACTACGGAGGAAAAGGTCTTGTCTGCTATGCGAGCAAGGCTTTCTCATGCCTTGAAATGTGCAGAATAATTGCCAGCGAGGGCATAGGACTTGATGTTGTTTCGTCAGGAGAGCTGTATACTGCTGTTAAAGCAGGATTCGACTGCTCAAAAATCGGATTTCACGGCAACAATAAGACTGCTGCCGAGCTTGAATATGCTATTGACTGCGGAGTCGGACACATAGTTGTGGATAACATCAGCGAGCTTTATATGCTTGAAGAAATTTCAAAGGCAAAGGGTGCAAAACCTTCGATTATGTTCCGAATTAAACCCGGAATTGACGCTCATACCCATGATTTTGTAAAAACCGGTCAGATTGACAGTAAATTCGGCTTTGCTCTTGAAACAGGAGAGGCTTTTGAAGCTGTTAAACAGGCAATTTCCTGCGAAAATATCGAGCTGAGCGGACTTCACTGCCATATTGGCTCGCAGATTTTTGATATTGCTCCTTTTGAGGAAGCGGCACGAGTTATGCTTGGATTTATCGCTAAGATTAAGAACGACCTGAACTACGAAATCAAGGAACTGAACCTCGGCGGAGGATTCGGAATCAAATATCTTAGTGAGCATGACCCATCTCCTTTTGAGACTTATATGGAACGAGTTTCAACTGTTGTCAAATCCGAATGCGAACAGCTTGGGATCAGTCAACCTGCAATTCTCATTGAACCCGGTCGTTCAATTGCTGCTCCTGCAGGATTAACTCTTTATACAGTCGGTTCACGCAAGGTGATTCCAAATATCCGTACATATCTTTCCGTCGACGGCGGAATGTGTGACAATCCACGATATATTCTTTATCAGTCGGAGTATGAAGCTGTTGTAGCTAACAAGGCAAATGAGGAAAAGAGCGATAGAGTTACGATTGCCGGAAGATGCTGCGAAAGCGGTGATCTTATCGGCGAGAATATGCCCCTTCAGCATGCGGAATCGGGAGATATAATCGCTGTATGCGCTACAGGTGCATATAATTATTCAATGTCTTCGAACTATAACAGAATTCCCAAACCTGCTGTTGTCTTTATTAATAATGGTAAATCAAGACTCACTGTAAAACGCGAAACACTTGACGATATTATCAGAAACGATATCTGATAAGCAGCATAATTTCCGAAAAAATGATAGTCCGTGTCGGTATAATATATTGCGCCGTACAAATATGTGCGGCGCGTATTTATAGCATTTCTTAAATGGGTGGTGATTGCAATAGATAAATTCTCTGTTCTGAATGAATATTTCGGCCATTCGGAATTCAGAAACGGGCAGTCCGAAATTATTGATAGTATTTTGTCAGGTCGTGACGCGCTTGGAATTATGCCTACAGGAGCAGGCAAATCAGTCTGCTATCAGATTCCGGCAATTCTCATGGACGGAATTACTTTAGTTATTTCCCCTTTGATATCCCTTATGAAAGATCAGGTGAATTCACTTGTTCAGTCTGGAGTTAAAGCTGCTTATATCAACAGTTCGCTGACATCTGCACAGTATAATGAGGTTATCAGACGAGCCGGAAACAATTTATATAAGATTATTTATGTTGCTCCCGAACGGCTTTCAACGGAGTCTTTTATGGTATTATCTGAGAGCGTAAAAATTTCCATGGTAACTGTAGACGAAGCACACTGCATTTCTCAGTGGGGACAGGATTTCCGCCCCGATTACAGAAAAATCGTCGATTTTGTTAATAAGCTCCCCTACCGACCGATTATCTCTGCTTTTACAGCAACAGCAACTCCTGAGGTAAGGGACGATATTGTTAATATTCTCAATCTAAATAATCCATATCTTATTACCACCGGATTTGATCGTGAAAACCTTTATTTCGGTGTAGTACGTCCGAAAAATAAGTACGACGAGCTTGTTAGACTTATCTGTGAGCGCAGAGGACGATGCGGAATAGTTTACTGTATTTCACGAAAAAAAGTCGAGGAGGTATGCGAACGGCTTAATAATGACGGATTCAGTGCAACCCGGTATCATGCCGGTCTCAGCGAATCTGAACGCCATTCCAATCAGGACGACTTTATCTATGACAGGAAACAGATAATGGTTGCGACCAATGCATTTGGAATGGGAATAGATAAGTCCAATGTTTCATTTGTAATTCACTACAATATGCCCAAAAACCTTGAAAGCTACTATCAGGAAGCCGGCAGAGCAGGAAGAGACGGTGAAGCTGCTGACTGTATTCTTATGTATAATCCCTCTGACGTTCGAACAAATCAGTTCATGATTGAAAACAGCCGTGAATCTGCTGCAGAGCTTTCTGATGACGAGCGTGAAACCATAATCGAACGTGACAGACTGAGACTGAAATATATGACGATTTATTGTACAACATCCTCATGTCTGCGTGAGTATATACTCAAATATTTCGGCGACCCTGCAAAAAATTTCTGCGGAAAGTGTTCAAACTGTCTTAATGAATTTGAGACAGTAGATATTACAGTTGAAGCTCAGAAAATCGTCTCGTGCGTATATCGTATTCATCAGAAAGGTCCGTATTTCGGTAAAAAAATGATTACTGATATTCTTCGCGGAAGCAGAGTTTCACGTCTTCTTGAACTCGGTTTTGATAAGCTTTCAACCTATGGAATAATGTCGGATACCTCGTCGTCGAGAATTCGCGCGATACTTGATTATCTTATCGGGCAGGAATATCTTTCTGCTGACGAAAAATATCAGGTTATAACTCTTAATGCAAAATCAGCCGAAATACTGCGCAACCGTCCGTCGCTTACAATGAAGCTTCCAAAAGAAGACAGCCGTGAATCACGGAAGAAGAACGAAGTCGACTATTTTGCAGACAGTCAGCTTTTCAATCAGCTCAAAAGACTTCGCCGAACAATTGCGGATAACGAGGGAATCCCAGCTTACATTGTTTTTTCCGATGCGACCTTGAAAGATATGTGCCGTAAGCTTCCGAAGAATTACAGCCAGTTTATCGGAGTTTCCGGAGTCGGAATGCGTAAGGCAGAGAAATACGGAGAAGAATTCTGCAAACTGATAGCAAAATATACAGCGGAGAATCCAAACGACTCCCCTGCTCCCGAAATAAGACAAAGCTTCGTTGAGGATAATCTTGAAGCTTATAGAAATAATTTATCTGAAGCTGTTCCGCGTCGTTGGAGTAACAAAGAGGACGAGAAACTTCGCAGCGAAATCTCATGCGGAATGAATATGGCTCAGATAGCAGCTGCACATAATAGAAAAATAAGCGAAATCATGATGCGAATAAAAAAGCTATAGAAAATGCCTGCCCGGGATTTAGTACGGACAGGCATTTTTTATTAATTCCTAAGTCATTGAAATCTCATAATTCAGATAATCGAGGAATACTTTATAAATATCGGGGTATTTTAATTTTATACTTATCGGCTTAAGGTTTTCATCAGTAAAGCAGTGGGAGGATTTAGCCTCACAGCAAAGTACATTTGTTTCACTGTTAAGGATTCTGTAGCTCATTTCAAGCCGGACTCCGTTAAACTTTGTCACACTGGTGTAAACCGTAAATGTATCACCAAATTTAAGCGGTTTTATAAATTTAGACTCAACATTCAGAACAGGTATCATCAGTCCGAGTTCTTCAATTCGGAAATATGACACACCTGCCTGCTCAAGAAAATCACATCGGGATTCCTCAAGCATACGTATATAGTTCGAATGGTGCACGATGCCCATTTTATCGGTTTCATAATAGTTGACTTTGCGCTCATAGGGGCGTATTTCTTTCATATTTACTCTCCTTTCGGGACGGTGCGAATTGTGTTTTTTATTTATTTAAAAAAAATATTCAGCAGAAATACATTCTATATCCTGCTTCTTCTGATACAGATTTTAATTTGCCTTATATCCGTTATTGTCGCGGTGAGATACTTCCCTCTGACGCATTCGGTTTTGATGGTAATTGATATTGTGGTTGTTTTTGTTATTATCAACCGCAGAGACAATCCTTCATATAAAACAGCATGGATTATCTTTATATGGATCTTTTCACTTTTCGGGGGAATAACCTATCTGCTTGTCCGTTTCACATCATATATTCAGCGGAAAATATATATTCGTACCGCACATCATCCGCTTCGTCTCCATAATGAGAGCGACTGCGGATTAAACGAGCTTTTTCCCGAATATTCCGGACTTTCTCATTACATTGAACGCTGCGGAGAATTTCCGGTTTACAGTGAAAGCAGCTGTGAATATTTTTCTTCGGGCGAGCTACAGTTTGAAGCTATGCTTAAAGCACTTAAAGCTGCAGAAAACTTTATTTTTATGGATTTTTACATTATCTCCAAAGGAAAAATGTTTGAGAGAATTTCCGAAATACTTGTTGAAAAGGCATCTGAAGGAGTTGATATCCGTATTCTATATGATGGTATTGGTACAGGATTTGCTTACTCAGATACGATATTTCGAAGTCTTTCATCGGTTGGTATCAAATGCAGGGCTTTCAATTGCTTTACGCCATTTCTGTCCTCGTCGCAGAATAACCGCGATCATAGGAAGATCGTAGTAATTGACGGAAAGACTGCTTTTAACGGCGGAACGAACATTGCCGATGAATATATCAATCTTACTGAGCGTTTCGGATACTGGAAAGACAGTGCAGTGATGATCAGAGGAAAAGCCGTAAAGAACTATACGGCAATGTTTTTACAGCTTTGGAACACGACCGGCGGCGACTCTGCTCCTATATCAGAAAATGAATATGACATCTCCGAAAAATCCTCCGGTTTTATACAGCCGTTTTCGTTTTCACCTTTAGATCGTGAACCTATCGGTAAACAGGTATATCTTGAACTGATCTATTCAGCAAAGCGTTATATTCACATCACAACACCGTATCTCCTGCCGGATGATGAACTTATCTCCGCTCTTCGGGCAGCAGCGCTGAAAAACGTCGATGTCCGAATCATTACTCCGGGCAAAGCAGACAAAAAATATGTTCAGTATATCGCACGAGGCTGTTACTGCAGTCTGCTGAGCGCAGGAGTAAGGATTTACGAATACACTCCGGGATTTATTCATTCAAAAAACATATCCGTTGATGACAAAGCAGCACTGGTCGGTACAATTAATCTTGATTACCGAAGTATGTATCTTCAGTTTGAATCAGCAGCAATAATGTATGGCTGTGAATGTATCAAATCAATTGAAGCTGATTTTGCCGAGACAGTTTCGCTTTCAAAAGAAATTGACGGAAGCTGCTGCAAGGAACGAAGTCTTAGGGAAAAAGCCGCCGGTTTTATTCTGAATATGTTTTCACCATTGCTTTAAAGCACAATATAACTAATATAATCCAGCTTTTATACTTTTTAATTTCAAAAACAGGGGTTTTTAGAAGTTATCTTAAGCTAATTATTTTGAGGAAATATAGTCTTCAAGTGTTCCTGAACCGCCTGTGGAAATAAACGCATAATATCCGAGTATTGTTGAAGCGTCGACTGCGTCGACTATGCCGTTATGGTCGGTATCGGAAATATATGTCTGGAATTCGTCAAGACCGGATTCAGCGCCTGTTGCTGTATTGGCATAGGCTCTGAGCACACTTGATGCGTCAATTGCGTTTACAGTTCCGTCAAGAGTTGTATCACCGAGAAGATAATCTCCCACAATTATTGTCAAATCGGCGGTTCTCGGGTAAATATCGTCAAATTCGTCCCTTAAATATCCAATATGTGTCAGCCTGCTTCTGTCACCGCTCGTATTATCCTGAGTATTAAAATAAATGCTGTATTTTCCGCTTGGTGTATCCGAACTTATTACAGCATTGAAAACAGCAAACGGGTATTCATCTGATGTTGCGCCAAGAGTTTTTAATGGTAACGGCGACGAAACGGCATTTTGATATGTAAATGCCATTTCATCAAGCTCATCTTTTACAACAGGTATTACACTGTAAGGAATTTCCATTTCAGATTGGTCATTGATTGAACCATAGGCAAATGGAATTGAGTTTGTCCTGAATTCCCTGCCTTCGGAAGTTGTGTAGGTCTGGTATTCACCCAGTGCCGTGGTTGGATCATAAAGCTCTGAGAGCTTAATATATTCACTGTCTGAGCTCCATTTAAGCGATGCGGCATAGCAGATACGCTTTTCTTTATCTTCAATAAACACACCCGTGCTGAGGGTATAATCACCATTTTCGAGCATTGAGGACGGAATGTGTATAATATTATTCGTGAGCATTTCGGCTTCGTCTGTTACATCCGGAACAAAATAGCAAAGCGGAGTGTATTCCTGCTCCGGAGCTGCGTAAGCGGTAACTGACGATAGTGTTATTGTGAAGCCTAAAACCGCAGCAGCGGCAGAAAGTATTTTTTTCATAATTAATTCTCTCCTGTTTTTAAAGTGTTTCACACATTTTAAGAACAATTTCGGCGACTTTTCCGGCGGCAATTTTTTCAAATTCGTCAAAGGACATTGCTCCATCGTCATCGGCATTGTCTGAAATACAGCGGACGCTTACATATGGAATTTTATTGAGATAACAGCAATGACCTACTGCAGCACTTTCCATATCTACGGCATAGGGATTGAAACGAGTACATATATCCGCTTTCACGCTATTATCTGAAATAAATGCTTCTCCCGATACGATTCTTCCGATAAAGCTTGCCGCTCCGAATGACGCACAAACCTCTTCTGCCTTACTTATCAGCATTTCATCAGCCTTGAAAATTCCGCAGTATGGTGGATAATCGTTGAGAAAATGCAGGTCAAGGTCATGGGGAAGGACTTCATTTGAGATGACTATGTCACAAACCCTGATTCTGCTGTTCATTCCGCCGGCAATTCCTGTATTGATAATTGCATCGGGAGTGAAATTGTCAATAAGAACCTGAGTGCATAAGGCTGCGTTAACCTTTGCGATTCCGCAGCAGGCATTGATTATCTTTTTGCCGCAAAAGTCATTTATATAAAAGTCAAATCCGGAAATGTGCTTTACCTCAGCCTTTTCGAGTGTATTTCGTATATCTGCAAGCTCGGAGGGCATTGCTCCTATTATTCCGATGGTATTCATTATCATAATCTCTCCATTCATATTTATGTTCGCAGGCTGTGGGCAGCGCCTTGCCTTAAATATTATTACAATTACATTATAACACATATTATTGTTTAAATCAATACCCTTTTCAGCATATGACAAAGGAAAAATTTTCGCCGTACAAATCACAATGTACGGCGAAATCAATTGTCTCAGTATTATATTACAAACGTTTTTTTAGACTGCTTATGCCCGGAAGTGATGCAAGAAAAGCTATAACAGCATTTACGGAAAACGTAATAACAACCGCAAGAACAACTAAACCGATAAATTCAACGATTGACTCTTTCATTGCATATGAAAGGAACCAACCGAAAAGTCCTGCTCCGAGAATCGTTCCGACAATCGTTGAAACAGATGAAAACAACAGACTTTCGATGATAACCGTACCGAGAAGCTGTTTCTTTGTCATGCCGACGGAGCGTATCATCATAAGCTCTTGCTGACGGTTGAGCACGCTCGTATTTACTGTGCTTATCATCGAGAATATTCCTGCAAGCCATATGGAGAGAATAAGTGAAAGGACAATCGTTGCTATTGCTTTTATAAAATCCTTTAAACCTGATCCGACCATATAGTTGTTAGAGAAATTCATCTCATCGCTTACAAATCCTCTTGCAAGTTCTAATGCTTCACTGTAATTGTCTTTTCCGTTAACATTAAGGTAAATTTGCAGATTTAAATAGTTTATATAATTATCTTCAATAATTTTATCAATATTTTCAAATGCAATATAGATACGACTATCATCGGTTATTTCACAGCATAAGGTTCCGAGTATTTTTATTTTATTCTTTTGTTCATCCGGATAAGACTCGGGATTGACGACCAATCTGTAATCAGAGGACGGCGTGAAGCTGTCATCGTTTATTCTTACGACGTGATTTGTCTTATCGTACTTATAATTTCCGTTTTCATCGCAATATGGCGATTTTCCTATAACTGCCGCTCCGCTTTTTCTGAACTCGTCATAGGTCATTCCCATTACCTTTTCCGCATACTTCTCATATGTCTTTTGGTTAATGGTTGTTATTTCCATCATCTCTCTGTGACCGATAACATCAGAAAGTCCGAATGCTTTGTCAATTTCCGAATTAACTTGTGCGTCATATTCAAATGGAATAATGACTTCTGCAGTGTAATCGGAGAAAAGATCATTGTTTTCAAATTCATCTTTGCTTCGCTGAATATCGGACAGATTATCGCTGAAGATATAAAAATCAAAGGTTTCACGGTTTACAAGTTCCTTAAATTCGCTTCTGAATGAAAGCAGAGTCATTATACTTGCCGAGAACATCAATACTCCCAGCGCCATTGCGATCGTTGAGATTACAAACCGGCTCTTTGAACTTAAAATACTTCTGATTGTATAATGTAAAATAAAACCATTAGAGCTTCTGTTGAGCTTTGATTTCTTGTGGCGGATTTTCTTCTTTTTACGCTTCGGCTTACCGAAATTCAACGCCTCCGAGGGAGAAAGCTTTCTTGAAGCCCACATTGCCGAGGTGAACGCCGAAATAAATATTGCAACTACACAGAATAACACTGCGAGAGCCGCAAAGAAAGGCATAAGACTGAATTCCAGAACATCAAATCCAACGTTATTCAACGAGCTGAATACTTTTTTGCATATCAAAAACGACGATATTACTCCGAGAGGGACGGCAGTGAGACAATAGAAAATTGCTTCCGTGAAAATCAGTGCGGAAAGCTGACCTTTTGAAGCTCCCATTATGCGCAGAATAGCGAACTGTACGCTTCGCTCCTGAACGGAAATTTCAAAAGCGTTATCAATGATAAATCTTGAAACCGCCCATGCTATAAATAGAAATATAGATCCGAAAAAAATGAATGGTAAAAGATCTGTAATTACATTTGCGCCTCTCAGCTCAAACATAAGTAAATCATAGTTGAGTTCGATTTCCGGGCTGTATGCATCAGAAAAATCTATTCCGAAGCTTTCACCAAGATTGTCTTTAAGTCCCTCCAGACCGTCATCAAAGCTTATATTATCCTTTATCCTTACATACAAATAGTAAGAATCTGTATTGTACGAAATCAAATCAGGGTTGCTTTCAATCAATTTCCCTATATCAAAATCTGAAAATGGCGACGTATACAGAAAAAAGCAATTACTGTCATAGCGAAGATCATTTTCGTTGAAGCCGGCAATTTTCATCGTAACCGTATATGGCACGCCGCTTTGAACATTTTTTAATTTGATTTCTTCAAATGAATACTCTTCTTTCAGATAAGAAAGCAGCGTCTGTTGCCTTTTGATTTTTCCTTTTTCATATTCTCCGGTAAGGTTTTCTTCACCGTAATCGGTAATGAAGTAATAATAATCACTGTTCTGATTTTTTTCTTTAAGCTTTTCAATAATCGATTCAACCTGCGGCAGACTGTCGTCAAGAACTCCTGATTCGGGGGTGAGAGTTATGGTTATCTTATCTCCGACCTCATATCCGAAATCATCATGAACCCATGACGGCAAAATTGCTTCATCTGCATTATTGATGTCATATTTATCAGACTCATTGTAGTTATATGTTGAGCATTTTAAATCGGTATCTCCGCAGTGTGAGCTCGAATAAATATAATTTGAACGAAAGGAATCAGTATTATCAAATGAAATATCGATATAAGATATTCTTCCGTTTTCATCAATCGATGATGAAGAAAGGACAGAATCGTATTCACTGTAAAACATATCACTTACAGCGGCATGATTTTTTACAATATCAACGGCTTTTATTTTGTCGTCACATTCATTGAGAACATCTGATAAATCTGCCTCCCATGTGCCTGAAGTTTTTATTTGCTGATTTTTCAGTGAAGTCATTATACTGCTGCAGTAAGCTGATACTGAGCTTAGAATAAACACTGAAATCGTTATGCACAGGAACGTGAGAAAGCTTCTTAGTTTTTGTCTGCGGATATATTTAAGTGAAAGCGAAATTAAATGTTTCATGCGCTATCACCTCAGCCTTCCGTCAGACATCCGTCGCTCATCTTGAAAATTCTGTCCGCCTGAGCCGCAATGCTTCCATCGTGGGTTATCAGCAGAAGCGTCTGATTGTATTTCTTGATTGAACTTTTAAGAATCGTAATAATCTCGCGGCTGTTTTTGCTGTCGAGATTTCCCGTAGGCTCGTCGGCGAGTATTATCGGCGGCTTGTGAATCAATGCACGTGCGAAAGCAACTCTTTGCTGCTGGCCGCCCGAAAGCTCGTGGGGATATGATTTCCGTCGTGATGAGAGTCCCGTGACTTCAAGCAGTTCATCAAGAAACTGCTTATCTGGCTCGGTATTGTCAAGGTTCAGCGGTAGTACAATATTTTCTTCAACGCTTAGTACCGGAATAAGATTGTACGACTGAAAAATAAATCCGATATTTCTGCGTCTGTAGGCTGAGAGTTCGTTGTCATTCTTTTTTGCGATGTCCGTGCCGTTCACAATAATATGTCCTGAAGTAAGTCTGTCGAGCGAACCGACTATGTTGAGCAGAGTTGTTTTTCCGCTTCCACTCTCACCTGTAACAGCAGTAAATTCGCCCTTGCAAATTTCAAAGTTTACATCGTTCAGCGCAAGAATTTCTGTTTCGTCTGATCCGTATTTCTTGAAAAGATGTTCCGCTTTGATTATTGTTTCTTTTTCCATGATATAAAACCTCCTTTTCTTTTCCGAAAAGCGTCCGCCTCTCGCTTTAATAACAGTATAATATACTTATCTTACGATAAAGTGACAAAATGATATATTTATATTTTTTATCTGTTAGAACAACACTGCCGAATAAATATTTTTTTCAGCTATGGATAAATCAATTTAAGAAAATCATGTCAAAACGCGTTCCTGAATCTTTTTCGGAATATACAATAATTTGTCCATTGTGAGCTTCCGTAACTTTCTTTGCTACCGACATTCCTATGCCTACGCTGCTCATCTGAACATTATTGCTCTTTTTACCAAAGCGTGTAAAAATATTCGGAATATCGCTCTGTGGTATACCTTTGCCATTGTCCTCAATCGAAATTGTTATGCTTACAGGAGTTTTTTCTGTTTTTACGATAATGTCCGTACATCCGGAGTGATCTGCTGAATTTTTGATAATGTTCTCAACTGCTTCGCAGAGCCATAATCTGTCGTGGTTCATAAACAATTGTTCCGATAACGCGTCGAAGTGTATCTTGATTTCTGTATCACGGAGCAGGGGATCAATTCGTCTGATTGCCGAGGAACAGGTTTCGTTCAGGTCACTGTATGTCATCCGGTATTCAACTGCATCGGCATTCAGCTTTGCAAGTTTTAATGCTGAAACGGTTAGACTTTCCATACTGTCGGTATTAATTGAGATTTCATTTGCAAGCCGCGACTGGCTTTTCTTTGAAATATTGTCTGATTCCGCTAAAATATCGCTGTTCAGCCGAATGACCGCCAGCGATGTTTTAATCTGATGTGAAAAATCGGTCAGAAATTCGCGCAGAAATTCCTTTTCCTTCATAAGGCTGCTGTTAAGATACCTGAGTCTATCGGAAAGAATGTCAATTGCGTCCGAAAGTCGTTTTATACAGCTGAATTCCTCAGCAGAAACAGATACTTTCGTACTCGTTTTTTCTGAAATATCAATGCACTTGACTCTTAGCGTTTCTACCTGACTATATGTTTTAAAAAGAACGCAGATTGAGCAGATAAGCCATAGAGTATTGGTGAAATATAGAAAGATGATTAAAGCTGTAAAAATCATTCTGAAAATGTCAGTATAGCTGTCTATCAAGCGGAGATTCATGTCGGAGCTTACTCCGTAAACCGAAAACATTTTTTCTCCGGCAGTGACAGAATCCTCTGACGGATATCCTGTGAAATTCGTATCTCCGGAAGCTGCTGACAAAACCGCTGTAAGCTGTTTTTCAACAATAACATCGGTGCATTTTTCAGAAACAAAATAAGCAGCTACCGTTAAAATTACAAGCATAATAATATAGATAAGAACGAGACGTTTCGGTGATTTATTGTTTATGAATTTGTCTGCTGAGTCCATTTATAACCTAACCCCCTCTTTGTAACAATTTGTCCGCAGGAGCTGCTTTTCAATTTGTCTCTGAGTCTGCTGATATTGACCGAAAGTGTGTTATCATTTACGAAACAGTTTTTTGAATCCCACAGATATTCAAGAATCTGTTCACGAGTGAGAAATCGTTCCTTGTTTTGCATCAGATATTCAAGCAATTTCTGCTCCACTGCCGTAAGCTCAGGTCCGTCATAAAATGCGGCACTTCTTCTCAATACAGCCTTAACACGTGACAAAAGCTCGTTTAACCTGAATGGCTTGCGAATATAGTCGTCAGCACCGCAGTCGAAACCGTTTACCACATCAGCTTCATCATCACACGATGTAATAAATATAATCGGAGTGCCGTATTTTTCGTGAATGTTACGGCAGAAATCCATCCCATTCCCATCGGGCAGTATTACATCAAGTAGAATCAGGTCGCTGTCACTTATCATCTTTTCGCTTTCGGTCAGATTTGCAGACATCTGCGCTGAATAACCTGCTTCTTCAAGAGCAAAAGCAATATTTTTCCGCAATATATCATCGTCTTCGATGATCAGAATTCTGTTCATATTCAGTAATCTCCATATAAACCAATTTATTATTCTTATATAATTATATCATTTTTAAATTAAAAGGTCAATATAAGATGAAAACAACTTCTTACCTGTCTGTTAACAGTCTTGATACAATCTTTTTTCTATCAACCTTAACCGTGGTCAGTCCTCTGCCGGATTTTTTATAGACAAACCGCTGATGCGAAGTAGTATAAACTACTTATATTTTTTAAGGCACTGACTGAATACTGGTTAAAATGATGAAAAAAGGACAGATAGACAAAAAAAGGTTGAATCTGCGGAAAAATGGTGATATAATACAAAATTGTTGAATAAATATCAAATAGGAGAAAGTAATGGAAAAAGAACAGAAAAAAGCCACAAAGGAAAAGTTAAAGCCGAAGCTTTTCTCAGTATTGAAAAACTATTCGGCACAGCAGTTTGCAATGGACGTTATCTCCGGAATTATTGTAGCAATAATTGCATTGCCGCTTTCAATCGCACTTGCACTTGCCTCTGGAGTAAACCCTGAGCAGGGTCTCTACACCGCTATAACAGCTGGATTTGTTGTATCCTTTCTTGGCGGAAGCCGGGTTCAGATTGCCGGACCAACCGCTGCATTTGCTACAATTGTTGCCGGAATAGTAGCCAAAGAGGGAATGGACGGTCTTATTATTTCCACGGTTATGGCAGGTATTTTCCTTATTATAATGGGATTATGCCGCTTTGGAAGCCTGATAAAATACATACCAAATACAATTACAGCAGGCTTCACCTTTGGAATTGCTGTTACAATTGTTATCGGACAAATCAAGGATTTCTGCGGTATGAAATTCAGCGGCTCACCTATTGAAACAACCGAGAAGATTGGCGAACTTATCAGAAGCATCGGAACATTTAATTATCAGGCGTTTCTGATTGGTCTGCTTTCGCTGGCTATTCTGATTTTCTGGCCAAAAAAGCTGAGTAAAATTCCGGCTTCACTGATTGCGGTAATTGTCGCATCATTGGTTGTAAAATTTGCAAATTTGAACGTCAATACAATCGGCGATTTATATACAATATCATCGTCTGCACCTAAGTTCAGTATTCCGGATGTAAGTATTGACAGAATACGCACGCTGATTCCAAATGCCTTTACGATTGCAGTCCTTGCGGCAGTTGAATCACTTCTTTCATGTGTTGTTGCCGACGGTATGATAGGCTCTAAACATCGCTCTAACATGGAACTTGTTGCACAGGGTGCAGGCAACATTACATCTGCCCTTTTCGGAGGTATTCCTGCAACCGGTGCAATTGCCCGTACTGCTGCAAATATCAAAAACGGCGGACGCACTCCTATTGCCGGAATGATTCATTCAGTTGTTTTATTTATAATACTCATACTGCTCATGCCATACGCTTCAAACTTTCCAATGCCCGCAATTGCTGCTATACTTTTTGTTGTGGCGTATAATATGTGCGGTTGGCGCGGAATTGCCAATACTGTAAAGACTGCGCCGAAAAGTGATATTGTCGTTCTTTTTGTAACATTGATACTCACCATTGTTTTCGACCTTGTGGTTGCAATCGGTGTTGGAATGGTACTTGCCGCTCTCCTGTTCATGAAAAGAATGGCAGATGTTACTGAAGTCCACGGCTGGGTTTATGTTGACGATGAAGATACAGACCCCGACAATATAACCCTGAAAAAAGTACCAAAGAATACAAGGGTTTACGAAATCAATGGTCCTATGTTTTTCGGTGCTTCTGATAAATTCGGATATATGCTTGATGACACGAATATTGACGTTCTCTGTATACGAATGAGAAATGTTCCGGCAATCGACGCTACCGGAGTTGAGACTCTTGACAAAATTACAAAGCGCTGCCGGAAGCATAATATTGCCGTTGTGTTTTCTCACGTTAACGAGCAACCTATGCACGCGATGGAAAAAGCCGGATTCGTTGAGCGTATCGGACGAGAAAACTTCTGTAACCACATTGATACGGCGCTGCTTCGCGCTGAGGAAATTGAAAGGACAAACGCTGCTCTCACAGTAAAAAAATAAACTATATCATTACATGATAAACAATTATTAAAGGCGATACCACATAATTAGCGAATGATGCACATCTGACTGTGCACACACAGCAATTTTTAAGCGGTATTGCCTTATTTTTTTCTGTATATTCTGATGTGTAAAGTTTGAAATCAAATCAGACCTATTTTATCATATGAGAACAACTCTGCAAGCTTTTCTGTACTTTGAGCAGAAATCTGAACCGACAGTTTTGTTTTTGGCAGAACTGTTTTTTTAATATCCGTCAGGTAAAAACACACTGCGGTTTCTCCCCGATAAAGCGAAGCAAGTCCCTGAAGCTGTTCCAATGCATCGCTGACTGATTTTGAATCAAGTTTAACGCATAGCTTCCTGCCCTCGGTAAAACGTCCGAACTCGCCGTCGGAAAAAATGCTTTCACAGATAACTGAAGCCGTTTCATCTTTAAGAGAGATTTTTCCGCTGATCAGCAGTACATTTCCGGGATTGAGCCTTGAAGCTGCAACCGAAAACAAATCCGGAAATGCTATTGCGTCTATTTCACTGCCGTTGTCCTCCAGCGTAAGGAAACACATATTATCCCCTTTTTTGGTTACATGAGTTTTTTTATCCTGTAGAATACACAATATTCTTACCGGGTCTCCGTCGCGGAAACGACTCCCCTGCCCACTGATTATTTCATAAATTGAAACAGTTCGCAGAAGCTTCTTAAGATAGCTGAATTCGTCAAGCGGATTACCGCTCAAATACATTCCTGCTGCTTCCTTTTCCATTGCGAGCAGTCTTTTTGAAGCATACTCGGTACGCTCGGGAATTTTTATTCCGGAAGCTGCTGACTCTTCAAGTCCAAGAAGATTCAGCTGACCCTCAATTACACCACCCGAAGCTGATGATACCGCACTGAGAATCTGCTCATAGCATTCCAGAAGCTGACGACGATTCTGTCCAAGGCTGTCGAATGCTCCTGCCTTGATCAGATTTTCAATAGATTTTCTGTTTAAATCTCTTCCCTCAATCCTCTCGCAGAAATCCTGAAAACTTCTGTAACTTCCATTTTTTTTCCGTTCGGCTATGATTTTATCGGCAAGTCCGCTGCCTGCATTTTTTATAGCTAAAAGTCCGAAATACATTTTGCCGTCACAGTAAGTAAAACCTTTCATACTTTTATTTACGTCGGGAGGAACGATTTCGATTCCCTTTTTCCTGCATAGGCTGATATACTCAGCAAGCTTTGAAGTTGTCGAAATTACGCTGCTCATCAACGCAGCCATGTATTCGCCTGTATAATGGCATTTTAGATACGCAGTCTGATATGAAAGATATGCATAGGCAGCAGCATGAGATTTATTGAACGCATATGAAGCAAAACTCATCATTTCATCGAAAATCTCATTTGATGTATTCTCAGGAATGCCATTTTTCTTCGCTCCGTTGACAAAGCTTTCACGCTCATGAAGCATAACATCGTGTTTTTTCTTAGCCATTGCACGTCGGACAATATCCGCATGACCATATGAATACCCTGCAAGCTTCCGGCAGATTTCCATAACCTGTTCCTGATATACAATACAGCCATAAGTCTCGCTAAGAATTTCTTTAAGCAAAGGATGCTTGTAGGTTATATTCCGGGGATTACGTTTATTGGCAATATATTCGGGAATTGACTTCATAGGTCCGGGTCGGTAAAGCGATAGAACGGCAATTAAATCCTCCAGGCGCTCAGGATGAAGTTCAATAATACGCTGTGTAATTCCGTCGCTTTCAAACTGAAATACCCCACCCGTATCACCGTCGGAAAGCATTTTGAATACTTTCCCGTCATCGGTCGGAATTAAATCTACATCAAAGTCAGGCTCTTTACGATGAATTTCATTCACACAGTCACGGATAACTGTCAGGTTCCTGAGTCCAAGAAAATCCATTTTGAGAAGTCCGAGTGATTCAAGAACAGTCATCGTATACTGTGTTACAACTGTTCCGTCGTTTCTTTGTAACGGTACAAGGTCGCTGAGCGGAACAGCGGAAATAACAACTCCTGCTGCATGAGTCGAGGCATGGCGAGGCATCCCCTCAATCTGTCTTGCAGTATCGATAACCTTTTTTACAGAGCTGTCAGCACGGCAGAGACTGCGTAAATCTTCAGACTGGGCAAGACATTCATCAAGTGTAAGCTTTGGATCGATAAGCTTCGCTGCTTTGTCACAGAGCTGATAGGGAATATTCATTACACGCCCGACATCGCGGACAGCTGCTCTCGCTTTCATTGTATCAAAAGCGATTATCTCCGAAACATAGTTGCTTCCGTATTTTTTTATTACGTAATCCTTGACCTGCTGACGCCCCTCTATACAGAAGTCTATATCGAAATCGGGCATACTAATGCGTTCCGGATTAAGGAAACGTTCAAAAAGCAGATTATATTTCATCGGGTCAATTCCTGTAATTCCGATACAGTATGCGCAAAGACTGCCTGCTCCCGAACCTCTTCCCGGACCGACGGGAATCTTCTGTTCGCGTGCATATCTTATAAAGTCCCACACGATAAGGTAGTAGTCGGTGTATCCCATTTCAGTTATAACTTTAAGCTCGTGTTCCATTCGATTAAGAACAGCCGGATCTGGATTTTCTCCATAAATCCTGTGCATTCCGTTTATACAAAGTTCCCGGAAAAACTGAATATTATCTGTAACACCATCAATGCTGAATTTAGGCAGCTTAATATTACCAAATTCAAATTCAACATTGCACCTTTGGGCTATCTTCGCTGTGTTGTAAACGGCTTCTTCGTGACCTTTGAAAAGACTGCACATCTCCTCAGCCGACTTTAGATAGAATTCATCTGTTTCAAAACTGACGCTGTTTTTTTCGGTTATCAGTTTATTCATCTGAATGCAGAGAAGTACATTCTGCATTTCAGCGTCATCCTTAAAAATATAATGACAATCGTTTGAGGCGGCAAGGGGAATTCCTGTTTCTTCCGAAAGCCTGTATTGCAATGGAAGAATCTGAAGCTCCTCACGGATTCCATGATTCTGAACCTCTATAAAGTAATTATTCTTACCGAAAATGTCGCGATAGCGCAAAGCCGTATTCACAGCTTTATCATACTGACCGTTTACAAGAAGACGAGGAATCTCTCCTGCAAGGCAAGCGGACATACAAATAAGCCCCTCGTGATATTTCTCGAGGAGCTCAATATCGACTCTCGGTTTATTGTAAAATCCTTCCAGACTCGCAAATGATACGAGCTTGACAAGATTTTTATATCCTGTATTGTTTTCGCAAAGAACAACCAGATGGTAAGGCGAGCTGTCAATCCGTGATTCCTTGTCAAAACGGGTTCTTGGAGCAACATACAGCTCGCATCCAATAATCGGCTTGATTCCCGCATCTTTTGCAATATTGTAGAATTCAACAGCTCCGTACATATTTCCATGGTCTGTAATTGCCACAGCTGTCTGTCCAAGCTCCTTTGCACGTTCAACAAGTCGTTTGATTCTGCAGGCTCCGTCAAGCAGGCTATATTCCGTATGGACGTGCAAATTTACATAATCACTTGATGCCATATTCTGAGTTTCCTCCCGAACGAATTTCCTCTGCGATTTTTGCCAGCTTTTTAAAACGGTGATTAACTCCCGAACGGCTGATTGGAGGATTCAAGCACTCTCCTATCTCTTTAAGACTCATATCACTATTCTCAATACGAAGCTCTGAAACCTCACGAAGTTCGTCAGTCAGTGAATCAAGTCCAATCGAACTTTCAATAAGCTTTATATCCTCAAGCTGTCGCATTGCAGCATTCACAACCTTGTCTATATTTGCACTGTCACAATTTGCAATGCGATTTGCCTTATTGCGAACATCTTTGTAAATTTTAACGTTTATCATTTCAAGTGTGCATTTCTGCGCCCCGATAAAGGTCAGCGTATCTTCAATCGATTCGCTGTCCTTGATATATACAATATATTGTCCGCGCCGCAGTGCAGTTTTGGCAGTTATTTCAATGTCGTTAAGCAGCATTACAAGTTCTGCTGCTATCAGTTCGGAAGGCGTTACGAATTCAAGATGATACTCCTTTGAGGGGTCGTTAACACTTCCGCAGGCAAGAAATACTCCTCCTGCGAAAACACCAAGACTGCTGTTTGCTATAAGTTCAAAGTCTATACTGCGCCGCTCGGGACAAATATTATAGCATTTAAGAATTTCAGCGGTATGCTCCGGATTGGTTATGTCGTATGTAAACATAACAGCTCCGTTTTTACGCTCGTTTTCATGGCGTCTGAAATCTATTCTGCCCTGAAATACAGATTTGATGAGCTTTTCAAACATCGCCGAAGAATGAGTGCTCTCGGTCTGGAAACAGATATGCTCGGCAGTAAGTGTCCTGCTGAACATAAGCATACCGTAAAGGCAGGCAAACCTGCGCTCTTTATCATTTACCGAACGGCAGATTTCTTTTCTTACTTCGCCTGAAAAGGATATGATAATCTCCCCCCGTCAGATTTTTCTGTCCCTTGTTATATCGCGATGATATTTCTGAATTTTATATTCCTTTTCCGATAAATAAGCTGCCATCAGTTCGGCAAATGTAATTGAACGATGCTTTCCACCTGTACATCCGAATGCGATTACAAGCTGGCTTTTACCCTCACTTATATACAGCGGGATGAGAAAATCAATCAGATCCTTCAGTTTATCAAAGAGGAGTCTTGATTGCTCAAAGCTCATAACATAGTCCCTCACACACTGCTCACAGCCTGTATGCTGACGCAGTTCGTCGATATAATAAGGATTAGGAAGACATCTGACGTCAAATACAAGGTCGGATTCAGTCGAAACACCATACTTATAGCCAAAGGACATTACCTTTATCGTAAGGGAATCAGAGCGGCGCTCGAGGAAAAGCTCTTTGACCTGTTCTTTGAGCTGATTTGTCGAGCAATTTGAGGTCTCAATATAGAAATCGGCATTTTCTCTGAGCTGAGAGAGCTGTTCCCATTCATATCGGATTGCCTGATGCAGATTACCGTTGAATTTGTCATAAAGCGGATGTTTTCGCCGTGTTTCTTTATATCGCTTTATAAGAACCTCGTCGCTTGCTTCAATGTAGAGTATCTTTACATCAACTTCGCCGTCGTTTTTCAGTGTTTGCCATGAATGAATAATCTCCGCAAACATATCGCCCGACCTTATATCCACAGCAACTGCAATATTTTCGAGTCCGCTCTCGGAATGGCGGCACAAATCAACAAATTTCGGAATAAGTCCCGGGGGAATATTATCGATGCAGTAATAGCCTATATCCTCCATAACGTCCATTACACATGATTTTCCAGAGCCTGACATTCCCGTAATTATCAACAGCTGCATACATTACCTCCGGTCTGATTTTATATTTTGCTTATTTCAGAATAACCGGTTCCAGCTCCAGCTCGTATCCGGTTTTCTCCTTTACAATTTTTTTGATTTTGTCACATAATTCAAGTACATCACTGCACGTTGCATAACCCTTATTTATCACAAATCCGCAATGCTTCTCACTAACCATTGCGCCTCCGCAAGTCATGCCCTTTAATCCGCATTTATCAATAAGCAGGGATGCATAGCTTCCCTCGGGACGTTTGAATATGCTTCCTGCACTGGGATATTCAAGAGGCTGCTTTGAACTTCTCTTGCTCATACATTCACTCATTGCTGCGCTGATATCGCTGTTATTGCCCTCACTGAGCTGAATAACAACCCGAAGAATTATCCAGTCATTTTCGGAAAAAATGCTGTGACGATAACCGAGCTTCATATCTTCTTTTTTAATTGAACGGATTTTACCGCTGCTGTCAAGATATTCAGCGGATACAACAATATCCGACATTTCGCTTCCGTATGCACCGGCATTCATGTACAAAGCTCCGCCGACAGTGCCGGGAATTCCGAAAAGGTTTTCCATTCCGGTAAGATCACGGTGCTGAGCATGAACACAGGCTGATGCAAGCAGCGCACCTGCCTCACAGGTCACAGTTGTTCCGTCAGTTTCAATTTTTGAAAAGCCGCTTCCGAACAGGAGTATTACTCCGTCAAAGCCCTCGTCAGGAACAAGCACATTGCTTCCCCTGCCAATAATACCGAATTTGATTTCATTTTTTCGCAGAAAGCTGACAAGAACAGCCACGCTTTCCATGCCGTTTACGCTTACAAGAGCCTTACATTTCCCGCCGAACCTGAATGTAACATACTCACTGAGTGAGCAATCGGGTATAACACGACAGCCGAGTCTGTCGCAAAGCTCTGTTAATTCACTTATATATGTCATATTGTCCCCCTGAAAATGTGGCACAATTCATGCCTGATTTATTTAAAATGCGTCATAATCCTTAACGACTTCCTTAATCTCCGCGTCCATTCCAAGTCTGTTAAGAAGCTCCTGAGCTGCATTATAGCCCATTTTCTTCTGTCTGTTGTTCATTGCCGCAACTTCAAGAATAACAGCAAGATTTCTTCCCGGTTTTACCGGTATGGTCAGCGACGGAACTTTAACTCCGAGAAGAGAGACATATTCAGTATCTACACCCATTCGGTCATATATTTTTTCAGGATTCCACTGCTCGAGCTCAACAACGAGGTCGATTTTTTCGGTCATTTTAACAGCACCGATACCAAACAGTCTGCGGGCATTTATTATTCCTATACCGCGAAGCTCAAGAAAATGACGGATATTATCCGGTGAGCTTCCCACAAGACTGATATTTGATACTTTCCTGATCTCAACCGCATCATCTGCAACAAGACGGTGTCCTCGCTTTACAAGCTCGATTGCAGTCTCGCTTTTTCCGACACCGCTTTCTCCTGTGATGAATACTCCCTCGCCGTAGATTTCAATAAGTACACCATGACGTGTGATTCTTGGAGCAAGATTAAGATTAAGAAATGCGATGAGTCCGGACATGAAATTAGATGTGCTCTCCTTGCTCCTGAGCAGAGGAACTTCATATTCCTTGGCAAGTTCCAGCATTTCCGCAAAATACGGCAGCTCACGAGTGATAATAAGAGCAGGAAGTCTCTGTGCAAATAAGAGCTGCAAACGTTCACGTCTTGTAGCTTCATCAATTGTCGAAAGATATGCAAACTCCATTTTTCCGATGATCTGTATGCGCTCGGGATTAAAATACTCGTAAAATCCCATGAGCTGGAGTCCTGGACGATTTACATCGTTTTCGTCAATCATTATTTCATTTGCATCCTTGTGAATGTAAATTGTCTCAAGTTTGAATTCATCAATAATTTTCTGAAGTGAAACCTTAAATCTATCTGCCATTTTTTTCTCCAGTCCCCGAATAATGTCGGACGTATTTTTTCGGCACATATGCCGTGATTACCCAATCATGAATGAATTATATCCATAATTGCCTATTATATCTTTTGCCTTTACAAGTTCATTTGGATCGGCTGTTTGTCCTGATATCCGGACAATTACATTAAATCCCTCAAGCTTATACTCTACAAGTCCGATAAGCTTTGAAACCTTATCGGAGACAGTTCCGGTGAATTCATAAACAGTTCCGCCTGCCGCAACAGCTGTGCCCAGTTCGTCAAGATCAATATCGAGCACAACGGTGTTAACGTCAAGAAGCCACGGTTGAATTACGTCATAATTTTCCTGTAAAATGTCTACTGCCGATACTTCAAGTATCATTGCTGTTCCGCCGTTCATGAATTTACCGTAAAGCGAGTTGACAAGTGAAGTCAGGGTCAAATATCTTTCGCTGCTGCTGAGCCGTTCATCAAGAATTGCCAGATCACTTTCACGGAATTTCGGAAAAATAACGTCTGCGCAAATAACCTTGTCGAAATCCGCTGCAGCTACTTCGTCTGAAATTGCATTCAGGTATGTTACGGCACGGTCGGAATAAGGGGAAATCCATGGTTTTCCACCACTTTCGGCATCATTATCAATCCAGCGTGATCCGTCGCCCGTCGTTGTGTATGCCATATCTGGATATGTCTGCGGCGCAAGGCTGTCACGAAGCAAACTTATTTCCGCAACGGGTCTGTATCCTGCGGTTCTGATCGCAGCGGTGATTTCGGAAAGCGTCAATGTTGATTTAACCGCCCCGCAAAGCTGTGCTTCACTTACTGCACTGGCATAATAAAGCTCTCCTCCCGCGATTTTCAGCGGCACGGAAACATATTCGTAACCGACGTTTACGTTGATATTCTGCAAAGCCGTCTGCAGTCTTGCAGTATCGGAAAGGTCAGCAGGAGTGAGTGATGCTGCTTTATAAACCTCAAGATTTGTATTTTCCGGAACCACAACGGAATCGACGGCAATTGTTGTATTCTGCATCAAATCAGTATTGTTCGTTGTATCAGAAACAGGAAGCTGATCGTCGCCCGTTTTTTTACTGTAGTTAATAATCGGTTCGGCAAGACTATAGCCAAGAAAACCAATTCCTCCGATTAAAAGTACCGTCAAAGCTCCTGAGAGAAATTTTCCCATGGGAGTTTTACCGTAATAATTTTTTTCTTTGGTTTTGTAAATTTTCCTTCCTTTGTTTTTCATTTTGTTCTCTCCTAAAGACTGATATGACTTCTTTCTATTTCAGCGCATAAACAGCCATTGATATTATACCAAGGTACACAAGCATCGCAGGAAATCCCCTGAATGAAGCCGGAACCTTTGCAGAATTAAGCGTTCTGTATGCGGCTGTAAGAATAAATGCCGCAATAATAAATCCGATTCCTGCCTCAAAACCCATTTTGATATAGTCAGTCAAGGCAGATGTGCCGGAAGAAAATCTTTCGCTCACGGTAAAAAGAGTACCCATTACCGCGCAGTTATAGGCGGAAATATGTATATATTTCCTCGTTCTTTCAAACGATTTTTTTCCAATAAACCGGAACAGAAATAACATCAGCACATATATTATACCCACTGCAAGCACATAAAACAGCAATGCAAAATCGTTATATTTTTCACCTGTAATCCGATTTATGAAGTAAACCGCCGCCGAACCAGATGTAGTAAATATTGTTACTACCGAAGCAATTCCGACGAGATTTTTTTTACTTGCGGCGGCAATGAAAATCGTACTCGTTCCCAGCGCCTGAGTTAATATCAGATTCGCTGCAAGGAGCGTTATGAGATCATTTATCAGAAACATTTTCGGCACTCCTTACGGCTTCGTCCTCATCACGGAGGAGAGATGATCTGATTTTGCGGTAAAGCCCGCAAAAAAGTCCGAGGAAAATAAATCCGCCGAACGGCTGGGCGATTCCAGTCATAAGTGTATTTATATCGACAATATGGCTGTTTATTGTTCCATATGCAATAAGTTCGCGAATAAATCCTGTAATAATCATTACAGAATCAAAACCAAGTATGCAGAACATAAGCGAGCCGACCATTTTTCCGCGTTTCATCAGGAAAAATTTTGATTCGGTACGGAATACAATCAAAGAATTAACTGCAAGCAGCGGATAGTAGATACCGATTCTTTCAATTGACTCGGGATAAATTTCACCTGCGAGAAGCTTGACGGGTATGTACACAAGAGAGGCAATAACAGCATAAATTATGATTTTTAACGCATACGGAAGCCTTTTTGGAACAAAAGATGCAAACAGTACAGAAAAAAATGTTATAAGTGAAAACGCATATATAAGTGCAAGGGCATTTTGCAGTGTATCTCCGCACATAATAACCGGAGAGATAACCATAAACGCCGAAAGTACCGTATTATCATCAAGAAGTCCGGATGTGATTTTATCTTTACCTTTATTCATTTTCAGCAGTCTCCTCAAATTCGGAACCGGATTTGGCTGAACTATCCGTGATTACTTCAGGATTATCCGTTTCAGTCTCATTAAGAGGCAAACCGGCAATAGAATCGGCTTCAGCAGCCACCTTAGCCTCTGCTTCGGAAAGTCTCTCGTTATCGATCCACTTTTGCAGATTTTTAAATCCAAGTGAAACCGGAGTGAACAGAACTGACATTATTATGATTACGTTTTCCTTTCCGGTCGTAAGTGTAATCACGTATGACGAAAGGGCAATAAACAGTCCATAGAAAAAGGCGTAATAATTTCCCTTCGGAGCTATTCTTTTGTCGGAAATAATGTATATTGATGCAAACAGAATCATATTTGTTGCAAGAATATACTTCACCGAATCTGCACTGCTTCCGTAAATCGGGCATATGACTGCCATAAACACTGTTCCGGTTATCGAGCCACAGAATGCTCCCGCCGAAATATCTCTGCGTAATATCAGAATCAGTGCTGAAACAGTCAGCAGGAGAATACTTACAGCTCCGACAGGACCGCTGAAATTGCCTAAAAGCAATTCAAAATCGGTTGCCTTGAATGAACCTGTGTGATTGTAGGTATACGATGCGGAATTTACAAGCTCCGAAGCTGCCTCAAATATTCCGGTTTTTGTATGCGGAGCGGTGTATGACAGTAAATCATTTTTCCACGAAGTATACATTATAAGATATGCCACTGCCGCAGGTGAAAAAATCATATTGTTCTTGCCGCCGAATATATTCTTTGCAGCGGTAACTGCTATTATACAAGCAATGGCAGGTATTTTCATATCAATTGCCGCAGGAAGCATAAGCGCAGTTATCAATGCATCTGAGGTACACGAAAGATTATCAGCTCTAAATTTTTTATGCATAAGCCGCAGAGCAACAAGCTCCGCTGCAAGCGAAACTGCAATACATATTCCGGCAGTAACCAATGTTCTCGGTCCATAATAAAAATACGCCATAAGCTCAAGAGCAAGCAGTGTTATTGTAATATCCAGCCAGATGAACCGTTCGGATTTGATTCTTTTATGCATTATGTATTGCCCTTCATTTTTGCTGCGGCTTCCGCCATATTATCGGATTGAAAGAGGAAACTGCCCGATACAAGAACATTTGCACCTGCTTTTTTAACAATTTCTGCTGTTATAATGTCAATTCCGCCGTCAACCTGAATATCGGTATCAAGTCCGATTTCATTTAGGCGTCTGCGGATTATACGTACCTTATCAGCAGTTTCGGGAATAAAACTCTGACCTCCGAACCCCGGTTCAACCGTCATTACAAGAATCATGTCTGCAAACGGAAGATATTCGAAAACCTTTTCAGCAGGAGTTGAAGGCTTTATTGCCACTGCTGCCTTTGCTCCGCTTGCTTTAATTTGCGTAATAGTTTCCATAACGTCACTTTCGCTTTCAAGATGAAACGAAATTATATCAGCGCCGAACTCGGCAAACCTGCTGACATAGCGATGCGGCTCGGTTATCATAAGATGAACATCAAGCGTGAGGTCGGTAATCTTTCTGATAGCTTTTAATATAGGCAATCCATACGTAATGTTATTAACAAACACTCCGTCCATTACATCAAAATGGAGCATATCAATATTGTTTTTTTCAAGTCTGTGAACTTCTTCCCCGAGTCTTAACATATCGGCACTGAGAATTGAAGCAGAAATCAAATTATTCAACAAATCACTTCTTCCATTTATCCCTATTTTATATTTCCACTCCTTATTATTATATAATATTTATTTGCCAACGTCAATATACTTACGGAATTTTTTTGCTTTTCCGGTAATATATAATTTTTATACATAAAATTGATTTATTAATATCAATATCATTATATCATATTCCGGAATCAATTTCAATAACTGAGTTGAAGTAAAACTGTTTTATTTATTTTCAAATATTGACTTTTTTCTTTTTGTAGAATATAATTATTAGAGTGAATGGAGGTCGTTAAAATGGAAAATGAATATGAAATTATTGACGCTCACGCACATATATTCCCTGAAAAAATTGCACAGAGCGCGACTGTGAATATAGGTAATTTTTACAATCTTCCAATGTCAAACTGCGGTTCATGCGATAAATTGATTCAGAGCGGCAGCAAAATCGGAATCTCTAAATATCTTGTATGCTCGACTGCGACGAATCCACATCAGGTTAATTCAATAAATCATTTTATTGCTGATGAATGCAGCAATCACAGCTCGTTCTTTGGATTTGGTACAGCACATCCCGATTCCGAAGACATTGAATCGGATATAAATCAGATTATCTCCCTCGGACTGCACGGTGTTAAGCTGCACCCTGATTTTCAGCTTTTCAATATCGATGATAAAAAAGCTTATCCGATTTACGAAATGATTGAAGACAGGCTGCCGGTTCTGATTCACTGCGGCGATGAACGCTACAATTATTCTGCTCCTGAACGCGTGGCAAAAATCCATAATGATTTTCCGAAACTTAAAATAACCGCAGCTCATCTCGGCGGGTACAGACGATGGGACAGTGCATCGGAATGTCTGAAGGGACTTGAAAATATTCGCTTTGATATCAGCAGCTCACTCAGCTTTATGTCTAAAGAATATGCAGTCAATCTTATTCGCGGCTATGGTGCTGAAAATTGCTTCTTCGGCTCTGATTTTCCCATGTGGAATCACAAGGACGAATTTGAACATTTTCTCGCACTTGGTCTCACCGATTCGGAAAATCAGCTGATTCTTTCCCGAAGCTTTAAGGAGTTTTACAACCTCAAATAAAATTTATGGCGGTTCTCATTTGAACCGCCATTTTTATCAGTTGCTTGAATTTCTCTTTGCTTCGATTTCGGCAAGTGCATCCTTTCTTGAAAGGTTTATCCTGCCCTGTCTGTCAATTTCGGTAACCTTAACTACGATTTCATCACCTATTGAAACAATGTCCTCAACCTTCTCAACTCTTGATTTATCGAGCTTTGAAATGTGTACAAGTCCATCCATTCCGGGAACGATTTCTACAAATGCTCCAAATTCCATAAGTCTTACAACTTTACCTCTGTAGATAGCTCCGACCTCGGGTCCGTTTGCAATAGTCTCAACAATCTGAAGCGCTTTCTTTGTATTGTTTGCATCTATTCCGCTGATAAATACGCTTCCGTCATCGTTGATATCAATCTTTACATCACAGTCGGCTGAAATCTTCTGAATAACCTTTCCGCCTTGTCCGATAACTTCACGGATTTTATCAACGGGAACCTTGGTCTGAAGCATTTTAGGAGCATATTTGCTTACAGTCGGTCTGACCTCCGGTATCGCCTTGAGCATTATTTCGTCAAGAATATATATACGTGCTTTTCTTGTTTTTTCAAAGGCTTCCTTGATTATTGCGGGAGTAAGTCCGTCAACCTTGATGTCCACCTGAATTGCAGTAATTCCTTTATGAGTACCGCCGACCTTAAAGTCCATATCGCCGAAGAAATCCTCAAGTCCCTGGATATCAACCATAGTCATGAAATCATCACTGTCGGGAAGAGTAATAAGTCCGCATGAAATACCCGCAACGGGCGCTTTAATTGGTACGCCTGCATCCATAAGGGCAAGCGTTGAACCGCATATTGAACCCTGTGATGTTGAGCCGTTCGACGAGAGAACCTCAGATACGAGTCTGAGCGCATATGGGAATTCCTCAACAGGGGGAATTACAGGAGCAAGTGCTCTCTCTGCCAGAGCTCCGTGACCGATCTCACGGCGTCCGGGACCCCTGCTGGGCTTTGTCTCGCCTACAGAATATGACGGGAAGTTGTACTGGTGCATATATCTCTTAGAATCTTCCTCATCAAGACCGTCGATTCTCTGCGCATCACTTACCGGACCAAGGGTTGCAATGGTAAGAACCTGTGTCTGTCCTCTTGTGAAAAGACCTGAACCGTGAACTCTCGGAAGAACTCCAACCTCAGCGGCAAGAGGACGAATTTCGT
Source organism: Oscillospiraceae bacterium (assembly GCA_029007035.1). Taxonomy (GTDB): domain Bacteria; phylum Bacillota; class Clostridia; order Oscillospirales; family Ruminococcaceae; genus Ruminococcus. The sequence goes on from JAQXHC010000012.1 coordinate 59,126, forward strand.
CGATTCCGCGTCCGTCAACACGCTTACCTTCATAGAGCCATGTACGGACAATCTTCTTCTGGAGTTTATAAATGCATTCATCAAGCATCGCAGCCTGTTCTGGATAAATTTCGTCGAATTTTGCATGAATATCATCAATAATCGGAGCAAGTCTTGCATCGCGGACTGTCTTGTCATTTGTATCAAGAGCTGCCTTGACCCTGTCAGCAGCAAATGCCTCGACAGCGTCGAACATATCATGATCAACTTCCTGAGACTCAAAGGCGAACTTTGGCTTGCCTATCTGAGCGCGGATATCATTGATAAAGGCAACCATTTTCTTGATTTCCTCATGTCCCTTGAGGATAGCTTCGAGCATCGTATCCTCAGGAACTTCGTTTGCGCCTGCTTCAATCATTACAATTTTTTCAGCAGTTCCTGCAACAGTAAGCGTGAGGTCAGTCTTTTCTCTCTGCTCAAGAGTAGGATTGAGAACGATTTCTCCGTCAACGAGTCCTACGTTGATGCCTGCGATAGGTCCATTCCACGGTATATCGGAAATTGAAATTGCGATTGATGTTGCAATCATGCCTGCGATTTCAGGCGAATTGTCAGGCTCAACAGCAAGAACTGTCATAACCACGGAAACATCGTTTCTCATGTCCTTCGGGAAAAGAGGACGGATAGGTCTGTCCACACATCTGGAAGTGAGAATTGCCTTTTCGGACGGCTTACCCTCACGCTTTGTGAATGAGCCAGGGATTTTACCTACCGAATAGAGTCTCTCTTCGTAGTCAACGGAAAGAGGGAAAAAATCAACGCCCTCTCTCGGCTTTGCGCTTGCGGTAACATTTGCCATTACTACTGTTTCGCCGTATCTTACCCAGCATGAACCGTTAGAAAGTCCGCAGGTCTTTCCTGTCTCTACAACAAGTTTTCTGCCTGCGTAAACTGTTTCGAATGTTCTGTAATTTTCAAACATAAAATGCCTCCTGTATAATTTGCAGCGGCTTTAGCAATAAACTCTGCGCCGTTATTTTCGTCTGTCGGCGTACAGTTTAATGCTAAAAGCCCCGGCTGCATGGATTTGTGTATAGACATAAAGGCAGGAGGGCGAACCCCACTGCCTTATGTGAACGATAATTACTTACGAAGACCGAGCTTCTCTACGATTGCACGGTATCTGTTAACGTCCTTCTTTTTCAGATAAGCAAGAAGATTACGTCTGTGACCAACCATTTTAAGAAGACCTCTTCTTGAATGGTGGTCGTTCTTGTGAATCTTGAGGTGAGCTGTCAGGTCATTAATTCTCTTTGTGAGAATAGCAATCTGAACCTCGGGTGAACCTGTATCGTTTTCGTGTGTCTTGTTAGCCTCAATAACGGCTGTTTTTTCTTCCTTCAATAACATTTGAAGCACCTCTTAATATATTATTCCGCAATCATAGACAAGGGTGAACAGCTGAATCTGAGGTCACGCCCAAGTCCAAGAACACGGTGAATTTATTATATCACATTATCTTTCGTTTGTAAAGAGTTTTTTTGAATTTTCTTTAAATTTGATTATCGCGCCGCAGAAATTCTTCGAAAACACGGCTGACAAGCATTTCGTCATCAACATTGAAATAACCGCCGTCAAGATTTTGAAGAATTATAACCTCGTTCTCCTCGTCATCTTCACCTACTTCATCAAACGGCAGAAGAACGGCAAATCGTTTTCCTCCAAAATCAAATTCATCCAGTATTTCAAAATGACAGTCCTCGCCGCTGTCGTCGGTCAGTGCGATGTATCTGCCCTCGTCCATGTCAAATTCGTCCATAAAAATCACCTCGCTATTCTACCGCTTGCCGCAGTGCGAGCAGTTTTTTCTGCAGTTTTTGCAGCCGGAACAGCCCATGCTCTTTAAAGATGCGGCAATACTAAGCACAAAGGCGATTCCTATTATAATAACCAAGATCCAGTCGGCAAAACTCATATTTATCACCTGATTAAACAAATTATATTATACACTGCAAATGCCATAATCCATGCAATAAGGCACTGCGCAACTACAATGAGCAGTGTTTTTACCGTGGAGTTAAGCTCTTTTTTTATTGTTGAAATTGCTGCAATACATGGTGTATAGAGCAGTGTGAACACAAGAAAGCTCAGAGCTGATGCTCCTGTGAATATCAGGCTGAGATTCTCTGAAAGCTTCGATGTGCTTGACGAAAGCAAAACTCCAAGTGTGCTGACAACAGCTTCCTTAGCCGAAAGTCCGGTTATAAGCGCAGTTGAAATCCGCCAGTCTTCGAAGCCAAGCGGTCTGAATACAGGCGAAATCGTTCTTCCGATCATCGCAAGCAGACTTTCGGCGCTGTCATTTACAACATTGAGCCTTGTATCAAAGCTCTGGAGAAACCAGATTATAATGGTTGCTGCAAAAATGACCGTAAATGCCTTTGTAAGGAAGTCTTTTGCCTTATCCCACATAAGCAGAACAACGCTTTTCGGCGACGGAAAACGGTAATTAGGCAGTTCCATTACAAATGGAACAGGATTTCCTCTGAAAACTGTATGCTTTAAAACAAGCGCGTAAATAATTCCGGTTATAATTCCGAATATGTAAAGTCCGATCATGACCAGCGGCTTATAATGTGTAAAGAACGCAGCCGTAAAAACCGCATATATCGGTATTTTTGCCGAACAGCTCATAAATGGAACGAGCATTATGGTCATTTTTTTGTCTCGCTCCGAAGAGAGCGTCCGACTTGCCATAATTGCAGGCACTGAGCATCCAAAGCCTATCAGCATAGGTACAAAGCTTCGCCCGGACAGTCCGATTTTGCGGAGAAGCTTATCCATTACAAAGGCTACTCGCGCCATGTATCCGCTGTCCTCGAGAATTGAAAGAAAAAAGAACAATGTTACAATTATCGGCAAGAAACTTAAAACGCTTCCGACACCAGCAAAAATTCCATCAATGATAAGGCTGTGAACGACGGGATTGATTTCATAGCTTGTCAGTGCTGAATCCGCGATTTCGGTAACTTTATCGACGCCTAAAGACAACAAATCGCTTAGAAAGCTTCCAATCACGTTGAATGTCAGCCAGAAAATAAGCATCATTATTATAAGAAACGACGGTATAGCAAGATATTTATTAGTTAATATATTGTCAATTTTTATGCTTCGGATATGTTCCATACTCTCGCGCGCTTTGACTACAGTTTCTCCGCACGCTTTCTCAATAAAAGTATATCTCATGTCGGCAATTGCCGCATTTCTGTCAAGTCCGCATTCGAATTCCATTTCAACAACGGTATGTTCAATCATCTCAAGCTCATTTTGATTAAGCTCCAGACGGCTGATGATATCGGGATCTTCCTCGACAATTTTTACCGCTGCAAATTTCGGATTAACGCCTATTTTTTCAGCATGATCCTCAATAAGATGAGTTACGCCGTGAATACACCTGTGTACCGCACCCGAACAGAAATCCGTTTTTGTGGGATATATCTTGTTTTTGGCAATATTCAAAGCCGTATCAACCAGTTCTGAAATACCCTCATTCTTTGCCGCACTGATCGGAATTACAGGAATACCAAGCCATGTAGACAGCGCCTTGACATTGATTGTACCGCCGTTTTTGCGGACTTCATCCATCATGTTCAGCGCAAGAACCATCGGAATCCTCATTTCCAGCAGCTGAAGCGTTAAATAAAGATTTCGCTCTATATTGTTAGCATCGACTATGTTGATAATTCCGTCCGGTTTTTCGTTAATCAGGAAATCACGGGTTACAATTTCCTCCTGCGTATAGGGGCGAATCGAATAAATTCCCGGCAAGTCAACTACGCTTGCATTCTTTGCTCCGCGTATCTCTCCTACTTTACTGTCAACGGTTACTCCGGGAAAATTTCCTACATGCTGGTTCGAGCCAGTAAGCTGATTGAAAAGTGTTGTTTTACCACAGTTCTGATTGCCTGCAAGAGCAAAAATCATGTTTTGGCATCCTCTCTTTCAACCTCAATTTTTTTCGCATCCTCGATACGTATCGTCAGCTCGTATCCGCGGAGATGAATTTCAATCGGATCTCCCATTGGTGCAACCTTTCTGACCATGACCCTTGTCCTCGGGATCAGTCCCATGTCAAGTAATCTGAGACGAAGCGGTCCCTCGCCGCCAACAGCTGTTATTGTAGCCGCTTCTCCTATTTTTAGCATATCAAGCGTCATTTGAAAAACCTCCGGAATTAAACAGAATATCGTTGCATGAAAATTTTATCAGAGAATTGCCCGCGCCTCGATATAAAAACGTTTATCATCGGCATGACCCATTGAAAACGTCTTTCTCGGAAGTGCACCGTCCTTTATAACTGTCGGGAAAAGGTCAACTTTATCCATATCGGGAAGAATAAAAGCGATTCCGTTTTTCTCGGCAGCAAGTGCCTTGACATTAGATGAGCCGTGAATATAGTCAATTTTTCCGTTGTTTTCCGAAATATATCTGTCAAGGAAGTTCTGAAGTGAACCTACTGTAAGATTTGATGACGGTTTTCCTATATAAACCTTATGCGATTCACCGCCGCAAATATACTCAAAAAACTGTTCAGACGGATTATCCGAAAGTCCGAGCGTGCCGTTCATTTCGCTTATCAGCTTATCACAGTCTACATTATATACAAGTCTGTGAATAGCCTCAAATTTAAGCGCAGGACTGTGAAGATTTACAATTTCAACAAGTGCATACCGCGCAGGATGATTTGATAAATCAGCTTCCGGCCGAGATGCTTTAAGCTGCTGATAATACTCCTTTGCTGTTGCAAGTGAATGATTGCCGTCGCCCATTGCATAAAGCAGCACAGGTTCTCCGTCAAGACCATATTTTTTGTTGAATGCATCATTTTCGGCAAGATTGCACAGAGCGTCATTGATTTTATTCTGAGTCTCGCCGTCAAGCAGATATCCCTCTATACTTCCGCCGTCCATCATCAGTTCCGTAGAATAGAGTTTTCTGAAGCTTCCTGCGGACGCTCCGAGAGGTTCAATTACTGTGTTTTCCGGGTCATCTATCAGAATCATGATATGAGGAAGTTCAAGCGGTGCGCCTTTTCTGATTTTCAGTCGAGGTGGAATACGCTCAACAACAGTCGCCTCAGTCGCGCGAACCTCCGAGACGCTTCCTTTATTGAAATCGTACTTTTCAAGGTCAATTTTTCCGATTATTCCCTCGCGGACTATTCCGTTTCCCTGCGTCCGGCGAACATAAATCATAGCGTCTTTATATTCGGTAAAGATGTTCTGTTCAATATATTGCTTCATTACAGTGTGAATTTTTTCAATTATTTTGTCAACATCCGCTGATTCAAGATAAATTTCCGGCAGAATGAGATTCAGCGCTGACGGTGCATCTCCTACGTTTTTCTGAGTTTTCTCCCAGTATTCCGGTTCGCTTGTGTACTGATCACAGGCAATTACCGACCACTTTTTCATATCAATTTTATCATTCGGAACAAGAATGTCGGCAGCTGAAAATGCAGTTTTTTTCATAATAAATCTCCTTTGTTTATGTCATTCAATAATTTTCTCAATTCAATGTTAAGCTTTGACACAGGCAGTCCGACAACATTGAAATAGTCGCCGCATATTTTTTCAGTCAGAAGCGATCCTTTCCCCTGTATACCATAGCCTCCGGCTTTATCATACGGCTCATCAGAGGAAATGTATTCCTCAATTTCATTGTCATCAAGCTCATGGAAATAAACCTCTGTACACACTGAAAATTTTCTCTTAATACTTCCAAATTTAATCGCACATCCGGTTATTACCTTATGACACTTTCCCGAAAGCATCCGGATATACTGTCTGCATTGCTTCATATCCACAGGCTTTCCGAGAACCCTGCCGTCAAATATTACCATAGTATCACAGCCTATTACAACATCATCCGGACATATTTTCGCGCCTGCCTCTGCTTTTATATCCGCAAGATACTGTGGCTGGTCTTCTGCCGGAATATCCTCCGGAGTTTTTTCATCCACGGCGGCGGAAATAACAGTGAAATTATCGGTAATCAACCGCATAAGCTCTTTTCTTCGCGGAGAAGATGATGCAAGAATTATCCGCATATTATACCTCCTGTTTATTTATCCAGTTTTATTATATCACATTTCTACATTTATTTCAAGTGTTTTTGCTTCTCAGACTGAATAAGTTACTTCACAAAAATAAAGTATATCCATTGACAAATTATCAGAAATAGTATATAATATAAATGATTATTTCAGGTAATCGAAGAAACCTGTTTTATAATAATATTTTAAACAGTTTCAAAAAATAAACAATGTTGCTTCAATACGGAGGATTAATTATGTGCGGAATAGTAGGATTTACAGGTACAGCTCAGGCTGCCCCAATACTCCTTGACGGACTTTCCAAGCTCGAATACAGAGGCTATGACTCAGCCGGAATTGCCGTTCGTGACGGCAGCGGTGATACGGAAATTGTTAAGGCAAAAGGAAAATTAAAGGTTCTTGCTGAAATGACCAACGAAGGAATGGCTGTTAAGGGAAACTGTGGTATCGGTCATACTCGCTGGGCAACTCACGGCGAACCTTCAACTCTTAATGCTCACCCACACTCAAGCGACGACAATAATGTTGTTGGTGTACATAACGGTATTATCGAAAACTATCAGGAGCTTCGCGAAAAGCTTACCAAAAGCGGATATACTTTTAAATCACAGACTGATACCGAAGTCGCAGTTAAACTTATCGACTACTATTATAAAAAATATAACCTCGGACCTGTCGATGCTCTTGCACGTTCTATGATGAGAATTAGAGGTTCGTATGCGCTTGCCGTTTTGTTCAATGATTATCCCGGTGAAATCTACACCGCCCGCAAGGACAGCCCGATGATTATCGGTATTACAGACGGAGAAACCTATGTTGCATCCGACGTTCCGGCAATACTTAAATACACCCGCAATGTTTATTATATCGGCAATCACGAGATCGCCAGGCTCGAAAAAGGCTCTGTTACATTCTATAATATCGACCGCGACGTTATTGAAAAAGAACTGACCGAAATCAAATGGGACGCGGAAGCGGCGGAAAAGGGCGGATACGAGCACTTTATGCTCAAGGAAATCCACGAACAGCCAAAGGTCGTCCGTGATACTATAAATTCTGTTGTTAAAGACGGTGTTATCAACTTCGGCGATTCGGGTCTTACCGATGAAGAAATGAAGAAAATAAGTCAGATCTATATTGTCGCCTGCGGCTCTGCTTACCACGTAGGAATGGCTGCACAGTATGTTATCGAGGACCTTACTTCTATTTCAGTAAGAGTTGAGCTTGCTTCCGAATTCAGATATCGACATATGAAACTCGCTGAAAACAGCCTTGTTATCATCATAAGCCAGTCTGGCGAAACGGCTGACAGTCTTGCCGCTCTCCGAGAAGCAAAAGATAAGGGAATAAAAACTCTTGGCATCGTTAATGTTGTCGGCTCATCGATTGCCCGCGAAGCTGATAATGTTTTCTATACCCTTGCAGGTCCTGAAATTTCTGTTGCAACGACAAAGGCATACAGCACTCAGCTAATTGCGTGCTATATGCTTGCTATGCAGCTTGCTAAGGCAAGAGAAGAAATATCAGACGAAAAGTATGACGAGCTTATCAAGGCTCTTTATAAGATTCCTGATAAAATCGAAAAAATCCTTGATGATAAGGAGCGTATTCAGTGGTTTGCAAATAAGCTTGCAGGAGCAAAGGACGCATTCTTTATCGGACGCGGAATCGACTATGCCATAAGCCTTGAAGGCAGCCTTAAAATGAAAGAGATCAGCTATATTCATTCCGAGGCATACGCCGCCGGTGAACTTAAACATGGTCCTATCAGCCTTATTGAGGATGGAATTCTCGTCATAAGCGTGCTTACTCAGCAGGATCTCTACGAAAAAACCGTAAGCAATATGGTGGAAGTTAAAAGCCGCGGTGCATCGCTTATGGGACTCACTACATATGGCAATTACAGTATTGAAGACACTGCCGACTTTACCGTATATATTCCGAAAACTGACCCGCATTTTGCCGGAAGTCTTGCGGTAATTCCGCTTCAGCTTCTTGGGTATTATGTATCGGTCGCCAAGGGCTACGATGTTGATAAGCCGAGAAATCTCGCTAAAAGCGTTACTGTTGAATAAAACATTATAAATCTCAGTCGTATCAGACAAGAAATGAGTTATATTATACTTAAAGGCTGCGCAGAAATCCTAACGCAGCCTTTTCTTTTTGTCATAAACTAATTTCAAATATAAAATAACAGAATAAAAACGTTTAAATATTTACCGTTCTATTCGGAAATATAATGCCATTATTTATTTTTTAGTAATCATGGAGAAATTACACTTTTGTCATTCCCATAAAGCTGTGCGAATCTTATATGTATATGAATTTTTTCATCGGAATCAACACAATAACATTCAGGCAGCTCCGTCAGTTTTTCACTGCTTTCGGGATAGATCATTACAATTTCAGAACAATTGAATTTCTGTGCATACGCATAAAGACGACACATATCATCCGCTGAAATATCGTTCTTCTTTTCAATTATCTGCCACCGTGTATCAACAATGCAGGACGGCTTTCCCTCGTCATAAATTACAATATCAGGCCGAAGTGTAAACATTTCAGGCTTGCTGAACAGGTATTCTCCATTGATTTGAGTTTTTACGGTTTTATGTACATTCTTTTTTATCAATCCGGCAATATATGATTTGAAAACGTCTTCCATCGGGAAAAGCATAGCATATGCCACATATTTCCCGTGGTATTCCGAAAAGTTGTGGTTTTTAAGAAACAGCCTGCAAATGTTAAGTACAATGCTGTATTTTTTTGCATTCCGCGTATTAACACACTTTGAAAAATCGACATCATAGTCAGCCGAAAACTTTACATCATCAAGATATGCAAGAATCTGTTTGAGATTCTGTGAACTTCGGTGGCTTTTTGAAAGCTTCATCATCAGTGAAGCAGTGGATTTTATAAGGCGGTTTTCAGCTCTGTCGGGACTGAAAACGTCATGACGAACATAAAGCCGCTCTCTGTGAACCAGATTTTTTCGTATATTTTCAGCAAACAGAATATTTCCCTGAACAGCAGTCATATTTTCCTCAACGCTGACATATCCGGATAAAAGTCCGCTCTTGATTATTTTCATACATTCACGGGCAAATACTGAGATAAAATATTCCAGAAACGTTTCGTTCATATCAACCGTATCTCTGTCATTGTAAGGAATGCCGAGCAGTGCAGAAAGCATCTGATATACCAGTTTTTTCGGCTCTGAGAAACTTCCTGCTTTCTTTCCCGCAAGCTTCGGAAGTATTTCAATAACAGTTCCGTCATTAAGTTTGACAATTCCGACATAATTTGCAGCTTTTATGACTTTTTCGCCGTTTTCAATGACAGGCCGCATAACGGAATTGTTTCGCAGAGCAAAATCTTCAAGCATTTCAAACAGTTTTCGGTTTTCTGAGGTCAGTTTCAGAATAGTTTCTGATTCGCATATTGTAATAAGATTTGTATTCATTTTATTCTCCGCTGCCATATCTGTATATGTTGATAAAATGCTCGGGTTTCCAGTCAGACGGATTGCCTATTCGGTAGATTTTCTGATCGGAATCATAGCTCCTTATATACTTAGGCGTTATACATTCAATGAATGTATTATCATCATTCAGAATCAGTTTGATTTTCTCGTAATCGTCGAAGAAATATTCCTGCAAAAGCGGTATTATTTTCGTATTGAAAATATTTCTGAGAGCATCAAGGCTCGAAACAGAGCCGTTTTTGCCCATGAAATAAGCATGACCGATGGCGTGCTCACGGTCGTAATAATACTCAATCCGCTGATTTATTGCCGTCAGCATTTCGCAGAGATCAATATCTCCGCACTTTCCAAGAAGCTCAGGCAAAGGCATCATTTCAATAAAATCAAAGCGTCGTCTCAGTGCAGTGTCGATCATTGCTATTGAACGGTCGGCCGTGTTCATTGTGCCGAGAATATACAAGTTTTCCGGCACGGAAAATTCAGTCTGCGAGTACGGAAGAACGGCAGTTGTACCGCGTTTTGAATCTTCGATCAAAGTGATAAGTTCTCCGAAGATTTTTGAGATGTTTCCTCGGTTTATCTCATCTATTATTGAAACATATCTTGAATTCGGATTCTTTCTTGCCTTTTCGCAAAGCGATTTGAAAACCCCGTCAAATGCACGGTAAACGATAGTTGTTTCCGAATGTGCGGTGCTTGTCTCATTGCCGTATTTATCAACAACAATCGGGCGTATTCCCTCAACAAATTCCTCATAACTGAACGACTGATGAAATGTGGTGAATTTAATATGACCACTGCTTACATAGCTGTCATATCTCTCCCTGATATCGCTGTATTTAGCATCATCTGCTATCCTTTTGCCTTCTATTATTCCAACGGCATACTTTACTATATTATATGTTTTACCTGTTCCGGGAGGGCCGTAAAGTATCTGATTAAGCGAACAGTCTGCAGGTGCAGCAATAACTTTTCTGACGGTTCTGCCATCCTTTTCCGATACGATTTCTTCGGTTTTTCCGGTTAACCTGTTCCTCGCCATATCAAATACGCGGTAATTTTTAAATTTAAAGTTGGTATCACGGAATTTTCTGATTCTGCGGCAGTTGACTATATAAAATGCAATGTTTGACTTGTCCGTCAGTTCAATTTCTGCCGATTCATAAAATTCTCCGTATCCATTGTTTTCGCATATTATCGGGAATGTAAACGGCTTTAGGCAATGAAGAATTCTTGATGCAATATCAATTTGCATTCCTGCGTCTTTCAGCTTTACGTTCAGTGTTTTCAAAGCGCGGTCGAAAATTTCTTCATCCTTCTCAATGCCAATAATATCAACACACAGATTTATGAACGCCTGAATCGATTCTGTGTTTGAAGCAAGCTTGCTTTCCTTAAATGAGCGGAAAGATTCGGCAAATTCGGTCTCTTCGCTGAGTACTGTATGGGTATAAAGCTTTTTTGATGCTGTACTCCAGATTCTGTCAAGGGACCTGCCTAAAAGCATCTTATCATTATGAAGAAGATGGCTTTTCTGGATACGCTCTTTCCTGGAATCAGAACCACGCTTTGTATCTCCGAGGGACAGCGAATATATCAAATCAAGGTCGTTATAATCAAGAACGGTATATTTTCGCAGATTTGAGTAAAACCTGATTACCTCGCGGACAGATTTATATGTTCCGTCAAACTCATCGGGAATTATTTCGTTTTCTTTTTTTAGTTTTAATACTATTTCCTGTTGTTCCATAATGTATATGCCTCGCGATTTATAATGTATTGTCATAATTATATCATAAAAGTCAACATATGTCAATAATATTTGTGCATTTAATCTTTGAAATGTATTTTCTATATTATAAAAAACAGTTATCATTATCATCAAATAAAATATGACTCTCAAAACTAAAATAAAAAGGCCGATGAAGCATCGACCTCATAATTTATATAATTAACGTATTTGTATCAAAAAACCTTGAATTATTTATTTCCGCTGAGCTTTATCCATATATTTAATTTGGATTTCACGGCTGTCTTAAAGCATTTCCCGGAACATCAGCTCCTTTTTTTCTGTATTCAAGCGGTGTGCATCCTGTTAATTCTCTGAACTTTCTTATAAAATAGCTTGTATTTTCAAAACCTGAATTCACTGCAATTTCAGTCACAGACATAGGAGTTGAAAGCAGAAGAATACACGCGTGTTCTATACGCAGACCTGTCATGTATTTCACAAAGCTTCGGCCAAAATGTTTAGTAAAGTATGCACTGAAATAGTTTGGTGACATACAAATATATCTGGATATCTCCGCAACGGTTATATCTTCGCTGAGATGTGCATCAAGATATTCAAGAAGCCGCTTGCAGGTGTCGGTATCTTTTTCAATTATTTTGCTGCCTGATAACAAGTTGTATCTTATCAGTATACAGATTATTTCGTAAAGAGATATTTTTACTGCCAGCTCCCAGCCGGGATTTTTTTCGTGATAAAAATTAATCATTCCGGAAAATGTCCGCCTTATCTCCTCATTTATCGGACTGTCACTTCGTATCACCTGAGGAAAACGCAGACTGCCTTTCAGGAGAGGTTCAATATAAAAGCTTTGTGATTTGTCTTTATATGCAAAAAGAAGAGATTTCAGTGAAAAAACACAGGCATCATACTCGGTTGAAGATGTAAGACCGGCATATTGATGTATTTGCTGCGGATTGACAAATGCTGCGTCTCCAGCATTGAGAATAATCCTTACTCCGTCTGCAATAAATTCCGTTTCTCCTGATTTTATTATTACTATTTCTGCCTCTTCGTGCCAATGACAGGGTACAAAAATATTACTTTTTTCGGTTTTCATACAGTAATGCTCAAAGGGAAAAACGGAACTTCCGTGCAGTCTTTTTTCTCTCAGTCGGTCAATCATTGAATTCACCTCTCAAAGCTGATTAAAACCGTGCGCGACAGCATAGATAAGATATTTCCGTGCAATATTACGGGAAATACGCAAGCAAGCAGCGTGCCGGACCGTAAGACATGGTTTGATCAGCAATTCTAAGAATCGTTATATTTTTTCCAATAAAAATTATAGAAAATAATTGAAATATAGTATATTATAATTATAACAGCGTACGCATAAAAAATCAAGGAGGAATCAACATGATAAAAAAATATACATTCGGAAATCCTATTGAGACAAATGCAACGGTAATTGATATTTCGGAAACCAAGGGGACGCTTGAATTCTTTGAACGCGATAACAACACTTTTATATTAAGACTTGCTGAAAATGATATCGTATACGGGCTTGGTCAGCAGGTTCGCGGACTGAACAAGCGCGGCTGGAAATATGCAAGCAATAACCTTGATAATCCCAACCATGAGGAGGATACGCTTTCTCTTTACGGAACACACAATTTCATTATCATTTCCGGTGACAGTCTGTTCGGCGCATTTTTTGACTACGCAGGTATTATCACCTTTGACATCGGTTATACGCACAGAAATTTGCTTACTGTTACACCCGATGATGACAATCTTGATGTTTACATTATCACAGGAGAAAATGAAACCGATATTGTAAGGCAATTCAGAAATCTTACCGGAAGAAGTTATGCTGCTCCGAAATGGGCGTTCGGATACGGTCAGAGCCGATGGGGATATAAAAATGCCGATGATGTACGCGCCGTAGCTGAAAGCTACAGAAATAACAATATTCCTATCGACTCAATTTATCTCGATATTGACTATATGGAACGATACAAGGATTTCACAGTTGACAACGATGCTTTTCCGGATTTCAGCGGACTTACTGCTGAGATGAAAAAACAGGGAATCCGCCTTGTTCCTATTATTGATGCAGGAGTTAAAATTGAGGATGGCTACGACGTTTACGAGGAAGGTGTAAAGCAAAACTATTTCTGCAAGGATGCTGACGGAAATGATTTCGTTGCCGCTGTATGGCCCGGAAGAGTCCACTTTCCCGATGTGCTCAACAGTGACGCCCGGAAGTGGTTCGGAGAAAAATACGATTTTCTTATAAAACAGGGAATTGAAGGTTTTTGGAACGACATGAACGAGCCAGCAATTTTCTACACTGAAAAGCGCCTTGAATCCTCAATTGAAAAAATCAATGAGCTTGCAAAAACGAACATGGGTATAAATGAATATTTTGAGCTTAAAGATGCAGTAAATTCTCTCGCAAACAATCCGGACGATTACAAGCTTTTTTACCATAATATTGACGGAAAAAAAGTTCGTCATGACAAAGTTCATAATCTCTTCGGATTCAACATGACAAGAGCCGCTTCGGAAGCTTTTGACAAAATCTGCCCCAATAAGCGTATTCTGATGTTTTCCCGTTCATCATGCGCAGGTATGCACCGTTACGGAGGTATGTGGCAGGGTGACAATAAATCATGGTGGTCGCATCTGCTGATGAATATTCAGATGACCTGCAATCTGAACATGGTTGGTTTCCTCTATACCGGCGCGGATATGGGTGGTTTCGGATGCGATACAACAGAAGATCTGATGCTGCGCTGGCTTCAGTTTTCACTGTTTACTCCCCTTATGAGAAATCATTCTGCTCTCGGAACAAGAGAACAGGAAGTTTACCGATTTGATAATATGGAAAGCTGCCGCAAAATGATTGAAATTCGCTACGCTCTTATTCCATATCTTTACAGTGAATATATGAAAGCCGTTCTGAATGACGATATGATGTTCCGTCCTCTCGGATTCGAATTCCACGACAAATTTTCACGTAATACCGAAGATCAGCTGCTTCTCGGAAACGAAATAATGCTCGCTCCTGTCTACACACAGAACGCTGAAGGAAGATATGTCTGGCTGCCGGAAGAAATGATGTTTGTGAGAATGCGCAGCCTCAATGATTACGAAACAGAGATTCTTCCGTCAGGTCATCACTATATTTCCGCAAAGCTTGATGAACTTGTATTCTTTATCCGCAGAAACAAAGCGATTCCGCTGTGTTCGGCTGCACGCTGCACTGACGAAATCGATATGAGCACTCTTCATCTTTTCGGATACGAAAACAGCTCCTATGAGCTTTATGATGATGACGGGATCTCCAAAAACATAAGCAGGGAAAATATCAGTACTATCATATAATTCACTTTGAATTTGTGACAATCAGATTTTTATTTCTCCATTCTCTGGGTGAAATTCCGTAGAAATTCCTGAATGCTCTTGAAAAATGAAGTGAATTGTTATATCCGACTGCCTGTCCTATATCGGCGATTGAAAGTCTTGTCAGCTTTAGAAGTTCCTCAGCCTTTGACATCCGAAAACTCATCAGAAAGTCCTGTGGAGACTTCCCTACCGCTTCCTTGAATATCTTTCCGAAATAGCTTCGGTTAAGTCCGCATACAGCAGCAATATCTTCGACAGTTATATTGTTCTGAAAATTATGTTCGATATATTCAATCGCTTCATGGATATAAAAATCCCTCAGCCGGCTTCCGCTTGCAATCTGAAGTCCGGCTGCTGAACGGACAAGATAATCAAGGAAAAGATATAAATGCCCGATCAAATGAAACGGTGAAGAATCGGAGTTTTCAACAATGTACAGCATTTCCTCTTTCATTTTCTCACGAAGTTCTTTCATCCGTGCGTGATATACGGGTGTATTCTCAGTGAATCCTGCCATTTCAAGCATACCTCTTGCACGTATTCCATCAAACTCGATCCAGACGTATTCCCATGGCATATCCTTGTCTGCAATATAAGTTGTGATCTGATTCGGAAATATCATAAACCCTTGCATACTCTTTATTTTATATGTTTGAGTTACGCCTTTTGAATCGTCAGCCAGCAGAGTTCCCGTGCCTGAAAGAACATAGTGAAAAAGGAAATGATTTCTCGCTGCCGGTCCAAATGAGTGTGCAGCATTGCAGCGTTCCCTGCCAAACTGAAACAGTCCAAGATCGACAAAATTTTCATTCGGAAATACAGAAAACATCAGGTTATTCATATTATCAGCTCCGTCATTTTTTATTATTATATCATGAAACATACCATTATGCAATATTAATTTCACGTAGCTGCTTAAAAGCGGCAAAATGATATAAAACCTCTTGAAAACTGCTATTTACAAAACGTATTTTGGATGTTATACTATAGTCAACATCATGAAAAAACATAATATTTTTTTAAAAGGAGGAATTAAGGTGAATTATAAGAAATGTACCGCTTTGGCTGTATCACTTTTGACGGCTGGTTTGATTATGATGACTGCAGGCTGTTCGTCATCGGACAAGGAAAATGGAAAAACCGTTGTAAGAATGCTGCAGTATAAACCTGAGGCTGTTGATGCCTTTGAAGAAATGGAGAAGCGTTTCAACGAATCCCATAACGATATTCTTCTGAAGATTGAATCGCCAAATGAAGCGATGACTGTACTTAAAACACGTCTTATCAAGGAGGATTATCCCGATATTGTCGGAATTGGCGGAGACATCAATTATTCAAACTTCCTTGATGCGGAACTTTTTATGGACATATCAGACTTTGAAGTCGTTTCCGAAATCAAGCCCGCTTATCTTGAAATTGAAAAGGCGCGTGAATTTATCCCTCAGGAAGGCGTTTATGGTCTGCCGTATGTTGCAAACTGTGCGGGAGTTCTTTACAATAAGGATATGTTTGCTGAAAACGGCTGGGAAATCCCTGAGACATGGACAGAATTTATAACACTTTGCGAAGAAATTAAAGCTTCAGGTAATCTTCCTCTATACTTCGGATTCAAGGATACCTGGACCTGCCTTGCCCCGTGGAACTCCCTTGCAGTGGGACTGGCTCCTGCCGATACCTGCTCACAGGTAAATTCAGGCAATACGACATTTGCTGCTGAATATGCGGAAACTGCCGAAAAAAATAAAAAACTTCTCGAATACTGTGAGCCTGACCCGTTCGCATACAGCTACAACGATGCATGTACTGCTTTTGCCCGTGGTGAATCAGCAATGTATGTTATCGGCAGCTATGCTGTACCGCAGATCCTTTCGGTCAATCCGGATATGAATATAGATTCTTTTCCGTTCCCGGCAAACGAAAAAGAAGAGGACAACGTTCTTAATTCCGGTGTTGATCTGCTGTTTGCTGTTATGAAAGAAACTAAAAACAAAGATGCAGTATATGAAGTTCTTCGTTTTATGTATGAGGATGAAACAATACAGATCTACCTTGACAATCAGAATGCTGTTCCCTGCAAAGAGGGTGATTTCACTCTTCCATCCATGCTGGACAGTATGAAACCCTATATTGAAGCCGGAAGAATGGCAGATTATCAGGATCACCACTACCCCAGTGAAATGAGTGTTGACGCAATGATTCAGACATACCTCATGGATAACAGTTCCGATTCAACTGAAAAATTTCTCAGCCGCTTTGACAGGGAATGGAAACGTTATAACAGAGACTTAATAGAAAAAGTCAGAAAATACGAGGAGGGACAGCAATGAAAAACAACAAAACAAGAACATATATGCTTATGGTTCTTCCGGCGCTTATTCTGTTTGTCGCATTCAATACAATTCCTCTGATCACCGGAGCATTCTACAGTCTTACGAATTATCGCGGATACGGCACATACGATTTCGTCGGACTTCGTAACTTTGCTGATTTGTTTCAGGATTCAAGAGTCGGAAAATCCTACCTCTTTACATTTAAGTATGCTATTTGCGGAACAATTCTTGTTAATGTGATCTCTCTTATTATAGCAATGGGACTCAACAGCAAAATCAAGTTCAAAAGCACTCTGCGCGGACTTTACTTTCTTCCGAATATCCTCGGCGGACTTGTTGTCGGATATATATTCAGCTTTATCTTTACCTATATTCTTCCGACAGCTGCAAAGGCAGCAGGAATCGGTTTCCTAAGCAGCAGTATCCTTGCAAGTGAAAAATGGGCATGGGTCGGTGTTCTAATTGTCGGAGTATGGCAGACAGTTGCGATGAACACAATTATTTATATTTCAGGCTTACAGACAATTCCCGGTGATATTTACGAAGCAAGCTCAATTGACGGAGCAGGCAGGTGGGTTACTTTCCGTAAGATGACCCTTCCGCTGCTTGTGCCCTTTATCTCGACAAATCTTATTCTCAGCACCAAAAATATGCTCATGGTTTTCGATCAGATCATGTCGCTCACAAAGGGCGGTCCTGCACAGAGTACAGAATCAATCTCGTTCCTGATTTACAAAAACGGTATGGACGGCGGACAGTTCGGATTCCAGAGTGCAAATGCTGTTATATTCTTCATCGTAATCGTTACATTCTCGGTTGTTCAGCTTAAACTGACCAACAAAAAGGAGGAGCAGCTATGAGTGAAAACAAACATTTTGTTCCCGAGCCTATTCCGGTTCGCATTAAAAAAGCTTCCGAAATTCGCAGCGACGCCGATGGAAAAAAGAATATTTTCCTCACGGTTCTGCTTATACTCGGATGTGTGACAATTCTTTTCCCGCTGTATATGACGATTGTAATTGCACTGAAATCTCCCTCTGAAATGACAAATGACATTGCAGGCGCGCTAAGTCTTCCAAAGTCGTTCAGTCTTGATAATTTCCGCGAGGCAATGCGCGTCACTGACTTCTGGAATTCTCTTTTTAACAGCATTGTTATCACCGGAGCCTCAATTATTCTGTCTCTTGTTATTCATTCAATGGCGGGATATGCGATCGGCAGAAGTATGTCGCGTCATAAGGGATTCAAACTCATATATTTTTATATCGTAAGCGGAATGTTCGTTCCGTTCGCAATTCTCATGATGCCGCTCGTTAAGGAAACTGCAAAGCTCAATATAGACAATATGTTCGGAGTTATTTTACTTTATGTCACATTTTATATGCCGATGAACGTAATGCTTTACAGCGGTTATCTTAAAAATGTCCCGCTTGCTCTTGAAGAAGCAGCAGATATGGACGGCGCTTCAACATGGAAAACTTACTGGAAAATTATCTTTCCTATGATGAAGCCCATGCACGCAACCGTTGCTGTTCTTACGGCTCTCGGAACATGGAACGATGTTATGACTCCGCTTGTTATCATGTCCGGCTCGGAACACACAACACTTCCTTTAGCACAGCTCAATTTCCAGACCCAGTTCGGAACCAACTATAACCTTGCATTTGCCTCTTATCTGCTGGCTCTTATTCCGATTCTTATTTTCTATATCATCTGTCAGAAGCAGATTATAGGCGGAATTGCAAGCGGAGCTGTTAAAGGATAAAAGTCAGAAATCTACCACACACCCTTATTTACAGTCGGTATGATATTAATTCATGCCGGCTGTAAAATGATAAAGAGAGGTAAGTTAATTATGAAACTTCAAAATAAAATTATACTTATCACATATGCTGACAGCATGGGAAAAAATATAAATGAACTTCATAAAATTCTGAAAAAACATTATGAAAAAGCGATAGGCGGAGTTCATATTCTTCCTTTTTTTCCGTCATCTGCAGACAGAGGATTTGCTCCTGTCTGTTATGATAAGGTCGATAAGTCTTTCGGTACATTTGAGGATATTGAAGCTCTCGGAAAAGATTATTACCTGATGTTTGATTTTATGGTAAATCATATTTCAGCTCAGTCGGAGTATTTTAAGGACTTCTTAAAAAATAAGGACAATTCGGATTACAGGAATTTTTTTATCCGATACAGGGATTTCTGGGAAAACGGCGAGCCAACTCCCGATCAGGTTGATATGATTTATAAGAGAAAACCCCGTGCTCCTTATATCGAAGCTGAATTCGCTGACGGCTCGACCGAAAAAATATGGTGTACATTCTGTGAGGAACAAATCGACCTCAATACTGACGCTCCCGAGACAAAGGCGTTCATAAAAAAAACTCTCGCCGATATGTGTGCTCACGGTGCAGCTGTAATACGTCTTGATGCCTTTGCCTATGCAGTAAAAAAGCCAGGTACAAGCTGTTTTTTCATTGAACCGGATATATGGAATCTGCTCTATGAGATAGAGGAGACTGTCCGTGAAAATGGCGGAGAGATTCTTCCAGAAATTCATGAACACTACACAATTCCGATGAAGATTGCAGACAAGGGTTTCTGGATCTATGATTTCGCACTTCCGGTTCTGACACTTCACGCGCTTTATAATCATACCGGAGAATATCTCAAAAAATGGCTTGAGATGTGTCCTATGAAGCAGTTTACAACTCTTGATACACATGACGGAATAGGTATTGTTGATGTCAAAGATCTGCTTCCGGATGAGGAAATCGACAAGGTTAAGGAACAGATGTACAGTCAGGGAGCAAACGTCAAGAAAATTTACAGCAGCGAAGCATATAATAATCTTGACATTTATCAGGTAAATACAACTTATTATTCCGCACTCGGAAACAATGATGACGCTTATCTTCTTGCAAGGGCGATTCAGTTTTTTGCACCCGGAATTCCACAGGTATACTATGTCGGACTTCTTGCAGGTTCAAATGATACTGACCTTATGGAAAGAACAAAAAACGGCAGAGACATCAATCGTCACTATTACTCCGCCGAGGAAATCGACATAGAACAGGAAAGAAAAGTTGTCCGCGAAATTAAAGCACTAATGGAACTCAGAAACTCACACCCTGCCTTCGGACTTGAAGGAACGATATCGGTTTCAGCCGACGGCGACAGACTCACAATTATCCGTGTATGCGGCGAAAACCGGATTACACTTAATGCAAATTTAACAGACTATAGCTTTACAATCTACTGAGGAGGTCAGCTATGATTTACGTTCGCGACAATTTTTTTAGTCTTAAAACCAAAAATACGGAATATCAGCTTTACGCCGATAAATACGGAGTTTTACAGCATATCTGGTATGGTAAAAGAGTGGATACGAATATGTCATATCTGCTTAACTATCCGGACGTAGGATTTGCAGGAAATATTTATGAGGCAGGAAACGACCGAACATACTCACTGAACACGCTTCCTCTTGAATATCCGTGCAAAGGTACTGGGGATTACCGTATTTCCGCTGTTTCCGTTTCTCATAGCGATGGGAGCACAGCCCTTGATCTGCGTTTCAAGGAATATAAGATAACCAAAGGAAAATATTCAATTACAGGACTTCCTGCAGTTTATGCGAATGAATCAGAAGCAGATACTCTCGAAATTACGTTGCAGGACACATCTTCCGATGTTCGTGTAATTCTTCGGTATGGAGTTCTTTATGAGCTTGATATTATTACGCGAAGTGCAATTATCATCAATGGCGGCTGTGGGAAAATTCGTATAAATAATGCTGCAAGCCTTTGCCTTGATATCCCGGATGAAAAACTGGAATGGCTTCATTTCCACGGCAGACACTCTATGGAACGCATTACTGAGCGTTCACCGCTGATTCACGGAATACAGGAATCTTCAAGCACGCGCGGAACATCAAGTCATCAGCAGAATCCCTCCGTTATCCTCTGTTCACCTGACTGTACAGAAGAAAATGGCAGCTGTATAGGTGCATTTTTCGTCTACAGCGGCAGTTTCCGAACACAAATCGAACTTGACCAGCTGAATCAGACGCGTCTGATTATCGGAATAAACCCGGAATTGTTCTCATGGACTCTGAATCCCGGAGAGACCTTTGAAACTCCCGAAGCTGTCATGACATACAGCGGAAATGGCTTTTCAAAGCTCTCACACAGCTTCCATAAAGTTATCCGTGAGCATATCTGCCGCGGAAATTACAAGCTTTCCGAGCGTCCTGTTCTGCTCAATAACTGGGAAGCAACGTATTTCGACTTTGATGCTGATAAGATTCTAAGAATTGCAAAGCAGGCTTCCGAAATCGGAGTTGATATGCTCGTTCTCGATGACGGTTGGTTCGGCAAAAGAGATAATGACTGTTCGGGACTTGGCGACTGGTTTGTAAATGAAGAAAAGCTCAAAGGCAGTTTGCACAATTTAGCAGAAAAAATAAATAAACTCGGAATGCGATTTGGTCTGTGGTTTGAACCTGAAATGATCTCGGAAGACAGCAGGCTTTATCGTGAACACTCTGACTGGGCAATTAAAATTCCCGGAAGAGATCCGATGCGCGGTCGGTATCAGCTTGTTCTCGATATGTCCCGAAAAGATGTTCAGGACTATCTTTATGATTCGATCAGCGCTATTCTCCGCAGTGCAGATATTTCCTATCTTAAATGGGATATGAACAGAAGTATAAGCGACTGGTACTCCTCACTGCTTACCGCTGAAAAACAGGGGGAACTTCCACATCGATATGTTCTTGGACTTTACGCTCTTCTTGAACGGCTTACATCGGATTTTCCTGATGTGCTTTTTGAGGGGTGCAGCGGAGGCGGCGGACGCTTTGATGCGGGAATGCTGTACTACTGTCCCCAGATTTGGTGCAGCGATGATACGGACGCTTTTGAGCGAACTGTTATCCAGTACGGAACAAGCTTCATTTATCCTATATCCGCAGTTGGTTCTCATGTTTCAATTGTACCGAATCATCAGACGGGAAGGATTACTCCGATTGAATCAAGAGCAGTTACAGCAATGGCAGGCAGCTTCGGCTATGAGCTTGACCCGTCTCAGCTTACTGACAATGAAAAGTCAGCAGTTTCTGAACAAATCAATCGCTTCAAAAAATACAGAAAACTAATTCACGGCGGAAAATATTATCGTCTCAGCGATCCGATGAATGGATACACCTCGGTTTGGGAGTTTATTTCAGAGGACGGCTCAGAGATTCTTGTGCAGGGAATGGTTTTCCGTACAGAGCCGAATATGAATCGTAAATCTATAAAGCTTCGCGGACTTGATCCCGACTTTGTATTTGAGTCTGACGGTGAAAGCTATAAAGGCTCGGCGCTTCTGGAGGGAGGAATTCTTCTGCCGCAGACATGGGGTGATTATGCTCCGGTTGAAATTTATCTGAGAAAAAAAGGGTGAATAAAATGAAAATAAAGGAATTTGTCAGAAAACTACAGAACGGAAGCTTCGATCAGCATCTGAAAATGCTATACGGAGATGATATAAAAAATCAGAAAATCCGATATGAAAAAGCTGCAGAAGCTTTTGAGAAACAATTTCCTCATCACTGCAATGATGAAATCGCAGTGTTCTCGGCTCCCGGAAGAACAGAAATAGGCGGAAATCATACCGACCATCAGCATGGCTGTGTGCTCGCGGCTGCTGTTAATCTTGATGTTATAGCAATTGTGCATTTTAATGAGGACAAGGTAATACGACTTAAATCCAAGGGTTATCCGATGGATACCGTCGAGCTTTCCGATCTTTCGGTTCGCAGCAGTGAGACCGGTACTTCTGCAGCACTTATACGCGGTATGGCTTCATGTTTTGCGGAAAGAGGTATTGATGTTACCGGTTTTGACGCATATACAACCTCAGATGTTCTCAGCGGAAGCGGACTATCTTCCTCTGCCGCTTTTGAAATACTCGTCGGAACGATTATAAATGCTCATGACAACAGCGGTAAATTTATCCCTGCCGAGATTGCACGTTTCGGTCAATACGCAGAAAATGTATATTACGGTAAAAACAGCGGGCTTATGGATCAGACTGTAAGCGCAGTAGGCGGTCTTGTTTTTGTTGATTTTTTCAATACAGAAAATCCGCAGATCATTTCATATGACTTTGATTTTTCGCGGTTCGGCTATGAAATCTGCATAACAGATACTAAGGGAAGTCACTCGGGTCTTTCCGATGAATACTCTTCCGTAACGGCAGAAATGTGTCATGTTGCTGAGCAGTTCGGATTTGAATATCTCCGTCAGCTGAATCCTTCAGACTTTATGGAGGCAATTCCGAAACTCAGAACAAACAGCTCCGACCGTGAAATTCTCCGCGCAATTCATTTCTTTGACGAGAATTCAAGAGTTCACAGCGAAGTTAATGCACTGCTCAGCGACGATATATCCAAATTCTGCGAGCTTGTACGACAGTCCGGAGAGTCGTCGGCTAATCTGCTTCAGAATCAATATTCCGTAAAAAATCCTTCAGAACAGGGAATACCGCTCGGTATTGCAATCAGCAAAAAAATTCTGAACGGAAAAGGCGCCGCGAGAGTTCACGGCGGCGGATTTGCAGGAACGATTCAGGCATTCGTTCCGAAAGAAATGGCTGACGGTTATCGCGAGCAAATGGAAAAACTCTTTGGAAAAGGATGCTGCTATATCCTGAAAATCCGTCCTGTTGGCGGAATCGAAATTACGGAGGAATGATTATGACATGTCAGTACATTCAAAATCTAATAAATTATGGAATTGATAATGGTCTGATAAGCAGTGAGGACGAATTCGTAATACGCAACCAGCTTATGGACATTATGAAAATATATGAATGGGATGAAAGCATTTGCTGCAGCAGTATTTCAGACATAGATACAATTCTTAAACTGCTTGTCGACGATGCCTGTGAGCGTGGAATCATTTCTGATACTACTGCCTCAAAAGATTTGTTCGATACAAAGCTGATGGGGATTCTCACTCCCCTGCCCAGCGAGGTCAACCGCGTTTTCCGTGATAATTACAGTATTTCTCCGCAGACAGCAACTGATAATTACTATGATTTCAGTAAAAAGCTAAACTATGTCCGTGCAGGAAGAATGAAAAAAGATATAAGGTGGCAGTATAATTCGGATTTCGGAACACTTGACATCACCATTAACCGTTCAAAGCCAGAAAAAGATCCGCGCGACATCGCAACGGCAGGTTGTACTAAATCTTCCGCATATCCAAAATGTCAGCTATGTGCAGAAAATGCAGGATTTGCAGGCAATCCGAATCATCCCGCCCGTCAGAACCTCCGCCCTGTTTCAGTAAAGATATATGGTGAAGAATGGCAGCTTCAATTTTCACCATACGGATATTATAACGAACACTGTATTCTATTTAATAAAAATCACACCCCGATGATTATCGACCGCGCTGTGTTTTCAAAATTATTTGATGCGACAGAGCTTTTTCCTCATTATTTTTTCGGTTCAAATGCAGATCTCCCTATTGTCGGAGGTTCGATTCTCAGTCATGAGCATTTTCAGGGAGGACGCTATACATTTGCGATGGAAAAAGCTCCTGCCGAGTTTGAATTCACCATGGAAGATTTTCCGGAGATTTCCGCAGCAACTGTTAAGTGGAATATGTCAGTTATCCGTCTGAGCTCCGAAAACAGAGAACAATTGGGAGATGCCTGTGGAAAAATACTTGAAAGATGGCGGCATTACAGCGACGAAAGTGTCGGAATTTTTGCTGAAACTGACGGTCAGCCTCACAATACGATTACCCCAATCGCACGTAAAAACGGAAATAGGTTTATTTGTGATCTTGTTCTTAGAAATAACAGAACATCGGCAGAACGGCCTCTTGGAATTTTTCATCCGAATCCTAAGCTTCATCACATAAAAAAAGAAAATATCGGACTTATCGAGGTTATGGGACTTGCAGTACTCCCCTCACGTCTTGTTGGTGAAATGGAGGAACTAAAATGCGAAATGCTGTCGGGAAACATTAAAAATTCCGTTCATTCGGAATGGGCAATAGATATACTCAAAAGACACACTGAATTTGATGCAGATAATGCGGACGATATTCTTAAACAGGAAATCGGTGCGGTTTTTGAAGATGTACTGCGTGACTGCGGTGTTTTCAAAAGAGACACAGAGGGTACCGCTGCTTTCAGGCGATTTATCCGTAGTATTCAGGATTGACGTAGCATGATATAATATGATGTTCATGCACTTTGTGAGTTGGTTATTGAAGATTATCCAAAATGACACCTTGTAATAACTTTTCTGCTTAAAATATTATAATCTCTCAATTATTTTCAATTAATACTTGAAATTTCTATAAAACAATGCTATAATGTTATAAAGAATTGTCGCTAATATATAATTTTTAAATCGTTATAATGAAAAGGAGTTTGATTTATTATGGCAAGTCGTATCGTTCTTAACACAATTTCCTATCACGGTCAAGGAGCAATCGATAATATTGTTCCGGAGCTGACTGCAAGAGGATATAAAAAAGCTCTTGTATGCACTGACTCGGACCTTATCAAATTCGGCGTTTCCGTAAAAGTTACCGAACTGCTCGACAATGCATCATTTCCCTACGAAATATACTCGAACATCAAAGCAAATCCTACAATCGAAAATGTTCAGGACGGTGTAAAAGCATTTAAAGCAGCGGACGCAGACTGCATTGTTGCAATTGGTGGAGGTTCGGTTATGGACACTGCTAAAGCCGTTGGAATTATAGTAAATAATCCCGAATTTGCTGACGTCCGTTCACTCGAAGGCGTTGCTCCGACAAAAAAACATGCCGTGTTTACTATTGCTGTTCCGACCACTGCTGGTACAGCTGCTGAGGTTACGATCAACTACGTTATTACCGACGTTGAGAAAAAGAGAAAATTTGTCTGTGTTGACACCAATGATATTCCCGAAATCGCAGTTGTTGACCCTGAAATGATGTCTTCAATGCCAAAGGGACTCACTGCTGCAACAGGTATGGACGCTCTTACTCATGCCATTGAGGGTTATATAACTAAAGGTGCGTGTACGATTTCGGATATGTTCCACCTTGAAGCAATCCGTCTTATTTCACAGAATCTCCGCTCGGCTGTCCTTAACGACCCTGACGGAAGAGAGGGTATGGCGCTCGGTCAATACATAGCCGGAATGGGTTTTTCAAATGTCGGTCTTGGTATTGTTCACTCTATGGCTCATGGTCTGTCAGCTCTTTATGATACTCCTCATGGAGTTGCATGCGCTATTATTCTGCCTACAGGACTTGAATACAACAAAGCTGTTGCAGGAGAACGCTACCGTGCTGTCGGCAAGGCAATGGGAGTTGAAGGAATTGACTCAATGACCGGAGCCGAAGCGGCAGATGCAACGATTGAAGCTGTCAAAAAGCTAAGCGCCGATGTCGGAATTCCTTCTGACTTAAAGGGAATACTTAAAGAAGAGGATGTTGAATTCCTTTCCGAGAGTGCATATGCAGATGCCTGCCGTCCAGGAAATCCGCGGAAAACAAGCGTTGAAGAGATTGCTGCACTTTACAGAAGCCTTATGTAAATTTTTATTGATAGTCAATTTTAAAAGAAATCTCCCTCTGAGGCAAATTGTCTCAGGGGGAGATTTTTGGTGTGATTTATTCAGTGATTTTTTAACTCTGTATCTGAATTGTTTTTGTTGACTATGTATATTCCGGCACACACAAGAACAAGAGCAATAAAAGCCTGCATTCCAAAATAATCTGTTTCTTTCAGAACGATTCCGGAAATTATAACTCCGCATATCGGATTCATAAATCCGAAGACAGCAACTCTTGATACGGGATTATACTTCAGAAGTACAGACCACAGCGAATAAGCCGCCGCAGATACAAATGAAAGATATATAAGAATCAAAACTGAATCCGAATCAATTTTTCCGATGCCGCCTCCAAAAGCTGCTCCTATGATACACATTACAAGTCCGCCGAATAAAAACTGCCAGCCGCTGAGCATAACCGGATTTTCCTTCGATGAATATTTCTTCATTAGAACAGAGGAAAATCCGCTTGCAATGGTACAAAGAAAAATAAATCCGTCTCCAAGCAGGCTAAAACCGGCGCCTCCTGTCAGTCCGCCAAGGTTTATCAGTACTATACCTGAAAAACCAATTACACAACCGAGAATTTTACGGACTGTAAGTCTTTCGATTTTGTATATCAGCGACGAAATAAGTATCGCTGTAAAGACATTTGCCGCAACTATGACAGCCGCCTTAACACCAGTGGTATGAGCAAGTCCGATGTAGTAAAAAAAATACTGAAGAATTGTCTGAAAAAGGCTTATTACAATAACCTTCGGAATCCCCTGCCTGCCCGGTACCAGAAGTTTACGCGAAGAAATACTTCCGATTGAGATTGTCATTATACCAGCTACGGCAAAACGGACTCCTGCAAACACCATCTGCGATGCCCAGTCCGAGGAGTTTATCCCAAGCCTTTCATATCCAACCTTTACTCCAGAAAATGCGCTTCCCCATAATGCTGAGCAAATAAAGGCTATCAGGACAACCACCCATGTCCGTGTAAGTAATTCATCTTTTTTCATTTACATACCGCTTTCATTACATTTTATCAGTAATATTATATCACCTTTCAGCATCAATTACAATATATTGCTATAATACATAAAAGTTTGTAATAAAAAAATTGAAAATACACGTTCAAAACTCTTGACAAATTTGTCCTGTTATGATATAATAATTAAGCATTGTGTAAAACAATGCCGTTATCCTTGCTCATAGTAAGTTATGAGTAAAATCCAGGAGGAGGTGTATTTATAATGGCAAAGGTATCAGCTAAATATGAAGTAATGGTTGTTTTCAGTCTCAAGAATGGCGAAGAGTCCTGCAAGGCTCTCGTAGAAAAGTTCAAAGAGAGAATTGAAAGACATGCTACTGCCGTTGAGGTCAACGAGGATTGGGGTAAGCGTAAGCTTGCATATCCTATCAATGACGAAATCGAAGGCTACTATGTAATCTATACATTTGAGTCACAGCCCGATTATCCGGCTGAGCTTTCGAGACGTCTCAATATTACTGACGGCGTTCTTCGTTCACTCGTTACTGTAATGTAATCCGACATCATTATTTCTTAGGAGGCGGTCAGATGAACAAGGTTATTCTCATGGGCAGACTTACGGCAGATCCCGAACTTCGCCAGACTCAGAGCGGTATTTCTTCATGCAGATTCACCGTTGCTGTTAACAGAAGATTTGTTGATAAGAACAGCGGTGAAAGACAAGCCGATTTTATTACATGCGTCGCATGGCGTCAGCAGGCGGAATTTATTTCACGCTATTTTAAAAAAGGCAGTATGATATGCATTGAGGGAAATCTCAGAACAGGCAGTTATACCGACAGAAATCACTCGGATGTTACTCATTATACTACCGAAGTTTTTGTCGATAATGTAGAATTTACGGGGTCTAAGTCCGAAACCGGAACTTCAGGCTACTCTGCTCCATCCGGCAACGGATACAGCAATAACTATCAGTCCGCACCTGTTCAGCAGCAGGCAGTTCCACAGCAGCCGGCTCAGAATAATGATAATATGGCTTACGGTAATCTCGGTGATTTCGAGGAAATTTTAAGCGACGGAGATGTTCCGTTCTAACTTTTACTTTATATTGAATGGAGGTATATGTCATGGAAAGAGAAAGAAATTCTCGTCCCTCAAAGAAGCCGCGCAAGAAGGTTTGTATGTTCTGCGCTGACAGAGTTGAGAAAATCGACTACAAGGATCTTGCCAAGCTCAGAAAGTGCATGACTGAGCGCGCTAAGATTCTTCCGAGACGTGTAACAGGCACCTGCGCTTATCATCAGCGCGAACTCACTGTTGCAATCAAGAGAGCAAGACACATCGCTCTTCTTCCTTACGTCAGCGAATAATTTTATAAAATAAAGGGAGGTTTTTAACCTCCCTTTTTGTTTGCGTCTGCGGCATCAAAGACGCGAATTACACTAATTTCACAGAATGAATATAGTATATATCTTTTATCGGTCTGTTGTTGTGCTTACAGCGAGCTCTTCATTTGTTCTGAAAAGCAATGATATGCACCATACTGCGGAAATCGCCACGAGTATATATACAACTCGGCTGAGTATACTTCCGGCGCCTCCGAACAGCCATGCGACCAGGTCAAATTGGAAAATTCCCACTAACCCCCAGTTAATTCCTCCGATAATAAGAAGAATCAGAGCAATTCTGTCCCACATTGAGAACACCTCTTTATTCGGAATTTCGACAATACATTTATATTGTCATGATTCTATTATTGCTCTGGTTCATGTCTCTATTCATTAAAATTATGGTAATTTTTGAAAAAAGTCTTCCGAAAAATGAAACACCCATAAAGAAGTAATGAAAAAAGCCATTTTTGATTCGATGTGTCAAAAATGGCTTTTTAATACAATTCTATACAGCAACTACACTAATGGCAGGATTAAATTCTAATTTTAAAATCAGACACAACCCTGTGCTTTCATTGCCTCGGCAACCTTGAGGAAGCCTGCGATGTTTGCACCTGCCATATAATTTCCGGGCATACCGTATTCCTTAGCTGCCTCGTCGCATGACTTGAAGATATTCTTCATGATGCCGTGAAGCTTAGCGTCAACTTCCTCGAATGTCCATGAAAGTCTTTCGCTGTTCTGGCTCATCTCAAGACCGGATGTAGCTACACCGCCGGCATTAGCAGCCTTTGCAGGTCCGTAAAGAATACCGTTACTGAGGTAAGTTTCAATTGCTTCAGGAGTTGAAGGCATATTTGCACCCTCTGAAACAGCTTTGCATCCGTTCTTAACGAGAATTGCAGCGCTTTCTCCATCGATTTCATTCTGTGTAGCGCAGGGCAGAGCAATGTCACAGGGAATTGTCCAGATACCCTTGCAGCCTTCATGATACTCAGCAGACGGAACTACGTCGAGATATTCCTTGATTCTGCCGCGTCTTACTTCCTTGATTTCCTTTACAACATCAAGCTTGATACCATCTTTATCGTAAATATATCCGTTTGAATCAGACAATGCTACAACCTTTGCACCATACTCTGTAGCCTTCTGTGTAGCATAAATTGCAACGTTGCCGGAACCGGAGATAACAACAGTCTTGCCCTCAAAGCTCATGCCGTTAGCCTGAAGCATTTCATTTGTAAAGTAGCAAAGACCAAAACCGGTAGCTTCTGTTCTTGCAAGTGAACCGCCGAAAGTAAGTCCTTTACCTGTAAGAACACCTGTAAATTCATTTCTGATTCTCTTGTACTGACCGAACATATATCCGATTTCTCTTGCACCTGTGCCGATATCACCTGCGGGAACGTCAAGGTCAGCACCGATGTGCTTGCAAAGCTCAGTCATAAAGCTCTGACAGAAACGCATAACTTCTCCGTCACTCTTGCCCTTGGGGTCGAAATCGGAACCGCCCTTGCCGCCGCCCATAGGCAGAGTTGTAAGGCTGTTCTTGAATACCTGTTCGAAACCGAGGAATTTGATAATTCCAAGATATACTGAGGGGTGAAGTCTGATACCGCCCTTATAAGGTCCGATAGCTGAGTTGAACTGTACACGGAAGCCTCTGTTTACCTGAACCTTACCGTTGTCGTCAACCCAGGGAACTCTGAACAGTATCTGTCTCTCAGGCTCAACAAGTCTGTCGAGTACACCTGCTTCTACGAGGTCGGGTCTTCTTTCTACAACAGGCTCAAGAGTTTCAAGAACCTCTGTTACAGCCTGAATGAATTCCGGCTCACCCTGATTTCTTTTCTTAACATTTTCTAATAAATCGATTAAATACTGATTTTTTAACGCCATTGTTAAAAAACCTCCTTTAATAAGATACTGCTTTCACAGCTCAAATAAATTATACCACTCGCACTTTAATTTTGCAACACTTTTTCCCACTAAAATTTTGATTTTTAAGATTTTAGGCATATTGCACTAATTTTGCAGTGCTGTAATTCAGTTGTTTGTAATATTGTTACCGGTATTCTTATTCAAATAACTGCTTGCAAGATATAGAGAACCGCAGACTACAACAATACCATTATTTTCCCGGGCGAGTCTTTTTGATTTTTCAAGAGCTTCAGTCAAAGTGCATGCCTCAGCAGGGATATACTCCCCTGCTATATCTGCAAGAATTTTGGCAGAAACACAGTTCTCTGTAAAATCATCGACAAAAAAAATCATATCGGATACGGCTGTTATCTGAATTACACATTGATGATAATCCTTAGTTCCGGACATTCCCATTACAGTATAAATTTTTCTGCCTTGATAACGCTCGCTCAAAATTAATTGTGAAAAGGCGGTTATCCCGCTCGGATTATGCCCTCCGTCCACTATAACAGGCGGATTGCCGTCAATATATTGCGCACGCGCCTTTACACGAGCATTACTGATTGATTTTTTTATATTCTCATCAGAAATTTTAAATCCCCAGACTGTTCTAAGATACCAGCACGATTCAATTGCAGTAACAGCATTATACATTTGAAAACTGCCTGCCATAGCAGTTTTATACTCTTTCTTTTTGTATATAAAGCGAACTCCGTCTGAATCGCTGCTTAGATATTTCAGATTGCATGAAAGCGGCTGAACAAAAAAGCTCCCTTTTTTTCCGGCAGTTCTTCTGATAATATTTGTTACACTTTTTTCATTATCCATGGAAAGGACAGTAATCGATTTTTTCTTAATTATACCGGCTTTCTGAACTGCAATTTCTTCAACGGTATTTCCCAGAATTGATGTATGATCAAGTGATACAGACGTAATAACCGACAACAAAGGTGAAGGAATTACATTTGTTGAATCGAGGAGTCCTCCGATCCCAGCTTCAAGCACTACCACGTCACATTTTTCACGCTTATACCAGAGCATAGCGATTGCCATTGTGATTTCAAATTGAGAATATTCTCTTTCAGCGGCTCTTTCACTGACAAATTCACATATTTCTCCAAGAGATTTTTCATCAATTTCAGCTGAGTTTATACGGATTCTGTCTGTAAAATGAGTTACATACGGCGATGTGAACTCCCCTGTTTTATATCCCGAAATAATCAGCGCATTGGCAATATATTCTAGTGTCGAACCTTTTCCGTTCGTGCCTGCAATATGGACGAATTTTAAATCGTTCTGCGGATTTCCCACACGTTCCATAAGCTCTGCCGCCCTTGAAAGGTCGGTGACTTTTTTCCCGAGACGGCTGTATGAGCCGATATAATTCATGCATTCATCAAAATTCATTTTATCACCTAAATTTCGGGACAGCACATCGGCTGTCCCTTTTGTTTATATTTCGTAATCTATACAGGCTCGTGATTCCTTGATATTTGCGATGAACGCTCCGAACTCTTTGTGAACGGGGTGAACCTGATAAGCATTCAGGTCATCAACCGTTTCAAAATCGCATATCAGTGCAATTGTATAGTTACTGCCGGGAGCGTCCTTCGAATTAATAACAAGCTTGCCCTTTTTCATCTGCGTAACACCGTTTATTACGGCTTCAAAGCGCTTTTGAGCTTCCAGTGCGTTTTCGTATTCGCTTCTTCCGTCCGCTTCCCTGAGCTTGAACATTACAATATGTTTAATCATCTATATATCCTCCGATTATTTTCTGAAAGCTTCAATGGAACTGATAATCTTAGCCATTTTTTCCTCTGCCTTTGTGAGCTTTGCTTTTTCCGCTTCAATGAGCTTCTCGGGAGCTTTGGCAATAAAGCCCTGATTATTGAGTTTTCCGCTGAGGAAGTCGATGTCTTTCTGAACCTTTGCTTTTTCCTTTTCAAGACGAGCGATTTCCTTTTCCTTGTCAACAAGCTCATCCATGGGAATAAATATTCTCGCAGAATCGGTTACGGCATTTGCGGAATCAGGAATATCAAACTTGTCACCCGTCTCAACATCCGAAGCCGAAGCAAGCTTTTCAAAGAACAGACTGCACGAACTGAACAGCTCCGCGTCCGCAGTCTCAATAAACAGTTTAGCCTTAACCGACGGAGGTACGTTCATTTCAGTACGTGTATTTCTGACCGCCTTGATTGCAGAAATAATTTTCTCGAAGTTTCTTTCATCTTCGTCAAAATTAATTGAGCTGTCATAGGTCGGATAGGTTTCGAGGATAATCATGCTCGCACCATTTGTAAGAACCTGCCATATTTCCTCGGTAATAAAAGGCATGAACGGATGAAGAAGCTTCAGCATTCCCTGCATTGCCCATACGAGAACCGCCTGTGTATTTGCCATAGACTCTCCGCCAGCCTGAATTCTCGGCTTTGTCAGCTCGATGTACCAGTCACAGTATACGTCCCAGATGAAATCATAAATCTTTGTAGAGGCAATTCCAAGCTCGAATTTTTCAAGATTTTCATTAACTTCCTTTGCAAGCCTGTTGAACTTATTTATGAGCCATTTATCCTCAAGTGCGAGGGTATCGGGAAGTCCCCTGAACTCAAAATCATCAGGAAGATTCATCATAATGAATCGTGAAGCATTCCAGAGCTTATTAGCAAAATTACGGGCAGCCTTTACTTTTTCGTCGATATATCGCATATCATTTCCAGGAGAATTTCCTGTTGCGAGCATGAATCTCAGAGCGTCCGCACCGTATTCGTCTATTACCTCAAGGGGATCAATGCCGTTTCCAAGAGATTTTGACATTTTTCGTCCCTGAGAATCACGGACAAGTCCATGAATCAAAACTGTGTCAAAGGGCACTTTTCCCATGTTTTCAAGTCCGCTGAACATCATACGGATTACCCAGAAGAAAATAATGTCATATCCTGTTACAAGTGTATTCGTGGGATAGAAATACTTCAGATCTTCCGTATTATCCGGCCAGCCGAGAGTGGAAAACGGCCACAGAGCTGAGCTGAACCATGTATCAAGAGTGTCGGGATCTTGTCTCATAGGCTTTCCGCATTTCGGACAGATTGCCTTATCCTCTTTGGTTACAACCATTTCACCGCATTCGTCGCAGTAGAATGCAGGAATCTGATGTCCCCACCAGATCTGACGGGATATACACCAGTCTCTGATATTTTCAAGCCAATGGAAGTAAATCTTGTCAAAACGCTCGGGAACAAATTTGGTTTCGCCGTTCTTTACTGCATCAATTGCAGGCTGAGCAAGGGGTTTCATTTTTACAAACCATTGTGTTGAAACCTTTGGCTCAACCGTAGTTCCGCATCTGTAGCATGTACCGACATTGTGACTGTATTCTTCTATTTTGACGAGAGCCCCTTCTGCTTCAAGGTCGGCAACGATTGCCTTACGAGCCTCGTATCTGTCCATGCCTGCATATTTCGGATAGTCGTCAACGATAGTCGCATCATCATTCATAACATTTATAATAGGAAGCTTATGACGAAGTCCGACTTCAAAGTCATTGGGATCGTGAGCAGGTGTAATTTTTACAACGCCTGTTCCGAAATCCATTTCAACATACTCGTCGGCAACAATTGGTATCTCCCTGTGAACGATCGGAAGAATAACTGTCTTTCCAACTAAGTCCTTGTAACGCTCATCCGCGGGATTAACTGCAACAGCTGTATCGCCGAGAAGTGTTTCGGGACGTGTTGTAGCAAGCTCAAGATAACCATCGCTGTCTTTAATCTTGTAGCGGAGATGCCAGAAATGACCTGCCTGATCTTCATAAGTAACTTCTGCATCGGAAAGTGAGGTCTTACAGTGAGGGCACCAGTTAATAATGCGTTCCCCTCTGTAAATAAGTCCTTTTTCGTAGTATTTAACAAAAACTTCCTTAACTGCCTTGGAGCATCCCTCATCCATAGTGAAACGTTCTCTTGACCAGTCACAGGACGAACCAAGTTTTTTCAGCTGTTCGACGATACGTCCGCCGTACTGCTTCTTCCATGCCCATGCACGTTCCATGAAGCCTTCACGGCCTAAATCCTCCTTGGTGACGCCTTCCTTACGCATTGCCTCAACGATTTTTGCCTCAGTCGCAATAGCAGCATGGTCTGTTCCCGGAAGCCAGAGTGCAGAATAGCCGCTCATTCTCTTCCAACGGATAAGAATATCCTGTAATGTCTCGTCAAGAGCGTGCCCCATGTGCAGCTGTCCGGTAATGTTCGGAGGAGGAATTACTATTGTATACGGTGTCTTCTTCGGGTCTGCCTCAGCACGAAAGCATCCCTTTTCATTCCATGCGCTGTAGATTCTGTCCTCAAAATCCTTTGGATTATAAGACTTTGCAAGTTCTTTTGCCATTTGATTTACTCCTTTGCATTTTTCGGTCCAGGAAATAAAAACGCCCCGAACCTGTTATTAGGTTCAGGGCGAACAATTGTCCGTGTTACCACCTGAATTCGGAGCATAACGAAACTGCTCCGCACTCTGTGCAGTCATACAACTGCATTCCCTATAACGTGAGAATCACGCCATGGACTACTTCTATTTCACCCACAGAGCTCCGGGACTACATTCGACAAACCGTCACACCGACTTACACCAACCATCGGCTCTCTTTGCATCGGAATCAGCCTACTTC
This sequence comes from Oscillospiraceae bacterium, assembly GCA_029007035.1. GTDB lineage: Bacteria > Bacillota > Clostridia > Oscillospirales > Ruminococcaceae > Ruminococcus. The sequence goes on from JAQXHC010000012.1 coordinate 94,758, forward strand.
TTCCCTTCCCAGCCTTTGCTTTTTATATTATATCGCCTTTCAGCATATTTGTCAAGTATAAATGTGAAAATCGAAATTTGATGTTAAATGCAATTTCCATAATATTATAAGTGTACACATTGTTATATAAATAAACTTGATCTTGCACTTTAGTTAAATAATAAAAATTTATCGAAATCCCTTGACTTTTGTTTTCTATGATGATATAATAATAAAGTCATATGAGTTAGACACAATATCGCGGTGTGGAGCAGCTAGGTAGCTCGTCGGGCTCATAACCCGAAGGTCGTTGGTTCAAATCCAGCCGCCGCAACCAACGTAATATAGGCGTTTTCGAGGTTTCGAGAACGTCTATTTTTTGTGTTTTTAAGGGAAAATACATCAATTTGACATCAATTTTGCAAAAATGAGATATAAATGTCATGTTGTTTTATCGAAAAAATATGTGTATAACAAGAATTCTGTTAACCTGGGCTAACAATAATTTCTGAGAAAATTTATTTGAAAAATATAACAATATACCGCAGCTCAGGCTGCGGAAAATTATATTATTAATTTTCGTATATAGTAAATTCCTAAAAGATATCATCAAGAATTTCCCATTGTCCATTACGCTTACCATTCTTGCGACGCAAAATACCTTTTTCCTGAAGTGAAACAGTTCTTCTTTTTATAGTTCT